>JAZRUW010000001.1:0-200487 GCA_045652745.1 Clostridia bacterium
TACACACCGAGGCTCGCACACTTACAAAAGATATCCTCAGTTGATTAACACAGAAATTTATATATTCCTCGTTAGCTCAGTCGGTAGAGCGCATGACTGTTAATCATGATGTCGTTGGTTCAAGCCCAACACGAGGAGCCAAAGCAAAAAGAACACCACACGGTGTTCTTTTTTTGCTTTGACGGTGTTCTTTTTTTGCTTTGAATGAGAGAACAGAAACTGAAGTAATTGCTTTTTGGGTTATGGGCCCGACGAGTCGGGCGAATAACTTGCTTTTTGACCGAGCGCTCGCAGTGCGAGATAAAGCGAGGGAGAAAATGGGCAGAGGTCAAAATGCTTTTGCATTTTGGGAACCTCAACCCGAAGTCGCCGTTCAAATCCGGCCCCCGCAACCACTGCAAGCGCGCATTACGCCTCTGTTTCGCTACTATCTTTTTATGATATTTTGTGGGGCACAGGTGATGCAGATGTCGGGAACCACAAAGGGTTGTTGGTCGGGGTCTGGCAGAGGGGACCATAAAAAAGACAAATTCGCGTTCCGCAACAGTTTTTTAACATAAGGCCTTTGTCTTTAAAAAATTAATAAACTCTTTAATGTGGTCAGATGATGTTTGATTTTTGAAAAAAACATATATTGTTTGTCTTGCGACAAAGTCTTCAACATCCAGAAGGTTAACATTAGCATTTATTAGTTCAAAGTTATCAATTCTGCCAATACCTATACCTACTCCCGATTTCACATATTTGTTATAGCATAATAAATCATTTGTCTGAATAATAAATCTGGGTGTAAAACCTTCATTTTTGCAAGCTCTTAATAACATTAAATGTGTACTATTATTTTCTCCTGTAGAAATAAATGGTTGATTCCATAATTGTTTTAGTCTGAGTTTTTTTCCACACAGAGGATTGTCCGATGAAGCCATAAGATATACTCTTTTATTAGAAAATTCAAAACTTTCGTATCCAAAATATTTCTCTGGATTATCATCTATAATTAAATCATAATCATCTAAATTATCCTCAGAATTATTAAATATTGTCTTAAATGATTTCTCAGGATGTAGCTTGGTATATTCAATAATATGGTCTGTTATTTCATTTCTCAAAGCCCGTACACATATTTTGATATCCTTTTTACTTGTGTTCTCAGGCGAAATAGTTTGAATAACATTATCTAATTCATCAAATATCATACATAATGAATTCTGAAGTCTTTTTCCGTTTTCATTTAGTTCAATACGATTTGAATGTCTGTCAAATAAATTACTTCCTATTTCCTGTTCAAGACGCTTAATAGATGCCGAAACAGAAGAAAGTGGCACCATATACTTTTCAGAGGTTTTTGAAAAGCTTTGGTTTTTGGCGCTTTCGTAAAAATATCTCAACTGTAAAAATTCCATAATTTCAACTCCTTACCATATAGTTATATTATACATTATTTTTAAAAGTAATGCAAGATAATTATATCTTATAATTTACAATAATGAAAAAACTAGATATAATAAATATAACAAGTGAGAAAAGGAAGGTTATTATGATTGAGAAATTATTTGAATTAGTTGACATGAAATCAGAAGGATATCAAAACTTTCTTAAAAATATTTGTTCATATGAAGCAAGAGCTTTTGATAAAAAAGAAATTGATAAAATGGTTGACTATATCGAAGCATTTTCCGTATCCAAGGGCTTTGCAGTTAAAAAAACACCCTTTGAAAAATGTGGAGATTTTCTAACCATAGACATCAACGAAGGCAACGAAAAGGGAAATGTGTTTCTTGCTCATATGGATACCGTGCATGACAAAGGAGTGTTTGGGTATCCATGTGTAAAAACGGAAAATGATAAAATGATTGGTCCGGGAACAATAGATTGCAAAGGCGGAATTGCAATTGCACTATTGTCGATGGAAGTATTAAAAGAAATCAACTATAAAAAGCATACTCGTCTTGTTTTAACTTCCGATGAAGAAATATCAAATACATTAGGCGGAGAAAAAGAACAAGAATTCATAAAGAACTCAGTTAATGGATTTAAAAGTGCTCTAAATTGCGAAACAACAAAAGGGGATGAAGTTGTTGTTTCAAGGAAAGGGATACTTCGTAAAGAAATATCTATTACAGGCAAAGGCGGACATTCCGGAATTGACTATTTTGATTCATCAAGTGCTGTTTTAGAAGCTGCAAACAAGATTATAGAACTTGAAAAATTGAGTACATTCGGAAAAGCTACATATAACTGCAGCATCATTAACGGCGGAAGTGTAGCGAATTGTATTCCTGATAAATGCACATTTACTGTAGATGTTAGAGTTGGCAGTAATCAAGATATGATTAATGCAGAAAATGCCATTAAGAAAATTGCTCAAACATGTTATGTTAAAGGAACAAGTGCTGAGGTTAAAGCCATAAGTTCGCGTATTCCAATGGTTAGAAATTCCGACACTGAACGTTTATTTGAACAAATGCAAGTCATCAGCCAAAAATACAAACTGGGTGAACTGATACCAGTGGAATCGGGCGGTGGTTCTGATTCTGCATACACGCAGGCAGCAGGGGTTCCGAGTTTATGCGGACTTGGCGGTAGTGGAGGCAATGTTCACACGAACAAAGAATATATAGAATTAAAATCCATTTCAAAAAGGGCTAAATTACTTTCTGCATTTTGCCTTGAATATTAGGAGGAGAATTATATATGAAATTTACAGCTGCGGGCGATATGCTCATTCAAAGACGAATACCATACGGTTATGAAGGTTTTGATGAAATAAAAAAACAAATCGAAAAAGGTGATGTAAGATTTTTCAATCTTGAAACCACCTTAAACAACGGCGAATTCTACGGCAATCAATATTACGGAGGAAGCCACTTAAGAGCCACTCCGCATGTGCTTAAAGATGCGAGAAATTATGGCTTTAATATGCTTACTTTTGCAAACAATCACTCTATGGACTTTTCACATGATGGGCTTATGGCAACAAAAAAAGCGGTTGATGAGGCAGAGTTTCCCAATTCCGGTGCCGGATCAAATCTTGATGAAGCGTCTGCACCTGCATATCTTGACACTATAGCCGGGCGTGCTGCACTAATAAGTGTTGTTTCCACCACCAACAACGACGCAGCCATGGCAGGTAAGCAATCGAGAAGATTTAAAGGAAGACCGGGACTCAACGCTCTCAGAATTGATTCCTATCTGCAGGTAACAAAGGAACAGTTTGATATTATTAAACAAATAAGCGAAGAAAGTAATATTAATGCGCAAATGAATATTGAAAGAGCGGAAGGATATCACCCACCGCTTGCTGAAAATGTTGAAGTTCTCAATGATCTTGTATTTAAAGTAGGTAATGAAACTAAGTATATTACACATCCAAACCAAGAAGATATGGAGCGCGTAATAAAATCTATATATGAGGCAAAAATGCAGGCGGATTATGTACTTATAAGCATACATTCTCACGAATTATCCGGTAACTCAAAGGAAAATCCATCAGACTTTCTTCAAGAATTTGCACACAAATGCATTGACTCCGGAGCTGATGCAATTATAGGACATGGACCACATCTTTTAAGACCTGTTGAAATATACAAAAATAGACCTATATTTTATTCGTTAGGAGATTTTGTTATTCATAATGAATGCATACCATATGCTCCCGAAGAAATGTATGCAAAGCAAAATCTTACTAGCGATGCAACAATGCGTGATCTATTCTTTGACCGTTCTGCCGGATATACAAGAGGGCTTATGCGAGACCATAGAATGCTCGAATCAGTCATTCCTTACTTTGAAATAGAAGACGATAAACTGACTTATTTGGAACTCATGCCTGTGGAATTAAATTTTGACAAAAAGAAAGTATGGCAAATGGGTAATCCTCGTTTCAGTAATCAGCATGGAATTATAGAAAGACTTGCAGAAATGTCATCTCAGTTTGGTGTAAAAATCAAGATAGATGATAGAGGCGTGGGTATAATTGAAATTTAAATAATATCTCTTTGGCACTCACAAAAAGTAAGAGTACTTAATAGTTGTTCTGTCTAATGATGACATCAAGACAACTGTGTTATTCTCACATTACATTTGCTTGTGAAAAACTTATTTTATACGTCATCTAAACCATTCGGCTCTTCCAGAAAAAACGACTTGTTTCGACAAGTCGTTTTTTCAATGAAATTTGCCTACGGCAAGTGAAATAGCTTCGCTATGAAATACACTTTGTGTATGAAATATTGCTACGCAATATGAAAAGCAAATTTTATTTCACATTTTTCGAAGAAAAATATTTCATAATCCGCAGGATTATTTCATATCGAGCAAAGCGAGATATTTCATTAAAGTATATTGCATCTATTATGTACTCGAAAGCCATGAAAAAAGCGTACTGAAAATTTCAGTACGCTTTTTTCAGTGATATAAATTCCTGACGGAATTTGCTATATGTACTTCGTACGCTATATATCTTCGATGCGATATGTTGCCTTGCGGCAACGAGAAAAAGAATTTATATCATATCGCAACGAAACAAAGTGGAGTTATATCGAATTTGCGAAGCAAATATATCGCACGAGCGTCAGCGAGTATATCGCTAAAATATTATTGCATCTATTTCGTACACGAAAGCCAGAAAAAAGCACTTGCGAAGGGCGAGTGTCCTCAAGGATAAAACGCCTTAAAAAGCAATATTTTGGCAAATAGCTGTGTTAAAAACGACCGAAATTGCCGCCTTGCAAAAACGACAATGCCAAAGGGCGGTAATTTAACAAGTATAGGGCCTAAGGGGTTCGACTCCCCTCGGCTTAAGCAGATGCGTCAGTATCCGAACACCGCCTTAAATGGTAAAAATCATATTTTTCTGCGTTGTTGAGCTTGAAATACGCGAGTATTCCTTTGCTCTTTCGCCTTGAAAAATTATAATTTTTTCGCATTTAAGGTCAGTGTTGATTTTTGTCTGGCATTTTTCAGGCGATGCTAGGCAAAAACGGAGCGAATACTGTCGTATTTGCGAGTATTTTAACACAGCAGCGGCGAAAAATTCCGACAAAAACGTGATCGGATACTAACGCATCGGCTTACGCAAAGTGTAACAGCGTTCCTAATACAGAGACAAACAAAGCACCTGCAACCATATACGATTTTAGCGTTTTCATATACATCACCGATATATATTTATTGAGAAAAATTTAAAGTATGCCATATTATTTTAAAAGATTGCAATACTAATATGGAGGTGAGCGGTATATGAAATCTATTTGGAATGAAGATGTCAAAAAACCGACGTTTGACGTATTAGAAGAAAATATACAAACGGATGTGTTGATTGTCGGCGGGGGGATGTGCGGCATTTTGTGTGCGTATATGCTGCAAAGCGCAGGCGTGAATTGTGTTTTGGTAGAGGCGGATGCAGTGTGTCAGGGCATCACCAACGCAACCACGGCGAAAGTTACGGTGCAACATGGGCTTATCTATGATAAAATCATTCAAAAGTACGGTGTCGAAAAAGCACGCATGTATTACGAAAGTCAAAACGTTGCGCTTGAAAGGATGAAGGAAATTTGTGCGAAAGTGGGTGCGGACTTTGAAGTATGCAATGCCTATGTGTATTCAAGACATAACCGACAAAGCATCGAAAAAGAAGTGGAGGCTTATGCAAAAATAGGGTGCAAAGCCGAATTTTGTGAAGTAACGGAGCTTCCGTTTTCGGTTGCCGGTGCGGTGCGGATAAAAGAGCAGGCGCATTTTCATCCGCTGAAATTTGCGTATGCACTTGCACAAAATTTAAAGATATATGAACATACAAAAGTGCTTGAAATTCTAAAGAATACGGCCATCACCAATCGGGGAAAGATTACGGCAAAAAACATCATCGTGGCTTCGCACTTTCCGTTTATCAATAAGCACGGCGGGTATTTTCTGAAAATGTATCAGCATCGCTCCTATGTCCTTGCGCTGAAAAATGCGGCGGTTATCAAAGATATGTATGTGGATGAAGCCATGGACGGCTTATCCTTTCGAGGTTACGGCGATTTTCTGTTGCTTGGCGGCGGCAGTCACCGCACGGGTATGCAAGGGGGCAATTGGCGGGAACTTCAGCGCGTGAAGGAAAAGTATTATCCGAATGCAACGGAAGCAGCGCGCTGGGCAACGCAGGATTGTATGACGTTGGACGGAATGCCGTATATCGGAAGATATTCGAAAGCAACGCCGAATTTATATGTAGCAACAGGGTTTAACAAATGGGGGATGACATCGTCTATGGTTGCGGCGATGCTTTTGACGGATATGGTCTGTGGACGCAAAAATGCATATGAAGCGGTTTATGCGCCAAAGCGTTCGATTTGGCATCCGCAACTTGCAGTCAACGTGCTTGAATCCGTAAAAGGACTGCTGACGCCGACCGTGCCGCGCTGTCCGCATCTGGGGTGCGCGCTGCATTACAATAAAGCAGAACGTTCGTGGGACTGTCCTTGTCACGGTTCACGATTTGACGAAAACGGAAATTTGATAAACAATCCTGCGACAAAGGATAAGTAAGAAAAGCGCCAACTGCGTAAGCGGTTGGCGCGTAATTTATATAAATGGGTTATTTTCTTTAATATAATTTCTAAAATTTTCCATGCTATTGGAATTGTAGGCGTTTTTATTCCACACAAGGCTGAAATCTGCGCTCAAAGATGTCTTGCAGGGCAGGGTGATAAAGTTTTGATTTGTCTGTGCCAATTCTTTAATCATAAAGCCTGCGGCCACATTTTGAGAAACCAAAGACAGCATTGTGGAAAGTTGCTTGGTCTGCATCAAAATGTTTGGTTCGATTTTTTCTGCGGCAAACCATTTTTTGATTTTTTCGGTTTGAAAGAAACTGTTTTCAAACAAGACCAGGGGTGTGTCTTTTAAAATCTGCGGCGTTACCGCGGTTTTGCTTGCGAGCGGATTGTCCTTTGCAACACAGCAAACAATTTCAAACTTGCCGATATTCAGCGCGGCAAAGTTTGAATCGAGCGGATTGTTTCGGAGAAGAAATACCATATCCAGCAGGTTTTCGGAAAGCTTGCACAGAAGCTCGCTGCGCCCGTCTTCGGTGACTTCAAGTTGGATATCCGGATGCGCCGCGCGGAAGTCACGATAGATTTGCGCGATGATGAGTGAGCCGATCATCGGCGGAATGCCCAGACGCAGTTTGCTGTTTTGATTGCCCAAATCCTTCATCCGTTTCTCTAACTGCTCGGCTTGTTTTAAAATCTCCTTGCATGAACGAAACAACTGATTTCCCTCTGCGGTCAATTGCATGCCGGCGTGCGTTCTGTTAAAAAGCAGAATACCGTACTCATTTTCTAATGCTTTGATTGCGGCGGAGAGGGAGGGCTGAGAGATATACAAATGCTCGGCGGCTTCGGAAAGCGAACCGCAGATACAGACGGCATAAAAATATTTTAACTGATTTAAATTCACGTTTGTTCACCTCAAAAATATTATATAGATAAATGCTATAGATGTCAAGGAAATATGTATATTACAAATGGATGCGATTGTGTTATAATACAGAAAAAAGGAGGTATGAAAAATGAATGTACATAAGATAGCGGTCATTGCCGGAGACGGCATCGGGCCAGAGGTAATTGCGGAAGGCGTTAAGGTGCTGGAAACGGTTTCAGCACTGGACGGTGGCTTTAAATTCGAATTTGAATATTTTCCGTGGGGCTGTGATTATTATAAGGCAACGGGCAAAATGATGCCGGATGATGGTATTGAAACGCTTAAGAAGTTTGATGCGATTTTCCTTGGCGCGGTTGGTGCACCGGGCGTGCCGGACCACATTTCGCTCTGGGATTTGCTTTTGGTGATTCGAAAAAGTTTTGACCAGTATATCAACCTGCGTCCGGTAAAACTTTTGAAAGGCGCGCCGCAGGCGCTTAAAGATGTAGCACCTGAAGACATTGATATGGTTTTTGTTCGTGAAAATACCGAGGGTGAATATGCCGGCAGCGGCAGTTGGCTGTTTAAAGGTAAGCCGAATGAGGTTGTAATTCAGGACGGGGTATTCTCCAGAAAGGGATGCGAACGCGTTATTCGTTATGCGTATGAACTTGCAAAGAAAGAGGGCAAGAGCCTGACGAGCATCAGCAAGGCGAACGCACTCAATTATTCCATGGTATTTTGGGACCAAATTTTTAAAGAAGTGGGCGAAGCGTATCCGGAGGTGCAGACGTATTCGTATCTTGTGGATGCGGCAAGCATGTTTATGGTCAAAGATCCGAAACGCTTTGAAATTGTGGTTACATCCAATCTGTTTGGCGATATTTTGACAGATTTGGGCGCGGCAATTGCCGGCGGTATGGGTCTTGCGGCGGGTGCAAACTTAAATCCAGAAAGAGCGTTTCCGTCCATGTTTGAGCCGATTCACGGCAGTGCGCCGGACATTTCGGGACAGGGCAAGGCAAACCCGCTGGCAACGGTGTGGTCAGCAAGCCAGATGTTAGACTTTTTCGGTTATACGACATGGGGCAAACGCCTGATTGATTGCATCGAAGAAATACTTTGCGAAGGTAAGGTTCTGACACCGGACCTTGGCGGCACGGCGACAACGAGCGCGGTTGGCGACGAGGTTGTAAACATATTGAGGAGAGATTGAATTTTGGAAGGTTTAAATAAATCTGATATACAGTCGTTTTTAATGCATCATAATATTTATTTTGTCGGCAGTTCCAAAGTATCGGTACACATTATTAAGACAGAAGTTGGCTTGATTATGATTGACACAGGCTATCCGGATATGTATCAACAAATTTTAAACAGTATGAATGTGCTTGGTTTAAATCCGAAAGATATATGTGCTATATTTCATTCGCACGGTCATATTGACCACTTTGGCTGTACGGAAAAATTTAAGAATATAAGCGGAGCAAAAACATATATCAGCCGTATAGACAATGATATTGTAAACGGAAAACGAAATCTCTCTTGGGCAGATGAGATCGGATATGACAGATTGCCCGCTTTTGACTGTGATGTATTGGTCGAGGATAATGACTGCTTTACATTCGGCAGTACAACGATACGATGTGTGCTTACGCCGGGGCATACGGAAGGCGTTTTGTCATTTTTTATTACGGTGCGGGAAAATGAGAACACTTTTGTTGCCGCGATGCATGGCGGCGTCGGATTTAATAGTTTAAAAACTGAATTCTTGAAAAAATATAACTTATCTTTGGAGTGTAGGCGTATATTTATAGAAAGTCTGCATAAAGTTGCAGATTGGAAGCCGGATATCGTATTGGGAAACCACCCTGAGCAGAACGATACAAAAGGTAAACTTAAAAAAGTTTTGGCCGGCGAAAGCATTGTAGATAAGGACGAATGGCAGGCGTTCTTGAAAAAAACGCAGCAAAGTTTTAAAAATTGTATTATAAAAGAAATGTAGTATTCAAAAATCCGGAAAATCCAACCAATTGTTCCGGATTTTTTGATACTTCTTTGTCATCAGGAAATGTTTTGCTTCTCTGATGGTATCGAGTGCTGTTTGCGATTAGTGATATACCATTGATAATGGAAAACTGTGCTGTTTATCACATTTGTGTATTTGTGGGTCTGGATAAAATGATTGCGATGAATTCCGATAAAAATGAACGTACTTTGCGTATGCGGATTGTGGAATTGTGTGTGAATTTTAATGCATGGTTTGCTTGACTTTAAGAGCTAAGAAGCGTATAATATTTGAGAAAGCAGACAGGAGGAAAGTGCAATGAGTGAATGTACACATAACTGTTCGACGTGCAGTGCAAATTGCAGTGAGCGCGAGCAGGAGAGTTTATTGGAAAAGCCGCATGCCGGCAGCAATATTAAAAAAGTAATCGGTATTGTCAGCGGTAAAGGCGGTGTAGGTAAGAGCCTTGTAACTTCTTTGATGGCCGTAACGGCGCAGAGAAGCGGTTACAGCGCGGCGATTTTAGATGCAGATATTACGGGCCCGTCCATCCCGCAGGCGTTTGGTTTGCATACGCGTGCGATGGGCAATGATGAAGGTCTGCTGCCGGTGAAAACCAAAACCGGCATCGGCGTGATGTCTTTAAATCTTTTGACAGCTAACGAAACCGATCCGGTGGTATGGCGCGGTCCGGTGATTGGCGGCGCGGTAAAGCAGTTCTGGACAGATGTTATCTGGGGCGATGTGGACTTTATGTTCGTGGATATGCCGCCGGGCACGGGCGATGTACCGCTGACGGTATATCAGTCTTTGCCGCTCGACGGAATTATTATTGTAGCCTCTCCGCAGGAGCTTGTGGGTATGATTGTAGAAAAGGCAATTAACATGGCCGGCCTTATGAATATTCCGGTGATTGGACTTGTGGAAAACATGAGTTATTTCGAGTGTCCGGATTGCGGTAAAAAGCACACCATTTTCGGTGAGAGCCGTGTAGATGAGATTGCAAATAAGCATGGTATTGCGCACACTGCGAAGATTCCGATGAATCCGAAACTGGCAGCGGCTTGCGATGCGGGCTTGATTGAATTGTTTGAAGGCGATTGGCTTGAAGAACTGTTTGAAGTTGTAACGAAATAATAAAAAAGGAGAATGTTTGATAAGGCCACCGCCAGATAAGGTAGTTTTGGTTTTGAATGGCTATTTTTCGCTTATACTGCACAAAAAAATCCAGAAATACGCGAGTATATCTGGATTTTTTATGATTTGTCTAAACAAAAAATATCTTCATTCAAAACTGCCAAGCACCCTAAAACGTTTAATTTTGGATGAAGTTCAAGGCAAAAACGACCGACATCCTCGCGGATTTCGGTCGTTTTTAACGCAGAAATTCGCCAAAAGTAAGTGTTTTAGGGCAAAACTTCCTTACCTGGCGGTGGCCAATGAACATTCTCCTTTTTTACTTTTTTGAAATTACTTTTTCTTTTGCAGTGTAAAACAGGATGCAATCACAATGCAGGCAACGGCGATGAAAACCTTTAAATCCGGTACGATGCCGTTAATCATCCAGGTTACAAACGGCGTTAAAATCGGCTTGCTGACCGGCTCGAGTGTTACGAATAAAATTGCTGTAATCAGTGTGTAATCAGGCCGTTTTTCATCTTATTTTACCTCGTTATACTTATGGATAAAGTTGCAACAAATTTCGGCAAACACGTTTTTGCCGTTTTCGTCCGGTCGTCCGATGTATTGGCAATGCTTCCAACCCGGCATAAAGTGGTAGTCTACTTTATCCATATCTGCACCGAAATGTTTCATGGTGGAGAGTAAAAGTTGTGTCTGTTCAAAACGGTTTTCCATATCAAATTCGGATACGATGACACACATCGGTGCATAGTCACGACCGCCTGTGATGTGATAAATCGGTGCGGATTCATCAATGATGACGCGTCTGGAGTCGATGCCGCGTTCTTTTAACACATTAAAGTGCGCGGTCGGCTGACCTGCGTCATGGATGTAGCCTGTAATGGTATCCGCATCAATGTTGTGCATTGCCAGATATTTTTTGTCAAAGCAGAGCATCTGCGAAAGGTAACCGCCTGCCGATGAACCGCCGACAAACAGACCGGTCACGCTGCCGTATTCTCCCATGTGTTTGCGTGCCCAGGCAACTACGCCGGCGCAATCGCAGATAAATTCCGGATAGTGCGCTTCCGGATACATGCGGTAGTTTGCACTGACAACAGCAATGCCTTGTTTCACTACTTCGGGAATAAAGGCCTTACATTCGCGGCCGGCTTTATCACCATTTATGATGCCACCCCCATGGAAATAGACAAATACCGGAAACGTATCTGTGTCGGGCAAATATACATCCAGCTTCTGCTCCGGATGTCCGAGTAGCGTGTAGGAAATGTTTTCAATAATTTTCACGTAAAAATCCCTCCTCATTGATAATATTCTATCAAACAAAATGCATTTTGTAAAATATATACTAAAATATGATTGCCATATATCTCGATATATGGTAATATGAAATGGGTGATGTTTATGGAAAGATTACAGATACAATATTTTATGACTGTAGCGCGCTATGAAAGTATTTCCCGCGCGGCGCAGGAATTTATGGTGCCGCCGTCGAGCGTATCCGTTGCAATTAAAAAGCTGGAAACGGAGCTGGGAGTTGCATTGTTTGAACGTAGTGCAAACCGTTTGACGCTGGGGGCCGCCGGTAAGATTTTGCGGGATGCTTTGGAAAAGGTAAACGGGATAATGGCAGATGTGCAGGTGCGCATACAGAATTTATCTGAAACGGTCAGCGGTGAAATCCGTCTTTTGATTTTGTCTAACCGCGCCCGTGTCACCAGGTGCATTTCCGCGTTTCAGGAGCGGTATCCGAATACGGCTTTTAACATCCGACACGACGGGAAACTGGATTATAAAGGATATGATATTATTTTGACGGACAGGCACATAGAAACGGAGGGTTATGAAAGACATCTGTTTTGCAGAGAGGAGCTTATGCTTGCCGTATCGAAACGCCATCCGCTTGCAGGAAAGGACAGTGTGGCACTTTCTGATTTGGGTGAGGAAAAGTTTATTTGCATGACGAAGGAGAGTAGCTTGGGCGAGTGCACTCGCGCTGCTTTTCAAAAAGCAGGCATCACACCGGATATTGCGATTGAATGTGACGATCCACAGTATGTTTTGTCCTATTTAAAACTCGGGCTGGGCATTTGCTTTTTTCCTTCAAAATCATGGGAAAACAAAAAGGATGAGCATATACATTTGCTCACTTGCGAGGAAGGACTGCAGCGTACATCTTATTTGTACGTGCGAAAAAATGCTACCCGTGCTGTATCTCTGTTTGCGGAAAAATTCCTTAACGATAAATAAAATAGAAATCCGCGTCCGGTTTAATTTCAAACTGAAAGTCAATCTTTCGGATTTATCTGTTTTTCTCAATTACAGCAAAGAGCGGTGGATAGTTTTTTCGGTTGTAAAAGCTTTGCAGCATTACCGTATAGACTTTTTGGTCGAGGTTTTGCAAAAAATTCAAAATGCTGTCCCGTTCTTCAAATCCCGTGTCGCCGCCGTAGTAGATACAAAGACAAACAAAGCCCTCGTCTTTTAACACGGACAGCGCCGCTTCAATGGCACGAATGCTGGTGTCGCCGTGCGAGAAGATGTTGTGGTCGCCGCCGGGCAGAAATCCGAAGTTGAATATGACGGCATCTGCCGATGAAACGTAATTTGCCAATTTGTCGTGGCTCTCCAAAAGGAGAGTTACGTTCGTTTTATTGTGCTCGGCAAGCAGGACTTTTGTAGCGGCAATGGCCTCCGGCTGAATATCAAAAGCAAAGACTTGTCCGCATTCGCCGACCAATTCGGAGAGTAGGAGCGTATCTCTGCCTTTGCCTGCCGTGGCATCTACAACGGTGCTACCTGGCTTTATATGCGCGCGCATATGTGCGTGCGAAAGTTTTAATGCATTTTTATCAAAGTAGTTCATTGGTGGTCCTCCGGACATTTGTTTGTATTGAACACGTCGAAAAAGCCGCACAACTGTGCAAAATTTGAAAATTAAAGGCAGGGTCTTCTGTCGAGTACAAGTCGTAACGGCTTTTTGGTTTCAATTTCACCACGATTATACTATTCGGCGTGGCAGATTGCAAGTAAAAAATATTGCAAGGAAGCAAAAATGAAGATTGGTTTTTTGATTTAAAAATGAAGGATTTTTTATATTAAAAAAATTAAAAAAAGATGTTGACAAAGAAAGAAATTGATGGTATACTATTTCGGTAAACCGCATATATAGGGTCTTAAATTCGCCAAAGAGCGATACCCGGAGTAGCGTGACTTCATATTATAAGGAGGTGCAATTATGTACGCAATTATCGAAACAGGCGGTAAGCAGTACAAGGTTGCAGAAGGCGACGTAATTTTCGTTGAAAAGCTGGATGCAGAGGTTGATTCTACTTACACATTTGACAAAGTACTCGTAATCGGCGGCGATGAAGCAAAAATCGGCGCACCGGTTGTTGAGGGTGCTACGGTAAGTGCGAAGGTTCTCAAGCAGGGCAAGGACAAGAAGGTTATCGTATTCAAGTACAAGCCGAAGAAGAACTACCGCAGAAAGCAGGGTCACAGACAGCCGTACACAAAGCTTCAGATCGAAAAGATCAACGGCTAATTTGGGACAAACGAAAATTCAGGTTGAAAGCAGAGGTGTAATTTAAATGGCACATAAGAAAGGTATGGGTTCGACCAAGAACGGTCGTGATAGTGAATCCAAAAGACTTGGTGTTAAGAGAGCTGACGGTCAGTTCGTTTTAGCAGGTAACATCCTGGTAAGACAGCGCGGCACAAAAATCCATCCGGGTATCAATGTTGGTATCGGTAGTGATGATACTCTGTTTGCTTTAGTAGACGGTAAGGTTAAGTTCGAAAGAAAAGGCAGAGACAAGAAGCAGTGCAGCGTATACACAGCTTAACAGTGTAAACAAAATCTCGGACACATTCTTTTGTCCGGGATTTTTTTCATTACGCAGATTATTCGACAACAAACCACCAATAAAGAAGGGTGATTTTATGTTTTTTGATACAGCAAAAATTTATGTAAAAGCCGGCAACGGCGGCAACGGTTCGGTTTCGTTTCACCGTGAAAAATATGTAGCGGCGGGCGGACCGGACGGCGGTGACGGCGGCCGCGGCGGCGATATCGTATTTGAAATTGACGAATCCATTTCCACCTTGATTGATTTTCGCTATAAAAGAAAGTATGTAGCGGAAAACGGCGGCGACGGTAAGGCCGGCCGCGGGTTTGGTAAGGATGCGGAGTCGTTGGTGATTAAAGTGCCGGCGGGTACGCTGATTCGCGATGCCGAGTCCGGTCGATTGATGGCAGATATGACGCCGCCGAACAATCGCGTTGTCCTTTTGAAAGGTGGCAACGGTGGTTGGGGTAATACCCATTTTGCTACACCGACCAGACAGGTGCCTCGTTTTGCAAAAAGCGGCTTGAAAGGTCCGGAAAAGGAGCTTTCGCTGGAACTCAAACTCATTGCCGATGTCGGCTTAATCGGTTTTCCGAATGTCGGTAAGTCCACGCTTTTGAGCGTGGTTACGGCGGCAAAACCGAAGATTGCCAACTATCATTTTACAACGCTTGAGCCGAACCTTGGTGTTGTTATGCAGGGTAAGGATGCATCGTCGAGTTTTGTGATGGCAGACATTCCGGGACTCATTGAGGGCGCAAGCGAGGGCGTAGGCCTTGGTCACGAGTTTTTGAAGCACGTAGAGCGTACGCGCCTTTTGATTCACGTTGTGGATGTGTCCGGTATTGAAGGCAGAGACCCGATTGAAGATTTCGATACCATCAATGCAGAACTCGAAAACTATGACCCTGTTTTGGCAACAAGACAGCAGATTGTAGCGGCGAATAAAACGGACATCGTGCAGGATGAAGCGGCGTACCGCGCATTTATGGCAGAAATGGAAAAACGCGGCTATACTGTGTTTGAAATTTCGGCAGCAACGCGCGGCGGTGTAGATGCGCTGATTGCGCATACAGCGAAAGTGCTTGCAACCATTCCGCCGGTGGAAGCCTATGAGGCGGAGCCGGAATATATCGAAATTACAGACGATACGCTCTTTACTGTGCGCAATGAAAACGGTGTGTATGTTGTCGAGGGTGACTGGATTGAATATCTGGTTTCTTCGGTGAATTTGGCCGACGATGAATCCTTTAACTATTTCCAGCGTACACTTCGCAAGAAGGGTGTTATTGATGCGCTGGAGGAAAAGGGCATACAGGAAGGCGATACGGTTCGACTGTATGAAATAGAATTTGATTACGTAAGATAAAGCCGAGGGGAAAATTATGATTACAAGTAAACAGCGCGCATATCTGCGCAGTCTGGCAAACAAAATGGAGCCGATTTTCCAAATCGGCAAGGGCGGCATCAACGAAAACTTAATTAAGCAATTAGACGATGCGCTCGAAGCAAGAGAATTGATTAAACTGCATATTTTAGAAACCGCGTTTATGGATTCCAGAGAGACGCTCAGCGAGCTTTCAGAGATTTTGGGTGCGGAGCCGGTGCAGGCCATCGGCTCGAAAATTGTGCTTTACAGAGAATCCGTAAATAAAAAGAAGATTGAACTTTAAGGAATAGGCATATGGAAAGAATCGGCATATTGGGCGGGTCGTTTGACCCGGTACACAACGCGCATATTCAGATGGGGCTCTACGCGATGGAAAGCCTTGATTTGTCGCGCGTGCTTTATGTGCCGACGGCTTTTCCACCGCACAAAATGCGTGGGCTTACGGACAATGAACGCCGTGTGGAGATGCTTCGCCTTGCGCTTGCGCCGCATCCTGCAATGGGTATTTCCGAGTACGAACTCAAAAATGAGAGTTATTCGTATACGGCAGAAACCCTGCAGTATTTTAAAAAGCTTTATCCGAAAGCGCAGCTTGTACTTTTGGTGGGCGCGGACAGCGCGGCTTATATCGAGAATTGGTATAAGGCGGAGACAATATTTAAAATAGCGCAAATCGGCATTTATGCCCGCGGAGATTACGATGCGGATTTAAATGCAATTGCCGATAGAATGACCAAAAAATTCGGTGCAAAAATCTCAATGATTATGGGTGCACCGATGGCTGTTTCTTCGGCACAAATCCGGCAAAAACTGCTTGCGGGTGAGGATATATCCGAGCTTGTGCCGGAAACTGTACGCGCGTATATAGAGCGAACAGGACTTTACAAAACGCCGCCGAGCATTGCGCCGGAGGAGTTTGATTTAGAGCGTGCGGCAAAGCATTTGTCCTATCTTTTAAAGCCGTCTCGGTATAAACATTCCATCGGTGTGATGGAGGCGGCGGGCGAAATGGCGCAGCACTTCGGCGCAGATGTCAAGAAGGCACAGATTGCGGGCCTTTTGCACGATTGTGCTAAAAACATAGATGCGCCGCGCGCAAAGAAGCTTTGCGAAAAATACGGTCTTGTGCCGGATGCGGTTACGACAGCAGAGCCGGGATTGATGCATCAGCTTTTAGGGCCTGCGCACGCAATGTCGGAGTTTTGTGTGACAGACAAAGAAATATTGGATGCCATCGGTTGTCATACAACGGGAAAGGCGCAAATGTCCTTGCTCGATAAAATACTGTATCTTGCGGATTTTATCGAGCCGAACAGAGCGGATTTTCCGGGTTTGGATAAGCTACGCAAACTTTGCGAAAAGGATATAGATACGGCGATGCTGTATGCGCTGGAACTTTCACTTCGTCATGTGCTTTCCAAGGGCGGTTTGATTCATCCGGATACGGTGACGGCAAGAAATGCTTTTTTAATGCAAAAAAGCGAAAAAACTATTGAAAATTAAGGAAAAATTTTGTATTATATAAAGAGTGTTTGAATTTCATGGAGGAATGTGAATGCAACCGTTTGAAAAAGCATCGTGGATTGCGAAAAGCATCGACGACAAAAAAGGCAAAAAAATTCAGGTATTGCAGGTCGGGGAATTGACCAGTATTGCAGATTACTTTGTGATTGCTTCCGCAACTTCTTCAACGCAGGTGAAGGCGATTGCTGATGCGGTAGAGGAAAAGATGAAAGAAATGGGCGAAGAAATTCTGCATCTGGAAGGTTTTCACGGTGCAACATGGGTTTTAATGGATTATGCCGACGTTGTCGTGCATATCTTTATGGAAGAAACGAGAGATTTTTACGGCATCGAGCGCTTGTGGGCAGATGCAAAGGAAATAAAAATTGACGGCATCGGTTTGGATGCTTAGGAGGAAGTAAGGATGAAATACGATTTTTCGAAAATTGAGAAAAAGTGGCAGGACCATTGGGATGCAGAGGAAACCTTTAAAGCGTCCACAGACCTTACAAAGCCGAAGTTTTACGGTTTGGTAGAGTTTCCGTATCCGTCCGGTCACGGCCTGCATGTAGGCCATCCGCGCGGTTATACGGCGTTGGATATCGTATCGAGAAAGCGCCGTTTGCAGGGCTATAATGTGCTTTACCCGATGGGTTGGGATGCGTTCGGTCTGCCGACGGAGAACTTTGCGATTAAAAATAAGATTCATCCGAAAAAAGTAACGGCGGATAACGTTGCACATTTTAAAGAGCAGCTCAAGATGCTCGGTTTCTCCTTTGACTGGAGCAAGGAAATCAACACTACGGATTCCAATTACTACAAGTGGACACAGTGGATTTTCTTAAAACTCTTTGAAAAGGGTCTGGCATACAAGACCGAAATGCCGATTAACTGGTGTACCAGCTGTAAGGTCGGTCTGTCCAACGAAGAAGTAGTTGACGGCGTTTGTGAGCGTTGCGGCAGCGAAGTTGTGCAGAAGCGTAAGAGCGAATGGATGCTCAAAATCACCGAGTATGCACAGCGCCTGATTGATGATTTGGATGACCTTGACTTTATTGAAAAGGTGAAGACACAGCAGAAAAACTGGATCGGCCGCTCCGAGGGTGCGGAGGTGCAGTTTGCCATTGACGGCTGCGAAGAAACCTTGACTGTATATACCACGCGCGCAGATACGCTCTTCGGCGCAACCTATGTTGTGCTTTCGCCGGAGCATCCGTATGTAGAAGCGTGGGAGAGTAAAATTAAAAACTACGATGCCGTTGTAGACTATAAGCAGGCGGCTGCAAAGAAATCCGAGTTCGAGCGTACCGAGCTTGCAAAGGATAAGACGGGTGTTGCACTCGAGGGTATTTATGCGATTAATCCGGTCAACGGCAACAAACTGCCGGTATGGATTTCCGACTATGTACTCATGACCTACGGTACGGGTGCAATTATGGCCGTTCCGGCGCATGATACACGTGACTGGGAATTTGCAAAGAAGTTTAATTTGCCGATTATTGAAGTTGTCGGCGGCGGGGAAAATGTGCAGGAGGCTGCATATACAGACGTTTCTGAAGGCGTAATGGTAAATTCCGGCTTCCTTACGGGTATGCAGGTAAAAGATGCCATTAAGGCGATGATTGAGCATTTGGAAAAAGAGGGCATCGGCAAGCGTAAGGTCAACTACAAACTGCGTGACTGGGTATTCTCCCGTCAGCGTTACTGGGGTGAGCCGATTCCGCTGGTGTACTGTGAAAAGTGCGGTTGGCAGGCAATTCCAGAAAGCGAGCTTCCGCTGATGCTTCCGGAGGTAGATAACTACGAGCCGACGGATAACGGTGAAAGTCCGCTTTCTAAGATTACGGATTGGGTAAATACCACCTGTCCGTGCTGTGGCGGTCCTGCAAAGCGCGAAACCGATACCATGCCGCAGTGGGCGGGTTCTTCTTGGTATTTCCTGCGCTACATTGATCCGGATTGTGACAGTGCAATCGCCAAGGAAGAACTCTTAAATTACTGGTTGCCGGTAGATTGGTACAACGGCGGTATGGAGCATACCACGCTGCACTTGCTCTACTCCAGATTCTGGCATAAGTTCTTATATGATATTGGCGCAGTGCCGACTAAGGAGCCGTATCAGAAGCGTACCTCGCATGGTATGATTTTAGGTGAGAACAACGAAAAGATGTCCAAGTCCCGTGGTAACGTGGTAAATCCGGACGATGTTGTTAAACAGTACGGCGCAGATACATTCCGTACCTACGAGATGTTTATCGGTGCGTTTGACCAGGCGACACCGTGGCAGGAGCAGGGCGTTAAGGGATGCTATAAGTTCCTCGAGCGCGTATGGAATCTGCAAAATATCTTAATGGATGAGGAAGGCTACAGCAAAGACTTAGAAAGCGAAATGCACAAGGCCATCAAGAAGGTAAGCGAAGATATTGAACGAATGAAGTTTAATACTGCAATCGCAACCTTGATGTCTTTGGTCAACAGCTTTACAAAGAAAAATGCGATTACCCGCGGCGAACTCAAAACATTCTTGCTCTTGTTGAACCCGACCGCACCGCACATCACCGAAGAAATGTGGAGCATCAATAACTTCGGCGGTGAAATTGCAAAGCAGAGCTGGCCGGAATATGACGAGGCGAAGACCGTGGACAACGAAATTGAAATCGTAATGCAGATTAACGGTAAGATTCGTGATAAACTGGTTGTAAATGCTGAGGCTACCAAGGAAGAAATCGAACAACTTGTGCTTGAAAGCGACAGAATCAAGGCGCTTTTAGAGGGCAAGCAGATTGTGAAAACAATCGTTGTTCCGAAGAAACTTGTAAATATTGTAGTGAAATAATTAAAAGGGCTTGACCGGGAGGTCAAGCCTTTTTTAATGCCAGCCGAACAAAAAGCACAATAGCCCTGCAATTACGGAGAACACAATGCCAAATACGATGACGGGTCCTGCGATTTTGAACATATTCGCACTCATGCCCAAAATAAAGCCTTCGCTTTTAAACTCCATTGCAGGGGAAACTATGGAGTTTGCAAAGCCGGTAATTGGAACAATCGTACCTGCGCCGGCGTACTTGGCGAGTGCGTCGTACCAGCCGAGTCCGGTAAACAGTGCGCCGAGAAAAATCAAAGTCACGCTTGTGGCGGCGCCGACTTCGTCTTTGGACAACGCGGTGAAATTGGTATATAAATCGCTGATGATTTGTCCGATGACGCAAATACTGCCGCCGACGAGATAGGCGAGGGTCACGTTTTTAACAATCGGAGATTTCGGCGAGAATTTGTCTACATATTTTTGATAGGCCTGTTTGGTCATTTTCATAAAAAACACTCCTTTTGAACTTAGTGTTTCAATGTGTATAAAAAATATACATGCAAGCAATATTAAAGGCGAAAGGAGAATGATTATGAAAACACTGGCATTTTTTGATACAAAGGAATACGACAAGATATACTTTGATGCCATGAAAGAAAAGTATGGCATTGCCATTCATTATTATGAAGATAAACTCAGCGCGGAAACGGTATCGCTTGCTGATGGTGCGGATGCGGTGTGCGCATTTGTCAATGACAGCATCGACCGCGCGGTGACAGAGCGGCTTTATCAGATGGGCATTCGCGTCATTGTGATGCGCTGTGCCGGCTACAATAATATTGACTTTAAGGCGGCGTACGGTAAAATTCACGTTTTGCGTGTGCCGGCGTATTCGCCGTATGCGGTGGCGGAATACACGATGGCGCTTTTGCTTGCCGTCAACCGCAAGGTGCATAAATCCTACATCCGCACAAGAGATTTTAATTTTAGCTTGAACCGTCTTGTCGGCTTTGATTTGCACGGTAAAACCGTCGGCATTATTGGCACGGGTAAAATCGGTCAGGTGTTTGCGAAAATCTGTCAGGGGTTCGGCATGAATATTTTAGCTTATGATGTGTACCCGAATGAAAGCCTTGGACTGACCTACGTTTCGCTAGACGAGGTTTTTGAAAAGTCTGATATTATTTCCCTGCATTGTCCGCTCACCGAGAGTACGAGATATATTCTCGGACGTGATGCGTTTTCCAAGATGAAAGAAGGGGTGTTTATCGTCAACACCTCGCGCGGTGCGCTGATTGATACGGAGGCGCTTTTGGATGCCATTCGCACACGCAAGGTCAGCGGTGCCGGACTGGATGTGTACGAAGAAGAAACGGAAATTTTCTTTGAAGATTTTTCGGACAGTTTAATCGGTGACGATACGCTGTCTATCCTTTTGTCGATGCCCAATGTGATTGTATCCTCGCATCAGGCGTTTTTGACAGAGGAAGCGCTTTGCAATATTGCAGAGGTTACGTTTGAAAATCTCAAGGCATTTTTCGAGGACGGCAACCTGAAAAATGAGATTTGCTACCGTTGCCAAAAAGACGCGCACGGGTGCGTGAATAAAGAAAAGGGCAGATGCTTTTAAAATCGCAAATAAACCTTGCGAAAAATGGATTTGTATGCTACAATATACCGAGAAAAAGTTTTAGAAAGGCTTGAAACATATGAAACTTGGTATAGTAGGCTTGCCGAATGTCGGCAAATCCACACTTTTTAATGCAATTACACAGGCGGGCGCGGAGTCTGCAAACTATCCGTTTTGCACCATCGAGCCGAATGTCGGTATCGTTGCCGTGCCGGACGAGCGTTTGGATGTGCTCACCAAGATGCATAATCCGAAAAAGGTAACGCCGGCGATTATCGAATTCGTGGACATTGCGGGTCTTGTGAAGGGTGCAAGCCGCGGCGAAGGTTTGGGTAATAAGTTTTTGTCGCACATCCGCGAAGTGGATGCGATTGTGCATGTGGTGCGTTGCTTTGAAGATTCCAACATCGTACACGTAGACGGAAGTATCGGTCCGGCGCGTGATATTGAAACCATCAATCTTGAATTGGTGTTTGCGGACTTGGAAATGATTGAGCGCCGCATCGACCGCGTAAAGAAAGCGCTCAAGGGCGATAAAAAATTCCAGGTGGAGCTTGATTTGCTCGAACGTGTAAAGGTTGGTCTGGAAGCCGGCAAGCCGGCGCGCGCGCTGGAATACAGCGACGAGGAAAGGGATATGATGCGCGAGGTTGCGCTTTTGACAATGAAGCCGGTACTGTATGCAGCAAACGTATCTGAGGACGAAGCGGCGGATGCATCCGCAAATCCGATGGTAGCCGAGGTTAAGGAAATTGCCGACAGCGAAGGCTCCGAAGTGATTGCGATTTGCGCAAGAATTGAAGAAGAAATTGCAGAACTTGAGCCGGACGAAAAGAAAGAATTTTTGGCAGAGATGGGCATGGAGCAGTCCGGTTTGGATAAGATTGTAACGTCGAGCTACAAACTGCTCGGCTTAATCAGTTACCTGACGGCAGGCGAGCCGGAGGTGCGCGCATGGACGATTACCAACGGCACAAAGGCACCGCAGGCGGCAGGTAAAATTCACTCCGACTTTGAAAAAGGCTTTATTCGTGCGGAGGTTATCCATTTTGATGATTTGATTGCTTGCGGTAACATGGTTGCGGCAAAGGAAAAAGGCCTTGTCCGTTCTGAAGGTAAAGAATATGTGATGAAGGATGGAGATATTGTACTGTTCCGTTTCAATGTATAATACGGAGCTGTTAAAAACGTCCGAAACGAACAAACTTCACCCTCGACGTACCGATGTACGCCATCGGGCCTGTCGGCAAAGCCGATGCTGTTTGTCCGTTTCAAACATTTTTTCCGAGCTCCTGGGATAGTTGAATTTTAAGGATGTAAAATTTATTTTTACATCCTCTTTCATTTGAGGTAGTTTATATGCAAAAAGAACAAATAGTACAGCAGTTAAACTCCGATGTGCATTTGCATGCGGTGTTTGACAGTATAGATTCTACAAATACATATTTAAAAAACCTTTGTCGCTCCAAGGATATTGTACGTCCTATGCTGGTGTTGTCGGACAGCCAGACCGGTGGCAGAGGACGATTGGGCAGAAGCTTTGTTTCGCCGCAAGGCGGACTGTATATGAGCATGGCCTTTCCTGCGGAAGTGATGGAAGACAGTGCCTTGTTGATTACGGCGGCGGCCGCTGTGGCGGTATGTCGGGTGCTGGATTTGTATACGGAGGAAAAGGCACAAATCAAATGGGTGAACGATGTGTATCTTGGCGGCAGAAAGGTTTGCGGCATTCTAACGGAGGCGGTGACGAATACGCAAACAGGATGCATACAAAATATCATTGTCGGTATCGGATTGAATTTGAGCGGCTTTGATGCGTTTGATGCACAGTTGCAAGACATCATCACAACCCTTGACAGACATACGCAAAAGGAACTTTGCCGTGAGACGCTGGCGGCACAGATTGCCAATGCGCTTTGCGACGTTTGCATGCAGTTAACGGATGTGATGGCTGAATACCGAGCGCGCAGTTTTGTGCGCGGTAAGGCGGTGTATGTGTTGCAAAACGGTGAAAAGCGCGAGGCAACCGTGACGGATATTGCCTCAGACGGCGGTCTTTGCGTGCGTTATGCGGACGGGGAAGAAGCGACTTTGCGCAGTGCGGAAATTTCCATCAGGACAATTTGACAATCACCTGCAAGATAAACTTGCGGGTGATTGTTTATTTTGCACAAAAATAGGACTTGTGTAAAGGGATTTATAGTGATATAATATAAATAATCCTTTGGATGGAAAGTGGGGGAGACTTTTATGAAAATAAAAGAAGTAAAAGCATTATTGGATGCTGTTGTGGAAACCGGAGAAGACTTAATGGAAATGGAAGTCAAGACGGCGTGCGGCAGCGATATGATGAGTGACGTATTGGCCTTCGTAAAAGAAGAAGGTCTTCTTTTGACGGGCCTTGTGAATCCGCAGGTGGTACGCACGGCGGAAATGATGGATATTAAGGCCATCGCGTTCGTGCGCGGCAAAGTACCGAGCGCGGAGATGGTTGAGCTTGCCCGTGAACGCGGTATGGTGTTGATGCGCACAAAAAAACCGATGTATATTGCATGCGGTGAACTTTATACGGCAGGCTTGGTGCCGCGCAAATAAGCTGAGGTGATATTATATGGCAGAGACAATAAAACTGCATTTTGACATTGCCGGCAACAATTTTGTGGAGGCCGGTGCGGCATCGGGGAAGATGAAAAAAACGCTCAGTCAGCTCGGCTTTGAACCATCGGTCATTCGTCGCGCGGCGATTGCCATGTACGAAGGTGAAATCAATATGGTGATTCACGCCAACGGCGGCGAAGCGGATGTGTATATCGACTCGGATAAAATCCGCATTGTGCTTGCCGACAAGGGACCGGGTATTGCGGATGTGGCGCTTGCAATGAAGGAAGGCTATTCCACCGCGAGTCAAGAAGCGCGCGATTTGGGTTTCGGTGCAGGTATGGGTTTGCCGAATATGAAGAATTATACCGATGAAATGATGGTCGATTCCAAAGTGGGTGTCGGTACGACAGTAGATATGGTGATTTACTGCTAATCTTGGATTTGGAGCGTGAGCTGGATGAAGAAGGAATATTTTCACTCAGTTACATTAGATAAAGAAAAATGTATGGGCTGTACAAATTGCATCCGCCGGTGTCCGACGGAGGCAATTCGTGTGCGTGACGGTAAGGCGCGGATTATTAAGGAGCGCTGCATAGATTGCGGAGAGTGTATCCGCGTGTGCCCGTATCATGCAAAGCAGGCGGTAACAGACCCGTTTGCGGCAATGGAGCGTTATAAGTATAAAATTGCATTGCCGGCGCCGGCGCTGTACGGTCAGTTTCATAATATTACGGATGTGAATGTGATTTTAAACGGGCTTAAGGAAATCGGGTTTGACGATGTGTACGAGGTGGCGCGTGCGGCGGAAATCGTGACCATCGCGACAAAGGATTTGCTGATGCAAAAGAAGCTCGAGATGCCGGTGATTTCAACGGCGTGTCCTGCGATTGTGCGCTTGATTCGCGTACGTTTTCCGAGCCTGATTAAAAATCTGTTGCCGCTGTCTGCACCGGTGGATTTGGCGGCAAAACTGGCGCGCAAGCGTGCAATCGAGAAAAAAGGTGTGCCGGCGGAGGATATCGGCGTGTTCTTTATTTCGCCGTGTCCGGCAAAGGTGACAACGCTTCACGAACCGCTCGGCGAAGAGAAAAGTCCGCTCGACGGCGTGATTGCCATCAGCGAGGTGTATAAAAAACTTGCGCCGATTTTAGGGAGTCTTAAACCGAAAGAGAAACTTGCGCGTGCAGGACTGCTCGGTGTGAACTGGTGTCACAGCGGCGGCGAGGCCAAGGCACTCAGCAAGGATGCCTATTTGGCGGTAGATGGCATTGATAATGTAATTTCCGTACTGGAAAGTTTGGAAGATGACCAAATCAGCCATGTGGAATTCGTGGAGCCGTGCGCTTGTGCCGGTGGCTGTGTCGGCGGTCCGCTGACCGTGGAAAACGGTTATGCCGCACGAGCAAGAATTGAGCAAATCAGTAAGAAACTTACAAGCTATGAAACCGAACGTGAGTTACCGCAAATCGACTTAGAGGATGTACTGCTCAGTCGCGATATTGAATATATGCCGATTTTGAAACTCGATGAAAACAGAGCGGAGGCAATGCGCAAACTCAAAGAAATGAAAGAAATTGAGGAGCGTCTGCCGAAACTCGACTGCGGCAGTTGCGGTGCGCCGACCTGTAAGGCGCTTGCCGAAGATGTGGTGCGCGGCTTCGGACGGGAAATGGACTGTATACATAACTTGCGCAGTAAGATGCAGGAATTGATGCGCGATTTGGAACAAACGGAGGATTAACGCGAAAGGCGAGGGGGAGAAATGACAGTAAAAGAATTTGCAGATAAGCTTTCTTGTAAAGTTTGTGCCGGGGCACAGGCGCTGGACAGAGAACTTGACGGTTGCTATGTTTGTGACCTTTTGAGTTATGCGATGAGCCATGCGCAAAAGGACAATTTGTGGATTACGGTGCAAACCAATATCAATGTAATTGCCGTCGCAGTGCTCACCGAGGTCGGTTGTGTGATTTTGCCGGAGGGACTTGTGCCGGATGAAATCGCTGCGGCTAAGGCGGAAGAAGAAAATGTGCCCGTACTTTCTACCAAGAAAACGGCGTATGAGATTATCACGGAATTTAATCGGGTGATGGGATGAGGCTGTATTACGATTTTCATATACATACTTGCCTGTCGCCGTGCGGTGACGGCGATATGACACCGAACAATGTTGTCAATATGGCGCTGATTAAAGGGCTTGATGTGATTGCGGTTACGGACCACAACAGCCTGGCCAATGCTGAGGCGCTGATGCAGGTCGGTGCGGCGAACGGATTGTTGGTTATACCGGGTATGGAAATTGAAACGTGCGAGGAAGTGCATGTGGTTGCACTTTTTGGTGATTTGCAGTCTGCAAAGCAAATGGAGTCGATTGTGCAGGCGGCGCTTCCGCCGATACAAAACAACAAAACGGTCTTCGGTGAGCAGTGGATTATGGATGCTGAGGATGCGTGTGTGGGGGAAGAAGAGCAAATGCTGGTGACGGCTTGCGCGTTGAGCGTGTACGAGGTTGTAGAGCATATTCATGCCTACGGCGGCATTGCTATTGCGGCGCATGTGGATAAAAGTGCATATAGTATGATTTCCAATCTGGGTTTTTTGCCGCCGGATTTACCGTTTGATGCGGTCGAACTTTCAAAAAATGCAAAGGAAAAAGGGTGGGAGGATACGGATGCGCGCCTTTGCGGTCTGCCGGTTTTGCACAGTTCGGATGCGCATTATCTGCCGGATATCAGTGAAGCTGTGCATGCTTTGGAGGTAAAAAACTGTTCTGCAGAGAATGTTTTAAGACAATTTTATAAAAAGATTTAAAAAAGTGAGAAAAAATGTAGAAATTTCTCGCTTTTTTTGCATAAAAAAGTAGATTTTTAAAAAAAGGTATGCTATAATTTAAATTGCTATGTAAATTAGTTTTATTGTTAAATTCTTAACAAATTTGACAATTTATGAAAATTTAGAGGGTACAGGAGGACGCACAATGGACGAAAAGAAAGTCGGTGCTTTTAAAGGCACAAAAGAGCAAGAGCAAAAGCTTTTGCAGGTCATCGAAAACCATGCCGGTCAGCCGGGCGCGCTCATGCCGATTTTGCAGGAGGCGCAGGAAATTTATGGTTATCTGCCGATTGAAGTTCAGCAGATTATTGCTGAAAAGGGCGGCTTTTCGATGGCGGAGATTTACGGTGTAGTAACATTCTACACACAGTTTTCGCTTTATCCGAAGGGCGAGTACAAAGTAGCGGTATGCTTAGGTACAGCATGCTACGTAAAGGGTTCGGGAGACATTCTCGAAAAGATTAAGCAGCTCATTAACGTTGAGGTTGGCGAGTGCTCTGCTGACGGCAAGTTTTCGCTCGATGCAACCAGATGTATCGGCGCTTGCGGTCTTGCACCGGTATTCACCGTTAACGATGATGTATACGGTCGTTTGAGCGTAGATGATGTAGAAGACATCATTAACAGATACAGATAAGATGAGAGAGTTGTCACTGCACATTTTGGATATTGTACAAAATTCCATCTCTGCCAATGCAAAGAATATCTTAATTGAGATTTCCGAGCAGGCGGATACGGATTGGATGTCTATTGTGATTGCCGACGACGGCAAGGGCATGGATGCCGAATTTTTGGCAGAAGTGACCAGTCCGTTTGCAACGACGCGTACGACACGCAAGGTCGGCTTGGGGATTCCGCTTTTTAAAGAGGCGGCCGAGGAAACCGGCGGCAGTTTCACAATTGAGAGTACACCGGGAAAAGGAACAAAGGTTTGCGCTGTATTCGGTTACAGTCATATTGACCGTCAGCCGCTCGGCGATATTGCCTCTGTGATGCATATTCTGGTGCACGGCAATCCCGATTTGGATTTTTATTATAAACATCTTGTGGGGGAAAACGAATTTATCTTTGATACAAAACAGATTCGCGAAGTGTTGGGCGAGGAGGTCAGATTGGACCTGCCGGAAATCTTAAATTGGATTTCTAAAAACCTGCACAGCGGAATTCAAGAATTATATGGAGGTAAATGATATGAAGTCTTTAGCTGAACTCGCTGCTTTGAGAGAACAGGCGCTTTCTCAGATTCATATGAGAAATGATGATCAGGAAGGCGTTAGAATTGTTGTCGGTATGGCAACTTGCGGTATCGCCGCAGGCGCAAGACCGGTAATGAGCGCATTTGTGGAAGAAGTAAACAAAAGAAAGCTTGAAAATGTAGCGGTTGTACAGACCGGTTGCATCGGTCTTTGCCGCTTAGAGCCGATTGTTGAAGTATATCTTCCGGGCCAGGAAAAGGTAACCTACGGCAAGGTTACACCGGAGCAGGTTGCAAAAATCGTATCTGACCACGTTGTAAACGGCAAAGTGGTTAAGGAATTCACGATTGGTGAGATTGATAAATAAGGAGGATATACAAGATGGATTTATACAGAAGCCACGTGCTTGTTTGCGGTGGTACAGGCTGTACATCTTCGGGCTCGCAGAAGATTATCGAAGAGTTGGAAGCACAGCTTAAAGCAAACGGCATTGAAAAAGAAGTAATGGTTGTTAAGACCGGTTGTTTCGGTCTTTGCGCACTCGGTCCGATTATGGTTGTTTATCCGGAAGGTGCTTTCTACAGCATGGTACAGCCGGAAGACGTTGCTGAAATCGTATCCGAGCATCTCGTTAAGGGCAGAATCGTTAAACGTTTGCTCTACTCTGAGACAGTTTCCGAGGACAGCGATGAAATCAAG
The DNA here is from genome assembly GCA_045652745.1 of Clostridia bacterium. Taxonomy (GTDB): domain Bacteria; phylum Bacillota; class Clostridia; order UBA1381; family UMGS1253; genus RGIG2041. The sequence continues at coordinate 29,073 of JAZRUW010000001.1, forward strand.
TCCTTAAATGAAGTGAACTTCTACAAAAAGCAGATGCGTGTTGCACTGCGTAACTGTGGTGTAATCAATCCGGAAAAGATTGAAGAGTATATCGCATTTGACGGTTATAAGGCGCTCGGTAAGGTGCTCACCGAAATGAAGCCGGAAGACCTGATCAATCTTATGATTGATGCAGGACTGCGCGGCCGCGGCGGTGCAGGCTTCCCGACAGGTCTTAAGTGGAAGTTTGCAGCAGCATCCGTTTCCGACCAGAAATATGTTTGCTGTAACGCCGACGAAGGTGACCCGGGCGCATTCATGGATCGAAGCATCCTCGAAGGTGACCCGCACTCCGTAATTGAAGCTATGGCAATTGCTGGTTATGCAATCGGTGCAAACCAGGGTTATGTATACATTCGTGCTGAGTACCCGATTGCGGTACAGCGTTTGTCCATTGCCATCAAGCAAGCGCGTGAGATGGGTCTTTTGGGTAAGAACATTTTCGGTACGGACTTTAGCTTTGACTTAGACATCCGTCTGGGTGCAGGTGCATTTGTATGCGGTGAAGAAACAGCGCTTATGACCTCTATCGAAGGCAAGCGCGGTGAGCCGAGATGCCGTCCGCCGTTCCCGGCAGTAAAGGGTCTGTTCGGCAAGCCGACCGTATTAAATAACGTTGAAACCTATGCAAATATTCCGGTCATCATCAACAAGGGTGTAGAATGGTTTAAGGGCATTGGCACAGAGAAGAGCAAGGGTACAAAGGTATTCGCGCTCGGCGGTAAGATTCATAACACAGGTTTGGTAGAAGTGCCGATGGGTACAACACTGCGCGAAATCGTTGAAGAAATCGGCGGCGGTATCCCGAACGGTAAGAAGTTTAAGGCAGCGCAGACCGGTGGCCCGTCCGGCGGTTGTATCCCGGCTTCCTTGATTGATACCGAAATCGACTACGATTCTCTTATCAGCATCGGTTCGATGATGGGTTCCGGCGGTTTGATTGTAATGGACGAGGATACCTGTATGGTAGATATCGCGAAGTTCTTCTTAGAGTTCACGGTAGACGAATCCTGCGGTAAGTGCTCGCCGTGCCGTATCGGTACAAAGAGAATGCTTGAAATCCTCAATAAGATTACAAGCGGCAAGGGTACGCTCGAAGATATCGACAGACTCGAAAAACTCTGCTACAATGTAAAAGAAGCTGCGCTCTGCGGTCTTGGTCAGACAGCACCGAACCCGATTTTGAGTACGCTTCGTTACTTCAGAGACGAGTATGTTGCCCACGTTGTGGACAAGAAATGTCCGGCAGGCGTATGTAAAGACCTTCTCATGTACAAGATTGATCCGGAGAAATGTATCGGATGTAGCCTGTGTGCAAAGAACTGCCCGGTTGGTGCAATTTCCGGCGAAATCAAAAAGCCGTTTGTTATCGATACAGATAAGTGCGTAAAGTGCGGTCTGTGCGAATCCAAGTGTCGCTTCAAAGCAATTTCGAAATAAGCCTGAAAGGAGAATGTTAAAATGGAAATGGTTAATTTAAAGATTAACGGTCTGGATGTCAGCGCTCCGAAAGGCTCTACAATTTTGGAGGCAGCTAGACTTGCCAATATTGATATCCCGACCCTGTGCTATTTAAAGGATGTAAACCAAATCGGCGCATGCAGAATGTGCGTTGTTGAAGTTAAAGGTGCAAGAAGCCTGCAGGCTGCCTGCGTATATCCGATCAATGAGGGTATGGAAGTATTCACAAATACCGCAAAGGTTCGTGAAGCAAGAAAGGTTACACTTCAGCTCATTTTGTCTAATCACGAAAAGAAGTGCTTGACCTGCGTAAGAAATAGAAACTGTGAGCTTCAGAACCTCGCTGAAGAACTCAACGTTACAGAATTGCCGTACGAGACAGATGAGCCGAATGTATATGCAATCGATGACCTTTCTCCGTCTATCGTGCGTGATAACAACAAATGTATCCTTTGCCGTCGCTGTATCGCTGTATGTAAAAACATCCAGACGGTTGGCGTAATTGATGCAAAGGAAAGAGGTATCAACACCAATATCGGTTGTGCGTTTGATAAGTCCTTAGGTGAAGTTGCCTGTGTAAACTGCGGTCAGTGTATCGCGGCTTGTCCGGTTGGCGCACTTTATGAAAAGGATGCAATCAAGCCGGTATGGGATGCAATTGCTGACGATTCCAAGTATGTTGTTGTACAGACCGCTCCGGCTGTTCGTGCAGCGCTCGGTGAAGAATTCGGCATGGAGATGGGCACACCTTGCACAGGCAAGATGGTTGCTGCATTAAAGCGCCTCGGCTTTACAAAGGTATTTGATACAGATACCGCTGCTGACCTCACCATTATGGAAGAGGGCACAGAGGTAATCAACAGAATTAAAAACGGCGGTAAGCTTCCGGTCATTACCTCCTGCAGCCCGGGCTGGGTAAAGTTTTGTGAACACAACTTCCCGGATTTTCTCGACAATCTGTCGAGCGCGAAATCTCCGCACGAGATGTTCGGCGCAGTGATTAAGTCCTACTACGCTGAAAAAGAGGGTATTGACCCGGCAAGCATCGTTACAGTTTCCATCATGCCGTGTACTGCAAAGAAATTTGAGGCAGCACGCGCAGAACTCGGCAACGACGGCTTCCAGGATGTGGATTATGTATTGACCACACGTGAGCTTGCACGTATGATTAAGCAGGCAGGTCTTGAGTTTGCAAACCTTCCGGATGAGCAGTTTGACAATCCGTTTGGCGAAGCAACAGGCGCAGGCGTAATCTTCGGTGCGACAGGCGGTGTTATGGAAGCGGCGCTTAGAACCGTAGCAGAAGTTCTGTCCGGCAAGTCTATGTCTGAAGATAACTACCATGTAGTTCGCGGTACTGACGGTATCAAGCGCGCTGAGGTAGAAATCGAAGGCATCAAGATTAAGGCGGCTGTGGCACACGGTCTCGGCAATGCAAGAAAACTTCTTGATGCAATCCGCGCAGGCGAAGAAAACTACGATTTCGTTGAAATCATGGCTTGCCCGGGCGGCTGTGTAACCGGTGGCGGTCAGCCGATCGTTTCCGCGAAGGCGCAGATGGACGTAGATGTGAAGGCAACACGTGCAAAGGCACTGTATACGGAAGACAGCAACGCTGCAATCCGTAAGTCCCATGAAAATCCGGTAATTAAGATGCTCTATGATGAGTACTTCGAAGAGCCGGGTTCCCATAAGGCACACAAGTACCTGCACACACATTACACAAAGAGAGATTTATTCTAATCTTTAAACGCAAAAAACACGGTAGTCAATGACTACCGTGTTTTTGTACTCGAAAGGTTTGAAGATACATTTCAAGCTTTTTTACTTACATACCTCTAAATACACCGACCACTTTGCCTAAAATCATAACTTCGTTTACGATAATCGGTTCCATGGACGAGTTTTCCGGTTGCAGACGGAAATGTCCGTTTTCTTTGTAGAAGGTTTTTACAGTTGCGGAATCGTCTACCAGCGCAACGACGATATCACCGTTGTTTGCGGTTTGCTGGCGCTCTACAATCACATAGTCGCCGTCTAATATTGCAGCTTCAATCATGGATTCACCGGAAACGGTGAGCATAAACAAATCCTTGTTTCTGGCAAAACTCATCGGGAGCGGGAAACTCTCCGTAGCTTCTTCTACGGCTAAAATCGGTTGACCTGCCGCAACGCGACCGAGCACCGGTACCTGTAAAAATTCGGATTGTACCTTCTCGTAAAAGCGGTCAAAAGCGGATGCGGAGAGCATGTCGTCATTCGGCGCGCTTTCTTCGTAGGTGTTATAATATTTCGGTGTCAGTTTGAGTGCGCGTGTTTTTTCGTTGTCCTTTTCCAGAAAACCGGCATCGCGCAGTTTTTTGAGTTGCGCATGTACGGTGGAGGTGGAGCTTAAGCCGACAGCGATACCGATTTCACGTACAGATGGGGGATAACCCTTTGTCTTTGTCTGCTCGGAAATGAATTTCAAAATTTTTTCGCCTTTGTCAGATGTTCTCGGCAAGGAAAACGCCTCCTTATAAAAAATTCAATTCTATTTTAAATACATACTTGCAGCTGGGAAAGAAATCTGTTATAATCATAACAGAACATATGTGCTCAAAATTATTGTAACACATTGTTTTCGAAAAAGCAAACAAATTTTCGAAAAAAGTCAAAAAATATATTAAAATGGTGATTTTTCATGAAAAAATGTATTTATGAAGACAAAGTATGCACAAATTGCGGAGATTGTATCTGCGAATTGGACCCGAATAAGATTTGTGATAACTGCGAAAAATGCTTAAATCAAACGGACGCGGAATATTACGAGATTTTAATTGATGAAATTATGAAGGGTGAAGAGGCATAAAGACATACGCATAATGATTTTAAAGAAGAACAGCGACGGGATATAGAGAGCGGCGCTGTTTTTTTGTTTGTTTACAATAAATACCAAAAACTTGTTGACATTTCAACTGGTTTTTGGTAAAATACACTTGTTGAAAGTTCAACAAGTGTATTTTCAGGAGGTTTGTTTATGGAAGAACGGTTTGAAACTTTTACGGTTCTGCTAAACAGAATTAACAGAAACATTCGAAAAATCAAGAATGAAGAAATGGCGAATTATGAACTTAGAAGTCCGCACATATCCTGTCTTTATTATCTGTATGTGTCCAAAGAACTAACATCCAAAGAACTGTGCGAACGTTGCGAAGAAGATAAGGCTACGATTTCACGGAGTCTGGATTATCTAGAGAAGAACAACTATATTGTGTGCAAAACCGAGAGCAAGAAAAGATACAATGCCCCGTTTGAACTTACAGACAGAGGTGTGCGTGCAGGCAAAAGAATTGCAGATAAAATTGCGGCTGTCTTAGATGAAATCAGTACAGGTATTTCCGAGGAAGACAGAGCGATATTCTACCGCAGTTTGAATGTAATCAGTGAAAATATAGATAAAGTGGCAAAGTCCTATGAAAATGAGAGGTAAGCATGTTTTTAATTAAATCAGTATATTGCCGTTTGTTTCAGGCGGCATTCAGAATGGCGTTGCCGGTACTGCCGTACAGAGAACCGGAAATTATAAATTCTTGCAGTGAACTTGGTAAGGTGTTGGAGAAAGAAAAAGCAACATCCGTACTTGTGGTTACAGACAAAGGTATTGTGAATAACGGATTGTTAAATCCGTTAGAAAAAGCGTTGAACACAGGAAATGTTTCGTATGCGGTATATGATGAAACGCTTCCGAATCCGACGGTTATAAATGTAGAGGATGCGCTGAAGTTGTATCACAAAAACAAATGCAATGCCATTATAGCAATCGGTGGTGGTTCGGCGATGGACTGCGCAAAGGCGGTGGGCGTTCGTGTTACTTATCCGAACAGAACCGTAAATCAGTTGGGCGGTAAGCTCAAAGCATGGCGCAAATTACCTACGCTTATCGCTATTCCGACAACAGCGGGTACGGGTAGCGAAACAACGCTTGCCGCAATGATTACGGACTCAAAAACACATCGTAAATACGCAATAATGAGTTTTCCGGTTATTCCGCACTATGCTGTTTTGGATGCAACGCTTACATATTCTTTGCCGCCACATTTGACCGCGACGACCGGAATGGATGCGCTTACGCACGCGGTTGAAGCATACATCGGTCGCTCGACTACCAAAGAAACACGCAGACTTGCATTGGAAGCGACTAAACTCGTTTTTGAAAATGTCTACATGGCATATACTGACGGCAAAAACCATGCTGCAAGAGAAAATATGCTTCATGCAGCATATAAGGCCGGTATAGCATTTTCCAAGTCTTATGTGGGGTATATCCATGCACTTGCACATGCGTTGGGCGGCCTTTACGGAGCGCCGCACGGACTTGCAAATACGATCATTATGCCGTATGTCCTTGAAGCCTACGGCAAAAGCGTATATAAAAAGCTGCACACACTCGGCTTGTATGCCGGCGTTTGCGATAAAAAGGATTCCTATGAAATTGGTGCGAAGAAATTCATTGATGCAATAAAGAAACTCAATGCAAGGATGGGGATTTCCGATAAGATAGAGGGCATCAGAAAAGAAGATATTCTATCTTTGTCAAAGCATGCGGAAAAGGAAGCAAATCCGCTTTATCCCGTGCCTAAACTTATGACAAGAAAAGAATTGGAAAACTTCTATTATAAGATTGCAGATTGGAGTAAATAAAATGACAGGACAGCAGATTGCTTCTTTGCTTGAAAAGCAGAGAAACTATTATAAAAGCGGCGCGACAATACCGGTGAAATTCCGCATAGAGCAACTAAAAAAACTTTATAGCGTCGTAAAGAAATATCAAATCGAGGTAAATGATGCGTTGACCTCGGACCTCGGAAAAAGTCATTTTGAAGGATTTATGTGCGAAAGCGGTCTCGTACTTTCAGAAATCTCGTATATGATTCGTCATACAAAAAGATTTGCAAAAAGAAAAACGGTTGCCACGCCGATTACAAACTTTGCATCCCATAGCTTTAATCAGCCCGTTCCGTACGGTAACACGCTGATTATGAGCCCGTGGAACTATCCGTTTCTTTTAACGATAGACCCGCTTGCAGATGCGATTGCGGCAGGCAACACGGCAATTGTTAAACCAAGCGCTTATTCGCCTGCAACAAGCAAGATTATAGAGAAAATCATAACGGAATGTTTTGCGCCTGAGTATGTTGCCGTGGTCACGGGCGGCAGAGCTGAAAATACCGCGCTTTTAGAGCAGAAATTTGATTTTGTGTTCTTTACCGGAAGTCAGGCCGTCGGCAGGGAAGTGCTTCGCCATACTGCCGAACATCTTACGCCGGCAGTCCTTGAACTTGGCGGAAAGAGTCCTTGTATTGTAGATGAAAGTGCAAATATTAAACTGGCTGCAAAGCGAATCGTGTTCGGCAAATACTTAAACTGTGGACAGACCTGTGTAGCGCCTGACTACATTCTTTGCGAAAGTTCCATCAAGGATAAATTTGTAAGCGAAGTTATAAAGCAGATCAAGAAACAATATGGCGAGCAACCGTTAGAAAATAATAATTACGGTAAAATCATCAATGAAAGACATTTTGAAAGACTTTGCGGACTTATAGATAAAGGCAAGGTTGTAATCGGCGGCGAAACAAACAGGAATACCCATCAGATTGCACCTACGGTCATGGATAATGTAACGCAAAATGATGCGGTTATGGGCGAAGAAATCTTCGGGCCGATTTTGCCGATACTTACCTTTGATGACTTTGACAAAATGGTTGAAGAATTAAAGGATAAAGAAAAGCCTTTGGCATTGTATCTGTTCTCTGGTAGCAAGAAGCATATTCAGCGTGTGACAACACAACTTTCCTACGGCGGCGGTTGCATTAACGATGTGGTTGTTCACCTTGCCACCAGTGAAATGGGATTTGGCGGTGTCGGTGAAAGCGGGATGGGTGCATATCACGGCAAGAGCGGATTTGAGACATTTTCGCATTACAAGTCCGTCATGGATAAGAAAACCTGGCTGGATTTGCCGATGCGCTATCAACCATATAACAAATTGTATGAAATGCTCTTGCATATGTTTTTGAAATGAAATAAGCGGTGCAACTGTTCCGGTTGCACCGCTTGCTGCTTTTATTGTATTTTATAGGATTTGTTTGTGACGCTGTAATCCGTCAGTGTTGTATATAGTTTTTTGTCTTTGGTTTGTATCAGCACATCAAATCCGTTCTCTTTTGCAAATCTAATGGCTTTTTCGGGCGGCAGCATAAAAAGGTAAGTTGAGTATGCGTCGGCGAAAAGAGATGTTTTGCCGATGACGGAAATGCTTTCGGTTTCGCTGTCTGCCGGATAACCGGTTGCAGGGTCAAAGATGTGATGATAAAGCTTGCCATCATGGGTAAAATTGCGCTCGTAAGCACCGGAGGTAACTACCGTGGTTGTTTTGCCGGACGGTGCCTTGACAACGGCGGTATAAATACCGGTGTCGGCAAACGGTGTTTGTATGCCGATTTTCCAGCCGCCCTTATGCTTGCCGAGCACGACAATATTACCGCCCAAATCAATGGTCGCGCCGTACGCATCCGAAAGTGCAACCGCCAGTTTGTCTGCGATGTAGCCTTTGGCAATCGCGCCTAAGTCGAGTGCCATACCGTCATTATGGAAAGTCACGGTTTTGTTTTCTGCATCCAGTGTAATCGCGCGGTAGTCCACGGCGGGGAGCACTTTTTCAATTTCGGTCGCAGTCGGCAGATGCGGGTCACCGGTGATGTCCCATAAGTCCGTCAGCGGTTTTACGGTAATATCGAACTTGCCTTGCGTTTGCGCGCACACGTTTAAGGCTTCGCTAAGTACATAAAACAGTTCGTCCGATACAGGGTAGGGCACGCCCGTTTGATGCAATGTGTTTAATTTGTACAACTCGCTGTCTTCGCGGTGCGCACTCAACGTCATTTCTGCATCGTTTACAAGTTTGATGCTCTGCGCACATAAATTCTGCGCATCTTTTCCGTAGACGGTTACGGAAACATAGGTATTGAGCGCAAATGCACTTTTTGTGTGCGACTGCGGCGATTGTATGTTGTAAAACACTATAAGTAAAATGAGTATGCCTATCGCAAGAAACGATAGGCATTTGGGTAAATTTTTGTATCGCATTACAGTGTGCCGAACAGTCTGTCGCCCGCGTCGCCGAGACCCGGAACGATGTATTTATTTTCGTTGTGTTTTTCGTCGAGGGCACCTACATAGATTTCCACATCCGGATGCGCCTTTGCAACGGCCTGCACGCCTTCCGGAGCGGCGATGATGCACATGAGCTTAATGCGCTTTGCACCGCGCTGCTTGATAAAGTCGATTGCTGCCGCCGCGCTGCCGCCGGTCGCGAGCATCGGGTCGGTTACAATTACTTGACGCGCATCGACGTCTTTGGGCAGTTTGCAGTAGTATTCTACCGGCTCGTGTGTTTCATGGTCACGGTATAAACCGATATGACCAATTTTCGCCGCCGGCAGGATGCTCATGATGGCATCTACCATACCGAGACCTGCACGGAGAATCGGAACGATGGCAACCTGCTTGTCGATGACTTTGCCGGTTGTCTTGCAAATCGGCGTTTCAACCGGATAATCCACCAGCGGAAGATCACGTGTTGCTTCGTAGCCCATCAGCAGTGCAATTTCATATGCCAACTCGCGAAAATCCTTTACGGAAGTGTTTTTATCGCGCAGCATGGAAATCTTGTGCTGAATCAGCGGATGGTCCATTACATGTAATTTTTCAGTCATTGTATATTCCTTCTTTCAAATGATTATTTATTTGCCGGTAAAATTTCAATCCAGTAGCCATCGGGGTCAGCGATGAAATAAATCCCCATGGCTTTGTTTTCGTAGCAGATACAACCCATAGCGCTGTGATGCGCATATGCCGCTTCAAAATCGTCTACAATGAATGCGGTATGGATTTCGTTGTCGCCGAGATTCCACGGCTCGGCTTTGTCGCGATACCAGGTCAGCTCCAGTTTGTGTATGCTGCTGCCGTCGGTTAAATAAACGATTTTGAAACTGCCGTCTTCCGGTTCGATGGATTTTTGAATATCCAAATCCAAGGCTTCTTTGTAAAAAGCCAGACTCTTTTCGAGATCCAGAACCGTAATATTATTATGTGCGATTGTAAATTTCATAAGTCACCTCGGTTGGAATTGTTTCATATATCAGTATAACTTTTTGTAATGTGTAATGCAAGTAAAAGACAAAAATACGGCAATTTTCACAAAATCCGGAAGGAAATTTTGTCGACTATTTTTGCTCGAACAGCCATTTGTACATAAATACCGCCGCCGCAGCTGCGGCATTGAGCGATTCTGCCTTGCCGACAATTGGCAAGATGGCATGTGTGTCGCATAAATTCAAAACTGATTCGCTGACGCCGTTGGATTCATTACCGATGACCAAAACGGTGTTGTGGGGCATTGTAAGCAAGCGTGCATCCGTAGCTGTTTTTGAAAGTGCGCCTGCAATGCAGGTATAGCCTTTTTCTTTTGCCGCAGTAAAAATTTTACTGTCTACATCAGTATAGGTGGGGATGTGGAAAAACGAACCCATGGTGGAACGGATGACCTTCGGATTATAAATGTCGACGCAGTCGGGCGAAAAGAATACACCGGAAGCACCGACAGCGTCCGCAGTGCGGATGATGGTGCCGGCGTTGCCCGGGTCGGCAATGCGGTCGCAGTATATATACAGGCCGCCGGCGAGGGTGGGCATTTTTGTTTGCGGTATTTGAATACAGCACAGAACGCCGGACGGCGTTTTTGTATCGCTGATTTTCGCAAACAGTTCTTCCGGCAGACAATATACGGCAATGCCGCGCTGCTTTGCCGTTTCCAAAAGTGACGCATTTTCCTTTGCAGCCGCTTTGGTTACAACTAAAGCGGCAACGCTGTGTGCATATAAAAATGCTTCGTGCACGGATTTTACGCCCTCTACGGTATATTGTCCGTATTCGCTTCTGCCTTTTTTAGACGTCAGTGCACATAACTGTTTGTAGGTTTTATTTGTTTTTGCTGTAATTTCTTGCATGATTTTCTCCAAGACAGTTAAAAAGCGTATTGCCCAGACAATACGCTTTTTATTTTTTCATTAACCTCTGCGCTTTGCAAAGCATTCGTCACAGTAAACCGGTCTGTCGTTTTTCGGCAAAAACGGAACCTGTGTCTGCTTACCGCAGTCTGCGCAAACTACATCGTGCATTTCACGTGCCTGACGCATAGCGGCTTTGTGTGCGGCTCTGCAATCCTTACAACGGGACGGCTCGTTTTCAAAGCCCTTCTCCGCATAAAATTCCTGTTCGCCGGCTGTAAATACAAATTCGTTTCCACAGTCTTTGCACACAAGTGTCTTGTCTTCGTACATAGTAATCCCTCTCTTTGCTATATTGTACCGCATTTTAAAGCGCGGTAATGGATAAATTAATTTTGCGCCAAGCCTTCTTCGATTTTGCGCTTGGTGCGCTGTAGGGCATTGTCGATGGATTTTGCGCTTTTTTCCAAGGTTTCGGCAATCTCCTGATAACTGTTGCCTGCCAGATATAATTCTAAAACCTGCATTTCAAAATCGCTTAAAATACTGCTGATTTTTCTGCGAATACTTTCAAAAGATTCCTGATTGATCACAATCTGCTCAGGGTCCGCAATCAGCGTTTCCGACAAACAATCGAGCATTGTTTTTTCGGAATCGTCGGATACAACTTTTTTGTTAAACGATACATAGTTGTTGAGCGGAGAATGTTTTTGCCTGGTTGCGGTTTTTACGGCGGTTACAATCTGCCTTGTCGTACATACATCCGCGAACGCTGCAAAGCCGACCTGCTTTTCTGCATTGAAATCGCGAATGGCTTTAAAGAGCCCGATCATGCCTTCCTGAATTAAATCTTCGGCATCAGCGCCGATTAAAAAATAAGTGCGTGCACGCGCTTTTACCAGACCTTTGTATTTTTCCAGTATATATTCCACGGCGGATTTGTTCCCACCCTGCGCTAAAAGCGCAACTTCCTCGTCCGTTTGCCCGGCAAAAGGAGATGTTATATTTTTATTTTCCATGGTTCTACCTCATTGCCATCGGGTTTCATATGTGGCGAAGATTGTATGCATTTAAATATTCATTATACCTATTATAACTTTTTCGATAAAAAAAGTCAAGAAAAAGCGCAAAATACAAAGGTTTGCGTAGTGAAATGCTTGGTAGCTTGTTCACAAAAAATTCACAACATTTTATATTGCGTTTTTAAATAACCTATGATATAATAATGAAAATTAGATTTGCGGGAGGAAGAGGTATGACGGATGTAAAAAAATTCAACAATCAAACGGTCGGCGAGGAGATATTTAATGCAATTACGCACGGCGTAGGTGCACTTTTATCGATTGCAGGCGCAGCAGCTTTGATTGTGCGTGCATGCTTTGTCAGCGATGCCATCGGCATTGTCAGTGCGTCCGTGTACGGGTTTGCGATGATTATGCTTTTTACGATGTCTACGCTGTATCATGCGCTGACAAATTACAGAGCAAAAAAGGTGTTTCAGGTATTTGACCACTGTTCGATTTTTTTACTGATTGTCGGTACGTATATTCCGATTTCGCTTGCTATGATTCGCGGCGCACTTGGGTGGACGCTGTTCGGCATTGAAGCCGGATTGGCTGTTTTAGGCATAACGCTCAATGCGATTAACGTATCTAAGTGGCACAAGCTGTCGCTGTGGATGTATATTTTGATGGGATGGTGTGTGATTGTAGCCATCTTCCCGGTGGCCAAACTGATTGGCAGTGACTGGCTTGCATGGGGTCTGATGTTTGGCGGGGGACTTGCGTATACGGGAGGCATATGGTTTTACCGGGCGTCAAAGCCGCGGTTTATGCATGCAATATGGCATTTGTTTGTAGTGCTTGCCGCCGGACTGTTTTATGCATTTACGTATATCTATGTTTTGCCGCTCAGATAATAAGGATGGAGGAAAATTTATGCGGAATATTAAAATTGTAGCCGATTCGTCGGCAGATGTGCTTGAGTTTGAGGATGCGGACTTTTTGAGTGTGCCGATGAAAATACAGTCAGATGAAAAGGAATTTGTGGATGATGCCGCAATGGACGTAGAGGCGATGACGGCTTATTTTGACACCTACAAAGGAAAAAGCCGGACATCATGTCCGAATGTATCGGATTGGCTGGAAGCGTTTGGTGATGCGGATGAGGTGTTTTGCATTACCATCACCAGTCAGCTTTCCGGAAGTTACAATGCAGCTTGTATTGCAAAGCAGATGTATGAGGCAGAGCATCCGCAAAGGAAGGTGTTTGTATTAGACACGCGCAGTGCCGGACCGGAAATGAAACTGATTATTGAACAGTTGGGCGCATGGATACAAGAAGGGAAGGCTTATGAACAGCTTTGTACATCCCTTACGGATATGGTCAAAAACACAGGCCTTTTGTTTATGCTCAAATCCATGAATAATTTGGCCAACAACGGCAGGGTATCGCCGGTGGTTGCAAAGCTTGCCGGATTGATGGGGATTCATCTCGTCGGCAGAGCAAGTGCGCAGGGCGAATTGGAGCCACTTGCGAAATGCCGCGGCGAAAAACGTGCGCTGGAGGAACTGCTGAAACAGCTTGGGGATGCCGGACTCCATACGGGCAGAGTGCGCATAGCGCATTGTGATAATATAGCGGCTGCGGAATGTTTAAAAGCAAAAATACAAACTGCGTTTTCGCAGACCGATGTACAGATATATCGTTGCCGAGGACTGTGCAGTTTTTATGCAGAGCGCGGCGGCTTACTGGTCGGTTTTGAAAAAAGATAAAAACAATAAAAAGAGGCAGGCATACACGTTTTGTATGCCTGCCTCTTTTTGAGGATTTTAATCCGTGCGGAATGAAAATCCTTACAATCCCAACCCGCAAATGTCGAATTCGGGGATGTGGATATGTAACTCAAAATTTTGAGTGCCTGTTTATTGTACTATAATGAAAAAAGTCTGTCTATGGGCAAAATGTACAAGAAAAAAATATTTATTTGTTGAATTTGCAAGAAAAACATTATGTTTTAAAAGAAGCGTAGAAAAAATCAAAAACATTCTTGCTATTTTATTTTTCTTACAGTATAATATGTATTACGCAACATTTTGTTTGTTATTTTAATGGCTTACCATATATTGTATAAAAGGCAAGGTGAGAATACTATGATTATGATTATCAAAAAAGACGGAACGGCAGAAGAATATAATGTAGAAAAAGTCATCACGGCGGTGCAGAAATCCGCGTTTCGCGCGCTTGTAACCTTTTCGGAGGAGGATTTGCGTAAGATTTGTGTGTTTGTCGACGGGCGCGTGCAGAATTTAGGCAAAACGGAAATTCATATTTCTGAAATGCATAACATCGTGGAAGGTGCGCTGGATTTGGTCAATCCGGTTGTGGCGAAAAGCTACCGTGATTACAGAAACTACAAGCAGGATTTCGTACATATGCTTGACGAGGTATACAGAAAGAGTCAGGCGATTATGTATATTGGCGATAAAGAAAATTCCAATTCGGATTCTGCACTGGTGTCCACAAAACGTTCTTTGATTTTTAATCAGTTAAATAAATCCTTATACCAGAAGTTTTTTATGACGGTGGAAGAGTTGCAAGCTTGTCGCGAGGGGTATATTTATGTGCACGATATGTCTGCGCGCCGTGACACGATGAACTGCTGTTTGTTTGATGTGCAAAACGTACTTGCGGGCGGCTTTGAAATGGGCAATTTGTGGTACAACGAGCCGAAAACGCTCGATGTAGCGTTTGACGTTATCGGCGACATTGTATTATCTGCCGCAAGTCAGCAGTACGGCGGTTTTACGGTGCCGGAGGTGGACAAGATTTTGGCGCCGTATGCGGAAAAATCCTATAAGAAATTCTATGACAGATATATACAGCTCGGTCTGGAAGAGCAAAGAGCGCACGAAGAGGCGGAAAAAGACATTGTCAACGACTTTATGCAGGGTTTTCAAGGTTGGGAATACAAGTTTAACACAGTGGCATCCAGCCGTGGCGACTATCCGTTTATTACGATGACGGCGGGCCTGGGCAAAGAGCGTTTTTCCAAAATGGCGACAAAGTTAATGCTTGAGGTGCGCCGCAAAGGGCAGGGCAAAAAATGGTGTAAAAAGCCGGTGCTCTTCCCAAAAATTGTGTTCTTGTATGACGAAAATCTGCACGGGCCGGGCGGCGAACTGGAAGATGTTTTTGAAGCGGGTATCGAATGCTCAAGAAAGAGTATGTATCCGGATTGGCTGTCGCTGACAGGTGAAGGATATGTCGCAAGTATTTATAAAAAATACGGAAAGGTGATTTCGCCGATGGGATGCCGTGCTTTTCTGTCGCCGTGGTATGAACGCGGCGGTATGAAACCGGCGGATAATAAAGATACACCGGTTTTCGTCGGCAGATTTAATATCGGTGCGGTAAGTTTGCATTTGCCGATGATTTACGCGAAAGCGCAAAAGGAAAGCAAGGATTTTTACGAGGTGCTCGACTATTATCTCAATTTGATTCGTCAAGTGCATATTCGCACATACGATTATTTGGGCGAAATGCGCGCGTCCACCAATCCGCTTGCGTACTGTGAGGGCGGATTTTACGGCGGGAAACTGGGCATACACGATAAGATTAAACCGCTGTTAAAGTCGGCTACTGCCTCGTTTGGCATTACGGCACTTAATGAACTTCAGCAGCTCCATAACAAACATTCGCTTGTAGAAGACGGAAATTTTGCCATTGATGTTATGGAGTATATCAATGCGCGCGTAAATGAGTTTAAGGAAGAAGACGGCAATCTGTATGCGCTCTACGGCACGCCAGCAGAGAGCCTTTGCGGTTTGCAGATTGAGCAGTTCCGCAAAAAGTACGGTATCATCGAAAATGTTTCCGACCATCCGTATGTATCCAACAGTTTCCATTGTCATGTTTCTGAAGATATTACGCCGATTGAAAAGCAGGATTTGGAAAAGCGTTTCTGGGATTTATTAAACGGCGGCAAGATTCAGTATGTAAAATATCCGATTGATTACAATGTCGAAGCTGTAAAAACGCTAGTGCGCCGCGCGATGGATATGGGCTTTTATGAAGGTGTGAATTTGTCGTTGGCTTACTGTGACGAGTGCGGACATCAGGAACTTGAAATGGATGTGTGTCCGAAATGCGGCAGCAGCAATTTAACGAAAATTGACCGCATGAACGGTTATCTTTCTTACTCGCGCGTGAAGGGCGAAAGCCGCCTAAATGATGCGAAAATGGCGGAGATTAAGGATAGGAGAAGTATGTAATGCGTTACCATAATATAACGAAAGATGATATGCTCAACGGTGACGGACTGCGCGTTTGTTTGTGGGTGGCCGGCTGTACGCATGCCTGCAAGGATTGCCACAATCCGATTACGTGGGATATTTGCGGCGGCATCGAGTTTGATGCGGCGGCGAAGCAGGAGCTGTTTGATGTGCTTGCAAAACCATATATTTCCGGTATTACATTGACGGGCGGCGACCCGCTCCATCCGCAAAACAGAGAGGAAATCGGTGCATTGGTACGTGAAATCCGAGAAAAATTTCCGATGAAAACGATTTGGTTATATACGGGATTTTTATGGGAGGAAATCTGTGATTTGGACTTTGTGCCGCTTTTGGATGTTGTTGCGGACGGAGAATTTGTAGCAGAGCTCAAAGATGTGAAATTACATTGGGTCGGCAGCAGCAATCAGCGCGTCATTGATGTAAAACAGACCTTGAAAACGGGAAATATTGTACTACATATTTCGTAAAGGAGCATGTGCTGTGGAACAGAAATTAAAAATCGGTTATTTTGCACATTGGTTCCAATCGCCGTACAAATTTACGGAGTTCTTGGAAGAACAGGGCATTGAGATTGAAAAAATCGAGAATTCCAGGAAGGGATATCTTGAACGTTACGATGTTGCCGTTATCGAGCAGCACGGCTTTAACGATTTTGTAGAAAATGATGAGTTGTATATCCGTGATTGGGTAAGTCGCGGCGGCATATTGATGTTCATGCATCAGGACTATATGCGCTGGGCGCCGTATTTTTTGCCGCATGAGCTTGGGCATACGCACCTTATTCATCGGTATATTCCGACGATTGGCGGATGCAAGGCGGACGAAACGTTTACAAATGACAATACGCCGTATATGACATATATGATGCCCTGGATTGAAGACGCGGGCAAGCGATTGTTTTTAGAACCGGAAACCATAACGCCGGATGAGATGATAGACTGGCATCTGGATGTGAATACATTTCGCATAGTGCGCGGCAATAATATTACTTTAGACGGCCTCTTAAATGACGGAAATGGTATGGGAGATTATGTACGTACAACAGCGCTGTCGTGCTTTTTGGCCAATGACAATTGGGAAGTGCTCGGCTCGTTTATGGATCCGGCGGTGAAGGATGGCGCATTGATTTTAAAAGCCAACTACGGCAAGGGCATGTACTTTTTAAATCAAGTACTCTTTCCGGAAATAAAAGACGCAAAAGCAGAGCGAGTATTTGCGTTCTGGAAAAAATATATAAAGAATCTGCTTGCGTATTTTGAACGCTTTAAAAACGGCGAAAGTGAAGAACTGCCGGTGCAGGAAAAAAAGACGTTGCCGATTAAGAAAAACTATAAACTGGCGGCACATATGCATTCTTTGGATTGGTACGGATGTGATGCGCAACCGGGTACGATTCATGCATTGCTTCGTTACAAAAATGTGGACATCTGTTCCATTGCCATTAAGGATAATGCGCCGTATGACGGCCAACTGGATGTAGGTAAATATTCCGATGACAAGGTTTTGTTTTTGGACGGGCAGGAATATCATCCATTTAACTGGGGTGACAAAAACGGACATTTAAGCCACAATACATATCATGCGCTCGCCATCGGCATTGATTCAGATGCGTACACGCAGGAGTTTACGCAGAGCCGCTATTCGGATGAAGAAATTGCACAAAATATTCAAAAGGCGATTGACTATGTGCACGCACACAACGGTGTGATTTGTGCAACGCATCCGAAAGTGGATTACTGGAAGGACTACAACTATGATGCAGTGGATATTGAGCCGCTTCGTCCGCTTGCGGGAACGGATATTGAAAAGTTCTGGCTTTCCGGCAAGAAGATTGCACATATGGTCAGCGTGGATTTGTTTGGACATCGCCGCTTTTATGACAATCCGGCGGTGAATTTCGTGTACTTGCAGGGCAAGGTGCCATGCCGTGACAGCGTGTGTGATGCGATTCGCGCAGGGCGCACAATAGCGGCCTGCGGCTTTGAGGAAGCGGATGTGTACATCGGTGATTTTCTGCCGGGCGATACGCTGACTTTGGCGGAGGCAAAGGCCGGCGTGCTGCATATCAGTGCAAAAGTAATTCGAGAAACGATTCGCAAGGTGCGTGTGTATTCCGGTACGGAACTGATATTTGAGAAAAGCGAGGACATGGGGAGCGACATCTCTATGGATATTCCGCTTGCGGATTATACGCTCGGCAAGTTTATTCGCGTAGAGGTAGAGGGACGAAATGAACATTGGATTTGCAACTCTACACCATTTTATATTCAGGGGGAAAGAAAATGAAAAGAATCGCAAAGTTTGAAAAGGTATCTGTAGAGCAGTTTGCAAAGGATTTGGATGTGAGCAGAGCGTATGCAGCGACGGTGCATGAACAAATCAAGCTGCCGAAGCGTGCAACCGCCGGCTCAGCAGGCTATGATTTTTATGCGAATGAGGATTTTGAACTGACGCCGGGTGAAAGCATTAAAATTCCGACGGGCGTACGTGTACGTATTGACGAGGGTTGGGTGCTCAAAATCTATCCGAGAAGCGGTCTTGGTTTTAAATTCCGTCTGCAACTGGACAACACTGTCGGTATCATCGACAGTGACTATTATTACTCGGATAACGAGGGGCATATATTTGTTAAGTTAACCAATGATTCCAAGGAGAACAAAACGGTCGCAATCAAGAAAGGTGAAGGCTTTGCACAGGGCATTTTCTTAGAATACGGCATCACGGAAGATGACGATGCGCAGGGTGTGCGCAACGGCGGTTTCGGCTCTACAACGAAGTAATTAAACAAGCGTCTTTCTGCACGTTGTGCAAAAAGACGCTTGTTTAATTATGCATCCTGCGAATATTCCTTTGCAACACAGAGCAGCATATCCAAAAACAGCTGTGTAGCCTTTGAGGTGTATTTTTGCGTGTTGATATAGGCGAAGGTGTGCCGTTTGAAACCGGAGACCTTTCTGCATTCAACGTTATCCGAGAAGGTATCCTTCCACGAAATGGACGGAATGAATGAAATACCGAGTCCCATTTCGATGTATTTTCTAATATAGTCCGGGTCGTCGCTTTGTACGACAATGTTTGGCGTGAAGCCCTCGGCGTTGCAGATTTCGTTTGTCAGCTTATACAAACCGCTTTTGTTGCTCATAGCAATAAATCTTTCATTTTCTAGGTCTTTTATGCGGATTTCCTGGTTTTTTATCAGGGGATTATTTTTACTGATCGCCAGAAGCAGACTGTCTACGACGAGCAGATGTTTTGAAAAAATTTTCTTTTCAAGAATTTTGTCTGATATAATCAAGTCGTAAGTATCTGTGGCGCATTCGGCAGAGTGGTTGATAAAAAATACGACATCCTTATAGCTTTTCTGGAACTGCTCTATCGCTTTTGTTACAATTCGCCTGTTTGTTTCTGTGAGGATTTTGATTTCGCCCGTGATTTTTTCCTTGTCGCACAGCTTGGTTTTTGCGTCATGTATCAGCAGCAGGGCTTTTTTCACGTGCGAATAGAATAATTTGCCCTGCTCATTTAGAAAAAGCTTGTTGGAGGAACGGTCAAACAGGATGACGTTTAACTCTGATTCAAGCCTGTGTATGCTCTGGGAAATGTTGGAGGTCGGTACACTGTAGGTTCTTGCGGTTTTAGAAAAGTTTTCCGTTTCGGCTGCGTTACAAAAGTATTGAAGTTGCAAAAGCTCCATTATAATCACCTCTGTATAATTGTATTGTAAAATCTTAAATTTGTCAATATGCACTATACAATATAACATATAGTGGGTATATAATATTACATTATTTACAATGTATCCGTGTTATTTTATAATAATTTCATCTTTGCAATACGAAAGGATGATTTATTTTATGATTTACGGTGTAGCTATCTTGTCCGGCTGCGTGCTGATCGGCTCGTTTGTCGGGAATTTGCTTGGTCTGCTGACCGGCTTGAACTCCGATATCGGTGGCGTCGGCTTTGCGATGGTTTTGCTTTTGATGGTAACCAATTCAAAGAAAATAAACGGGATTTTGCCGAAGGGATATACCAAGGGCATTGATTTCTGGAAGGAAATGTTTATTCCGGTTGTTATTGCGATGTCCGCTTCGCAGAATGTTATCAGCGCCCTCGACGGCGGTTTGCTTGCGCTGATAGCCGGTGCCGGCGTAGTCATTGTTATGATGCTGCTTATGCCACTGCTTAAAAAGCTCACGGCGAAAACGTCGCAGGATGAAAAAGACGGGGAGGTAGAGGCATGAAGGCGATATTAGATATTTTTACAGACCTTTTTGTAAGCAATGCATTTGTTATGTCCTTTTTAATTGTCGGCATTATTTCTTTGTTTGCAAACTTTGTTTCGACGAAGATTACGAAGGGCAGAATTCATGCATCAGCCATTGCTATTTTTATTGGTCTCATTTTGGCGTACATAGGCGGTAAGGCGACCGGCGGTTCGAAAGGCCTTGCTGATGTTACGATATTTACGGGTATCGGTGTGTTGGGCGCATCCACACTTCGTGATTTCACGATTGTTTCCACCTCTTTCGGTGCGAAATTCTCTGAAATTAAAAAGTGCGGTCTGGCCGGCGTGATTGCACTTTTGATTGGTATTATTGGCACGTTCATTATTGGCGCAGTGGTGGCCTTTGCGTTCGGCTACAGGGATGCGGCAAGTGTGACAACGATTGCGGCAGGCACCGTCACCTTCGTTGTCGGCCCAGTTACGGGGGCGGCGGTCGGTGCAGATTCGGCCGTGATTGCAATTTCGATTGCAGCGGGCGTGTTTAAGTCTATTGCAGTTATGCTCGTTACCCCGATGGTGGCCAAAAAGATTGGCCTTACAACGCCGGGAGCGGCTATGATTTTCGGCGGTCTGATGGGAACGACAAGCGGTACTAGCGCTGGCCTTGCGGCTACGGATCCGAAGCTGGTGCCATACGGTGCGATGACATCTACGTTTTATACAGGACTTGGCTGTCTGTTTTGTCCGTCGGTACTGTTCTTCCTGGTAAAATTGTTCTTGCCGTAATGCCATAATATTGAAATTGAAACTTAGTTTGACAAATCATTGACACAAGGTGGCCAAAGTGCTATAATATTACAGATATCGGCTTTATGCCGTTTGAAAGGAAGTAATACACTATGTTGATGAGTAAATTGGTAGGCGACAGATTTAAAGAAAAACCGGCAGAC
The DNA here is from genome assembly GCA_045652745.1 of Clostridia bacterium. Classification (GTDB taxonomy): domain Bacteria; phylum Bacillota; class Clostridia; order UBA1381; family UMGS1253; genus RGIG2041. Next base: position 50,098 of record JAZRUW010000001.1, read on the forward strand.
GCTACAATGATCAGCCATATTTACCTTTTGCGCGGCGGTTATATGCGCCAGGTTGCAAACGGTATTTATTCGCTTTTGCCGCCTGCAAAGAAGATAACAAGCAAGATTGAAAACATCATGCGTGAGGAAATGAACCGCATTGACGGTCAGGAGGTTATGATGCCGGTGGTTATGCCGGCGGAACTTTGGAAGGAATCCGGCAGATGGGACAGCGTAGGCAGTGAACTTTTGCGTTTTCTAGACCGTCAGGGGCAGGATATGCTCTTAGGCATGACACACGAAGAGGCTGTTGTGCATCTTGCACGTCGCGAGGCACTGTCTTATACAAAGTATCCGTTTATGCTTTATCAAATCCAGACCAAATTCCGTGATGAGCCGAGAAGCCGCGGCGGTTTGATTCGTGTGCGTGAATTTACGATGAAGGATGCATACTCGTTTCATACCTCGCAGGCGGATTTGGAAAAGTACTATATGCGTTGTCACGAGGCTTATGACCGCATCTATAAGCGTGCAGGTCTGAAAAACTTCATCTCCGTATTCTCGGATACCGGTATGATGGGCGGTGCAGTTGCGCATGAGTTTATGCTCATCAATGAGTTTGGTGAAGATACACTCGTGATTTGCGACAGCTGTGATTACAGCTCCAACATGGAGGTTGCAAAGTGTATTCACGAGCATACAAGAAACAAAGAAGATACAGAAATGAAGAAGGTGCACACACCGGATACAAAGGATATTGCATCCTTATGCGCATTTCTCGGCATTGATGAGATTGATACCATTAAGGCGACCGTATTTTCTACAGACTACGATGACATTCCGGTGGTTGTATTCGTTCGCGGCGATATGGAGGTCAACGAAGCAAAACTTAAGAAGATTTTGAAGTCCAATGTTTATCCGTACACGATGTATGATAAAACGGATATTACCTTCGGTTTTATCGGTCCGGTGAACTTAAACAGCGAATGCAGAATTATCATCGATGAATCGCTGCGCGGCGAGAAAGATTTGGTTTGCGGCGCAAACGAAGTTGACCACCACATTACCGGCGTAAGCATGGATCGCGATGTGCCGGATGCAGAATATTATGACGTGGCGAAAGTGCTTGACGGAGCGGTTTGTCCGAAATGCGGCAAGACGACAAGACTGAAGCGCGGTATCGAAATCGGTAACATCTTCCAGCTCGGCACGAAGTATTCTAAGTCCATGGGCATGGAATACATTGATGCGGACGGCGAAAGAAAGACGCCGATTATGGGTTGCTACGGCATCGGTGTCGGCAGAATGCTGGCTTCCGTAATCGAGGATAACCATGATGATTACGGTCCGATCTGGCCGATTACGGTTGCTCCGTGGCAGGTGCACGTATGTTGCCTCAATAACCAGGCAGACGAAATCAGAGGCGTTGCAGAAGAGGTTTACGAAAAGCTCTCCAAGAAGTATGATTGTATCTTAGAGGACAGAAACGTACAGGCAGGCGCGCAGTTTGCAGATGCAGACTTACTTGGTGTTCCGGTGCGCGTGGTTATCGGCAAGCGCGGTTTGGAAAAGGGTGAAATCGAACTTGCAACACGCGATAAGAGCGTAAAAATCAGTGTGCCGAAGGATACTATCTACGAAGAAGTGGATAAGTTGGTTGCACAACTTTATGCACAGTTAGAAGCGTAATTGTGTTGTTTAAAGGTGTCCGTTTATGAACGGACACCTTTTTTGTATAGTGATAACAGCAAAAAATAAAGAAAAAACGGGTTATTTTCGTTTCTAATTCATTGAATATCGAAAATAACCCGAAAAAATCTTATGGATTATAAGGTATGATTTTTATAAGTTCTAGTTTAGAGAGACCGAAGGCTTGTCTTCACCAAGGGTGAGCGGTAATTCCAAACGCTTGCCTTTGCGAATAATTGTAAGCGTCAGTACATCGCCGGACGCGTGCTCATCACGGATTTCGTTGAGAGCTTCAACGGTTTCAACCTTCTTGCCGTTGCAGTGGGTAATAACGTCACCGATTTGCACACCTGCATTTTCTGCGGCCGAGAATTCTACAACGGATACAACATAAATACCAATCGGCAAATCGTAGTATTTGCTGATATCTTCGGTGATGTTACGACCGTTGATACCGATGAGTGGTCTGCCGCGCACATAGCCGACTGCAATCAAATCTTCGATTACGGGTTTAGCGATATCCGCAGGAATGGCAAAGCCAAGACCCTCTACGCCGCTGGCGGCGATTTTGGCATTGTTGATACCGATTACTTCGCCGTAGGCATTTGCCAGCGGACCACCGGAATTACCGCTGTTGATGGCGGCATCGGTCTGCAGAAGCGTGTATTCGTTTCCATCCACCGTAACTTTACGGTTGGTGGCGCTGATGATTCCGGCGGTTACCGTACCGGAAAGGGTTTGCCCGAGCGGATTGCCGATGGCAATGGCCACCTCGCCGACCTGTACGGCGCTGGAGTTGCCGAGTACGGCCGGGGTGAGACCGTCGGCATCGATTTTCAAAACGGCCAAATCCGTTTTGGCATCAGCACCGATTACGGTTGCCGTATATTCCTGGTCATTGTTTAATGTGACGATGATTTCTTTTGCGTTTTGTATTACATGGTTGTTTGTGACAATGTAGCCGTCTGTGCTGACGATAAAGCCTGTACCGCTGCTAGAAAACGGCTGTTCAATCATGCCGAAGAAACTTTCAGCCGTCGCGGTGCCGTTTGCGGCAATGCCGACGACGGTCGGGCCGACACGGCTCTCTACTGCAGTTACGGACAGCGGCTTGCCTTCTTCGGCATCTTTTAGGCCGAGCGACTGCATCAAGTCCACCTTAGAGCGCAAATCATTACCATCGCGATAAATGATGGTGGATTTGCTTTGCGGGCCAGCAAAAAAGAAGATTGCACAGCAGATGGCGGCGGTGAAAATGCTGGTTAAAATCGCCGTCAGCAAGAGTGCGGGAAATTGTTTTTTTTCACGCTTCGGCGTTGGTGTTTCCTGCGGAAGAGCATCATCATATAAGTAATAGGAATCTGCGTCATCTGCTTCGATTGTCACGGTTTTTGGTGCTTCGTCGCCGGGCATTTGTTCTACAATTTCAGCTTCGGCAGACGTTTCTTGCATTTCTGCCTGTTCGGATGCTTCGGTGTTTTCGTCATCAAAGAATCCGTTCATTCTGTTTTTGTCCATAATTACACCTCGTATATTATTTATTTACCAAGCGTGAGGGAGAAGACGAAGGTGGTTCGTCTTGCCGGATGATTGGGGCTTCCGTCAAAATCCTCGTCTTTTAAATCTACACTTTTCACGGCGATGGTTTCACCGTGCAACGTCAAAAGATTGTGCACGAGATATAAACCGAGGCCGGTGCCTTTTTTGTCGTTTCTGGATTTGTCCGTTTTATAGAAACGGTCAAACACATGTCCGATGTCCTCTTTGTCAATGCCGATGCCCTCGTTTGCGATTGCCACAAAGGCTTTGCCGTCACGCGTAATGGCGCTGATGTCTAATCTGCCGCAAGGATCGGAGAATTTGATGGCATTGTCGATGATATTTGTAATGACGCGCGTGATGGCGTCACGGTCAGCTTCGACAATGATATAGTCCTCGGAAAACTCGACAGAAACATCTAAATGTTTTTCCTCAATTGCGGTTTCGTATTGAATGATAATCAAGCGTAGCATTTCTGTCAGATTAAACGGTGCTTTTGAAATCGAATACTGCCCCAAACTGATTTTGGAAATGTCGAGCATGTTCGTAACCATGCGCGAAAGACGCTTGGATTCATCGAGTACGATTTGCAGATATTTGTTGTGCTGCTCCGGCGGAATTGTGCCGTTTAAAATGTTTTCCGTAAAACCGGCAATGGTGGTCATCGGTGTGCGAAGCTCGTGGGATACGTTGGCGATGAAGGTCGTTTGCGTATCGTCGAGTTTTTGCAGAGAGTCGGCCATGTAGTTGAATGTGCGGCCAAGCTCGGCAATTTCATCGTCACCGGTAACGCGTGCGCGTGTTTCGTATTTGCCGGCGGCAAGGCTGCGCGCAGCAACGGAAATGTCCTTTATAGATTTTGTCATCTTCTGCGAAAGAATATACATAATCATAAATGCAATACAGAAGACAAATATACTGATAATGATAAACATTTTAAATAGCATCATGCGATTTGCCTGCAAACCCGGCATGGATGCATGTGCAAATACAACGCCGATAATGCGCTCCTGCAGATGAATCGGGAAAGCGACGGTTAAGACTTTTTCGTTAAAAACGCCGTCGAAGTTGCCTGTGAAGCGCGCGGGTGAGCCTGTGAGCGCTTTTGTCATATAGTTTTCTGAAATTTTCGCAGGTAATCGGCTCGGATTTAAGTTGCTTGCGAAGACTTGTCCGTTCGTATTGACAACTACGATATCCGTATCCGTAATTTCGCTGAGCGCCGAAAGCGTTGTATCATAGACGGCTTTGCTGTTTAACTGATTGTTTTGTGTTCGCCAGTATGCGGTGTAGTCTGCAATATTTTCTGCGGTGCTCTGCAGCGTTTTGGTTTTGTCATTGATGGCATAGGTGCCGAACAGAGAAAACATAATGCTGCCGAGCAATACTAAAATGAGGATCATAATCAGCAGGGTAGACCACATCATTTTGCGGAAGATGGTTTTTCGCACGGTTTATTTCACCTCAAATTTGTAGCCGACGCGGTATACGGTTTTAAGCGTCCAGTTTTTTTCGTGCCCTTCCAGTTTTTCGCGCAGACGTTTGATGTGCACGTCTACCGTTCTGGAATCGCCGTAATATTCAAATCCCCAAACTTCTTCCAAAAGTTGCTCGCGCGTAAACACACGGTTGGGATTGGAGCACAGAAAATACAAAAGCTCCAGTTCTTTCGGCGGGATATTTACGGGTTTACCTTCAATGAGCAATTCGTAGTTTGTAATATTTACGGTCAGATTGTTGTATACGATTTCCTTGTCTACATGGGTGGTGTTGGATTCGTAACGGCGAAGCACGGCTTTGATGCGTGCAATCAACTCCTTGCTTTCTACGGGTTTGACCATGTAGTCGTCCGCACCGAGTTCCAGACCGAGTACCTTATCGAAGGTTTCGCTTTTTGCGGTCAGCATAATAATTGGTATATTGCTGACTCTGCGGATTTCGCGGCATACCTGCCAGCCGTCAACCTTCGGCATCATAATGTCTAAAAGCACCAGGTCGGGCGTTTCTTCTTTAAAGGTGGAGATGGCGCTTAAACCGTCATTTGCAATTACGGTATCGTAGCCTTCTTTTTCTAAGCAAATGCGCAAAAGCTCGCAAATGTTGGCATCGTCATCTACAATTAAAATTTTTGTATTTGCCATACAAAAAGCACCTCCTGTATGTAAGTTTGACTTGCAGTATTATTTTACCATATAATTTTTAAAGAATAAAGAAAATTTTTTGTAAACAAAAAATGAATGCGTACCTCTTTACAAAATGGTGCTTTTGTGGTTAAATAGTAGATAATTTCTATTTAAATGGGGTAATGGAATGAGAAGCGATTTTTTGCAGGCAAACAGGATTGTATTTAAAGTCGGCACATCGACACTGACACACGAAAACGGCAAGGTGAATATTCGTCGCGTAGAGGCGTTGGTGCGCGTGCTTTCCGATTTGCACAATGCGGGCAAGGATATTGTGCTTGTTACTTCGGGGGCAATTTCCGTCGGCGTTTCCAAAAGCGGAAAGACAGAGCGGCCAAAGGCTTTGCCGCACCGGCAGGCGATGGCTGCCATCGGTCAGTGCGAACTGATGTATCTGTACGACAAGCTGTTTTCCGAGTATAATAATATGGTGGCACAGGTGCTTATTACCGCCGATGTTGTAGAGCATCCGCTACGCAAACAAAATGCGCAAAACACCATGGAAACCATTTTGGAACTTGGTGCGATTCCGATTGTAAATGAGAACGATACCGTTTCAACGGAAGAAATCGAATTCGGTGATAACGATACACTTTCTGCACTTGTGGCGGAGATGATCGGTGCGGATTTATTGGTGCTTTTAAGTGATATTGATGGCTTATACGATGCTGATCCGCATAAAAAAGCGGATGCAAAGCTGATTGATTGCGTGTGCGAAATTGACGAAAGTATCGAGGCGTTGGCCGGCGGTGCGGGCAGTAAGCACGGCACGGGCGGGATGGCTACGAAAATTTCTGCAGCGAAGATTGCCAATAAAGCAGGTATTGATATGGTGATTATCAACGGTGCTGCACCGGAGAAGATTTATGACCTTTTGGAAGGGGAAAATATCGGCACGTATTTTTGTGCGAAGTAAGGAGCTTGGATATGCGTGATTTAAATACCATTGCGTCATCGGCGCGTGAGGCATCTTTTGCGCTTGCAAAGTGCGATGCGGAAACAAAGAATCATCTTTTGCGTGAAATCGCAGGTGCGCTCATTGCGCAGACGGAATATATTTTAAAAGCCAATCAAGCGGATTTGGCACGCGCTAAAGAAAACGGTGTGCCGACGGCGATGCTTGACCGCCTTGCCTTGGATGCAATGCGCATAAAAGGTATCGCAGACGGCGTGCTGGATGTAATTCACTTACCTGACCCGATTGGGGAGGTGTTGGAAAGCACGCAAAGACCGAACGGTCTTGCGATTGAAAAAAAGCGTGTGCCGTTCGGTGTGATTGGTATTATTTACGAGGCAAGACCGAATGTAACGGTGGATGCGGCGGTGCTTTGCTTGAAGTCTTCCAATGCGGTAATTTTGCGCGGTGGTAAAGAGGCGATTTGCTCGAATACCGCGCTTGCGCAAGTGATGCGCGATGCAATTGAGCGTTGCGGTTTGCCGGCAGACTGTGTAACGGTACTGGAAGATACAAGCCGCGAAACGGCAACGGCGATGATGCGCCTGAACGGTAAAATTGATTTGCTTATACCGCGCGGCGGCGCAGGACTCATACGCTCGGTTGTGGAAAATGCAACAGTGCCCGTGATTGAAACCGGAACGGGGAATTGTCATATTTATGTTGAAAAAAGTGCGGATTTTGCGATGGCAACACAAATTCTGGTCAATGCCAAAACGAGCCGTCCGTCCGTTTGTAATGCGGCCGAGAGTTTGCTTGTGGATGCACAAATTGCGAAGGACTATCTGCCGGAGGCGGTAAAAGCGTTGCTGGCACACGGTGTGGAAATTGTCGGTTGCGAAGAAAGCTGTAAAATCTGCAAAGAGATTTTGCCGGCGACCGATGCGGATTTTTATACAGAGTATAATGACTATAAGATTTCGGTAAAAATTGTAGATGGCTTGGATGCGGCGATTGCGCATATCAACGAACACGGTACGAAACATTCCGAGGCGATTGTAACCACTGATGCTACTGCGGCAGAACGCTTTTTGAACGAAGTGGATGCGGCGGCGGTATATGTAAATGCATCTACCCGTTTTACGGACGGCTATGAGTTCGGCTTCGGCGCGGAAATCGGTATCAGCACGCAAAAAATGCATGCGCGCGGTCCGATGGGGCTGCGTGAACTTACCACGCACAAATACATTGTGCGCGGGAAGGGACAAATTAGATAAAGGACAATAAGCATCCGCTTAAGGCGAATGCCCTTCGGCGGATGCTTTAATTTTTTTAAAATTTCTCTTGCATTTTGTGTGGATATATGTTACAATAGCATCTGTTCGAAATAAAATATATGCTTGTGTAGCTCAGTTGGTAGAGCAGCGCATTCGTAATGCGCAGGTCGCAGGTTCGAGTCCCGTCACAAGCTCCAAAAAAAGAGCAAACCCGTTTGGGTTTGTTCTTTTTTGCATATAAAGGGACTCGAACCTTGAGAAGGCACGGCGAGGAAAGCGAAAGTGCCTGTGACACTTTCGCCGAAGCCGTGGTACGCAGTCGGGCAGCGTATTACAATAGAACAGCTGAACCTATTGGTTCAGCTGTTCAATTTAAAACATTTTCTTTTTCTTCATGTAAATGGTTGCTGCAATGCATAACAGCACGGATAAGCTGAGGACAATCCAGAATCCGTACGGATGCGCTGCAAGCGGAACGGGCACGTTCATTCCCCAAAGGCTTGCTACCAATGTAGGAATGGTTAAAATAACCGTGATAATGGTGAGTGCTTTCATGAATACGTTTAAGTTGTTGGAAATCACAGAGGCAAATGCATTCATCGTTCCCGACAGAATGTCTCTGTAAATGGTACACATTTCCATTGCCTGTTTGTTTTCGATGATAACATCTTCCAAAAGGTCAGTATCATCGGGATATTTGCGGATGAAACTCATGCGCAACAGACGTTCTAAAACGACTTCGTTGCCCTTCAGAGAAGTGGAAATATAAACCAAACTTTTTTCCAACTTAAGCATGGATAAGAGCTCTTTATTTTTCATGGATTTGTGCAGCTCGTTTTCCAAATCCGTACTACGTTTGTCAATTCTGCGCAGAAGGTGCAGAAATCTTGCCGCGTTGCGATAGAGAATCTGCAGGACAAAGCGGCTGCGCTTTTTGGTAGAGAAACTGCGCACAATACCGTTTTCAAAATCGCGCATCAGCGGCGTGTCTTTTAAACATACCGTGATGATGCAGTTTTCCAAAAGTACAATGCCGAGCGGCAGAGTAGTTACATCTGCATCGCCGTCGGGGGCATCTAATAGCGCGGTGTCCACAACGATGAGCGTTTGTTCCTCTTCTTTTTCGATACGAGAACGCTCTTCTTCATCGAGCGGTGCGCGAAGAAAATCACTGTCTACATTGGTGTGATCCATAACCCATCTAAGTTCCTGTGCATTCGGCGCGGTCAAATGAATCCAACAATCCGGAAAGAAATCGGAACAGGTGTGGATGCGTTCGTTATCCGTTCTGTAGATATTTAACATAAAAAGACCTCACTTTCCGCAGTTGCATACGAAAAATGAGGCATGGAAAGCCTAGTGCTGTAATCAGACCGAGGGCACACACATACCGCGCAAGCAACTGCCGTAAATTTTAAATTGTCGACTATCACCGGGGCCTGCGTCCATGGTGTGTTTACCTCCTTGTTAGAATTTGCAATATTTGCTTATATTATTATACGCCTGTCGAAAGAAATTTGTCAACAAAAAATATTTACTTTGCGGTAGTGATGTGGTAAAATAATGTGCAGAACAGAAAGCAGGGAAACGGTTATGGTCATTGAACATGAAAAATATATTTCGTTCCGCTGTCCGGAGTGTGGACTCGGCAACTGCAAACCTATCAGTATTTTTTCGCTGGCGGGCAGTTTGCCATATGAAATTCAATGCGCGCATTGCGGCAACACCTGTGTGACGGTATTGCGCAAGGCGGATAAACTGATGTTTAGTGTGCTGTGTGTCGCTTGTATGGAATGGCACAGCTTTACAGTGCATCAGAAGTTTTTTTGGGGACAGAAACTGACGAGTTTTCGCTGTCCGGTGACGGGGTTTGGTGTGCTGTGCGTCGGAGAAGAGAGCGCGGTGCGTGAAGCACAAGGCAATTTTGACGATGAGATGCTCGATATCCTCGGAGAATTGGAAGCGGAGATCCATGCAGCACCGGAGGGGGAAGACTATCCGGGGCCGGACAATGAGGAGGTTATGTTTGCAATTGTCGATAAACTGTATCTGCTTTCTAAACATGAAAAAGTAATTTGCCCGTGCGGCAGTCAGGATATTTTATTTGATATTTTAAATGATAGGGTGCATATTTTTTGCGAAACATGCGGCAGGGATAAAGAAATTATAGCATTGACGGATACGGATTTGGAGCAAATGCTTCAAACGGAAGAAATTGTATTGGAGGCGCATGAGGATGCATAAGACGATGTGTAAAAAGGCAATGGATAAAGCGTTTTGGGAAAACGTGCGTACCGGCGTGGAATATAAGCCGTATATAGAGCAGGCGCTGACGTTGTATGCAGAATTTGAAAAAGAACCGATTATGGCGGATTTGTTTTCAAATTTTAAAATTTATGAGGAAACCGGTGAAAGATTGCAGTATGAGAATCCGTATTTCCGCAAAAGAACACGAATGAATGTTTCTGCGCTGCTTTCGATGATTTATCCGGATGAACCGAAATATCTTGAGATGCTGGAAGATATTCTTTGGTCGATTTGCGATGAATATACATGGTCGTTGCCTGCGCATTTGAGTCATTCTGTGCTGGAGGATGCAGACCGCATACATATTGATTTATTTGCGGCCGAAACCGGCTATGCGCTTTCGGAGATTATATCCGTGTTGAAAGAACGTATAAATCCGCGCGTGTATAAACGTGTTAGTGAAGAAATTGACCGCAGAATTTTAACGAGCTTTGAAAATACGCCCGATTTTTCGTGGCTTGGCGGACGATCGAACTGGGCGGCGGTATGTGCCGGCAGTGTCGGTGTGGCTTTTATGTATATGTCGCCGGAGCGGTTTTTGAAAATAAAACCGAAAATTGATTATACGATGGATACATTCTTGAACGGATTTTCCGATGATGGCGTATGTTTTGAGGGCCTGGGCTATTGGCGGTATGGCTTTGGATTTTTTACGGCTTACGCGCAGCATCTCTGTGATTTTACCGATGGAAATGAGAACTACTTCCTGCGTGAGAAAGTACGAAAAATTGCGGATTTTCCAATGATGACAGATTTGGGTGGTGTTGCACTGAGCTTTTCTGATGGCAACAGCGGCGCTAAAGCAATGAGCAGTCCGGCAATTTACGGCATATTGCAGATGCATTATCCGGACATTCAAGTTCCGGCTGAAGATACTTATCAGCTTTTGGATGGTTGCGCGCGCTGGTGCAGATATTTTGATGCATTTATGTATATGCCAAAACAGACAAAAGTGCCGGATGTTACGTTTGAGCGGTATTGCCCGGATGCCGGCTGGTTTGCAAAGCGCACGGCGTACTATGGTTTTGCGGCGAAGGCCGGTACAAATGGCGAGCCGCACAATCATAATGATATTGCAAACTTTATATTTGCGGCGAATGGAAAGCAACTTTTGTGCGATTTGGGATGCGGTTTGTATACCAGACAATATTTTGCAAAAGATACGCGATATGATTTTCTGTGCAACAGTTCGCGCGGGCATAATGTTCCGATTATTGACGGTCATTATCAATCTGCCGGTGTGCAATACAAAGGCAAAATGACATATGCGGACGGCGAACTGCATATTGAATTCGGCGATGCATATGAAACGGATGTACACGCGCATCGTGTGTTTAACTTTACAAAGGATGGCGTGATTTTGGAGGATACGTTTGAAAAAGCGGACGGCAACATGGAAGTAAAGGAACGTTTTGTGACTTGTGTTGAACCGTGGATTTACAGTGACGGTGTATGGGTAGGCGATTTGTGTCTGCAGTGCAGTCCCGGATGGCTTGTGGAAATAAGTGAAGATGTATTTGTCGGACATGCGAATGAACGAACCAAGGTATATTTTGTGGATTATACAACACAGGCAAAATCGGAGCTGGAATTTGAACTGCGCATGACGCTCGGTAACAATCCGAATCCGGCGATTTGGGAAAGTGCGCGCAATGCGTTTTTGGAGGACGAATAAGATTTATGGGCAAAATTCGAACGGCGATATCGAATATGCATAATAAGGTGGATGCAGCAGCGCAAAAGGAAACAAAGCACCCGCTTTTACGGCGCGCGCTTGTGTTTTTGCTGATGCCGCTTTTGCTGCTCGGCATTTTGGAGATTATGCATCTGACCAACGGCCTTGCAGTTGTTTCATTTTTTGCATCACGGTACTTTGCCGTAAAACTTTTGATTTCTTACATATTTATTTTATCCTTACAGTGGTTTTTGTGGTGTATTACGCAGCATGCGCCAACGGCGGTGCTTGTGAATACGGTTTTGTTTTTTGTATTGGGCTTTGTAACAGAGGTTATGATTTCCATTACGGGTGACCCGCTTTTGCCTACGGATATTTTGCTTGCCGGACAACTTAATAATATAACAAGCTTTGTGCGCATTCCGATTATACCGTTTGCTGTTGTATCGGGAATTGCAACTGTGCTTGTTTGCTCGTGTTATTTGGTTTGGAATAAGAGAGCGGCTAAAGTCAGAATGAAAATTTGGCAACGCCTTTTGTGCATTGTTATGGGACTTTCGCTCAGTGCGGTAAGTGTGTATGCGGTTTGTATTGATTATGATTTTCGCCACGGTACGCTTCACGAACTGGATGTGGAAATTGCCGCGTTTAACCCGGTGGATGACTATCGCAAAAACGGCTTGATTCTGGAGTTTTTCCCGCGCATCGGGGATATGTTTGTTGAAAAAATGGACGGGTATTCCGAAAGCAAAATGGAGATTGTGACCGCGGCTTTTGCTGATGATGCGGTTTTTCCCGCGCGTGAGGTGCATCCGAATATTATTTACATCCAAAGTGAGGCGCTATGGGATGTGTACGATATGAAGCAGACGGAGTTTAATGTAGACCCGATGCGCAACATACGAAAAATTGCCAAGGAGCGAAACGGGCGCATGGGTAAGATGGCTACGAGCGTGTTCGGCGGCGGTACCTGTTTGCCTGAGTTTGAAGCCCTTACCGGCTTGAATTGCCGTTATCTGCTCTCGAACGGATATCCGTATGTGCAGTATATTACAAATGAAACGCCGTCGATTGTATCTGCTTTTCGCGATAACGGGTATTCGACAGTTGCGTTTCATCCGTATCATAAGAATTTTTACAGCCGTAACCGTGCCTATCCAATGCTCGGATTCGATGCGTTCTATGGTATGGAGGATATGGAAGATGCATCGAAATCCGGTTGGTATGTCTCTGATAATAATGTTACCGAATTTATTATAGACACCTATGAACAAAAGCAGGCGGATAAGCCGATGTTTATGTTTACGGTTACAATGCAAAATCACGGCGGATACACACCTGCGCGCTATGAAACCTACAATATGCGTATAAAAAATGATGGCTTGGATGAAGCCGAAACTGCAGAGCTTTTGGATTATGCACAGGGGGTATATGAGGCTGACCGCGCGTTTGCAAAACTCGTGGAGTATTTTAGACATGTGGAGGAACCGACGGTCATTGTCATGTACGGCGACCATTTGCCTTTGCTTGGCACAGAGGGAAAGGTTTACCGTGAGGGCGGCTATGTGGAAGATACATTGCCTTTTGTAAGCAACCGACATGAAAAACTGCATGAAACACCGTATATAGTTTGGGCAAATTATAACGTCAATCTGGGTGGGTTTAATAAAAAAATCAGCGCCGGAAAAATTGCGTTAGAGGTGTTGAAACTCGGTGGACTTGCGCAAGTGCCGGCATATTTTGATGCTTTGTATGCTTTTTATCAGGAGTTGCCGGTGGTCAGTCCGTATTACATTTACGATGCTAAGGGCAGAAAACAGGAAAGCATCCCGGAAAGCATGCAGGTGACGGAAACGGCGTTTAGATATATTCAGTACGATTTGTTGCATGGTAAACATTATGTGGGCAAACAAAAAGACGTTTTGAGTCAGTAGGACTCAAAACGTCTTTTTCTATTTTAAATACTTGGAGGGAAAAACACCTGTGATACGCTTGAAGGGTTTCTCAAATCGGTTTAGAAGGAGAGATGGTTATTTTTCTATTGACAAGTCAAAAAAGTCATGCTATACTAACTGTACTAAGACAAATAATACAGATTGGAGGTGCGCCATGTTTAAACTGGATTACAATGACCACAGACCCGTATACGAACAGATTAAGGAGAATTTTAAATCATTGATTGTGACGGGAGCGATGGTGGAAGGGGAAAGTTTGCCGTCCGTGCGCGAACTTGCCGCGGTATTGGGCATCAATCCCAACACCATCCAACGCGCGTATAAAGAACTTGAGCAGGAAGGGTTTATTTATTCCGTGCGTGCAAAGGGGAGCGTGGTTGCTCCGAGAAAAAATGAAATTACGCCAAGACGCAGGGAGGAGTTGTTTTTGCAACTCGGCTCTGTTTTTTCGGAGTTGTCCTTTGGCGGTGTAGCGCAGCAGGAGATTTGCGCGCTGCTTGCACAATACTATGACAAGGAGGAGAAGTAAGTGATTCGTGTAGAGAATTTAACGAAAACTTTTGGTGATTTTACGGCGCTGGACGGTTTGAGTATGCACGTGCCTGAAGGCAGTGTTTACGGTCTCGTCGGGCCGAACGGTGCCGGGAAAACAACGCTGATTAAACATATTGTCGGTGTTTTGCAGCAAAACAGCGGCAGCGTATTGGTCGGCGATGAGATTTTGTATGAAAACGTCGCCTGTAAGCAAAATGTGGTTTATATTCCTGATGATGTATTTTTCTATAAATCCTATACAATTAAGGATATGAAAAAACTGTATAAAAACATCTATCCGCGATTTAGCGATGAGCGCTATGAAAAGTTGAAGAGTGTATTTGGTATGGACGAAAACCTGCGTGTAATGCGCTTATCCAAAGGGATGCAAAAGCAGGTGGCATTCTGGCTTGGGATATGTACAATGCCGAAACTGATGGTGCTCGATGAACCGGTGGACGGGCTCGACCCCGTAATGCGTCGCCGCGTCTGGAATCTGATTTTACAGGATGTTGCGGAGAATAAAACAACGGTGCTGATTTCTTCGCACAATCTGCGCGAATTAGAAAGTGTGTGCGACCATGTCGGTATTCTGCATCGCGGTAAAATTGTGATTGAAAAACAGCTTGACGATATTAAAAGTGATGTACATAAGTTGCAGTTGGCATTTAAAGGAGAGTTCCCACAGGCACTTTTGGAAGAACTTCATCCGATGCATACAAGTGCGTTCGGCAGTGTGTATATGGTAATTGCGCGCGGCGATTTGGACGGGCTTACCGAAAAAGTGAAGGCGTATAATCCGATTGTAATGGATATATTGCCGCTGACACTTGAGGAAGTATTTATTTATGAGTTGGGAGGTATGGGATATGCGTATGAAGACATCCTTCTTTAATAAAGGTCTGTTTTTCTCTAATATCAAGCGCTTTTCGTGGGCTTGTATATTAGAGGCGGTAGTTTTGTTTTTCTGTTTTCCCTTTAATCTGATGACGATGAACCGTTCTTATATGTGGCTTGACAACGTGACGGATATTTTAGAGCGCAGACAGGAATATACCGCGTTTTCCAACTTGAGCATTTGTGTATATGCTGTCGTACTTGCAGTGCTTCTGTTTCAATATTTGCATCAGATTAAAATGACGACGGCGCTGCACGGATTACCGGTGTCCAGAACCGAACTGTTCGGTTCTACGGTGCTTTCAGGTGCGGTTTTGTTGGCAGTGCCGATTCTGATTAACACGCTTTTGGTTTATGGCGTGCATCTGACCATGGACATCGGAGCCAAGATTGTGATGGGCAGCGTACTGCGTTGGAGCGTGTATGCACTTATGCTCTCTATTGTGTTGTTTGCTTTTGCAAGCTTTGTCGGTATGTTTGTCGGCAATGCGGCGGCGCAGTTTGTATTTACTTACATTTTGCACTTTTTACCGCTTGCGGTGTTTGCGGCGTATATGGCGCTGTGTCAGATGTTTTTGTTCGGCTTTAATTCGGATTTTGATATTCCGCGCTGGATTATGGAGTTGCCGATGATGACCGTGTTTCACGAGTTTACCGAGCCGTGCGGCTACTATATTTTACTTTTTGCGGTTTTAAGTGTTGTGTTTTTGACTCTGGCGCTGTTTGCGTATAAAAAGAGACCGCTTGAACAGGCGGGAGATGTAGTCGTATTTGGCTGGGTACGTCCGGTTTTTAAGTACGGCGTGAGTGTTTGTTTCGCTGTAGCAGGATTTTTGTATGTTGTTGGTGTCAGCGGCATGCAAACGCAGGATAATTTGATTGGTAATACGATTTTGGCGGCTGTGTGGGCAGCGGTCGGCTTTGTAATCGCTCAGATGCTAATCTCTAAGTCCTGGCGTATTTTCGGGGCGCTGAAAGAACTTGGATGCGTATGTATTGCGGTTGCAGTCGGATTTGTGATTTTGCAAAGCGACGTCACCGGATTTGAACGTCGAACAGTTTTACCCGAGTCTGTTGCATCGGTGACTTTGAGCGGATTTTACGAATACCCGAACCAAGAGGTTACCGTTTCGGAAAAAGACAGTATAGAACTTGCGTGTGCATTGCACCGTGCGGTGATAGACGGCAAACGCGAGGCGGAAGACGGCGACTACGGTGTATATATGCGTATGGAATTTAAACTTCGTGACGGCAGAATGTTTAAACGAGCGTATAATGTAATTAATCAGCCTTTGGTTTTGGAAATGTATAACAATAAAGAATTTGTGCGACAGGGTAACAGTATTTTGTATGACGATGCAAAACATATTCGCAGTGTAGGTACCTATATAGATGGCGATAAATATTTTATCAATGACAAAGACGCGGTTTTAGCGGCACTGCGCAAGGATGTGGAAGCCCTCGACTATGCGGCATTGTGGGAAAACAGATATGTAAAACACGACATCAATGTGTACGGTAATGCGGTGACTGTGCAGGAGAAACTGCCGGAGTCTTCGATTGTGTATACATTGGAATTTGAATTGAACTCTTTCGATGAGGATGCGTACAAACACGGATATGTGGACAGTTATATCCGTTATCATTCGTATCAGATCGGCGCGGACAGGATGCCGAATACACATAAATTGTTAAACGAGTTATATCCGCAGATGGTTCAAGAGTAAAATTGTCTGCCCCCACAGACAGTTTTGCGAAAAGATGACGGAAAATTTTTCCGTCATCTTTTTTTGAAAAAACTCAAAATTCCTCTTGCTAAATTTCAAAAAAGTGGTATAATGTATTAGAGAACTTTCAAGGGAAGTTTTCATACATAAGTTTCCTATGTGGAGAAATCTGCAAAATTATAAAAAGGAGAGGATAGAAATGAAAAGAAGAGTATTAAGTGCCCTTTTGGCCGCACTCATGGTTGTAACCCTGTTTGCCGGCTGCCAGGGTGGCGGCAACGATGTCAAGTCTGATCTTGATATGAGTGCGCTCGAAGGCTTAGAGTATCCGATGGCTTCCAAAGAGCTGCTGACACTCACAGCACACTACCCGAAGTTTGTTGGTGAATATGCTGACATCAATGGTGAACAGGTTGAAACTGTTTATCATGTAGCAAAAGAAAGAACCAACATTATGCTGGAAACTACTGTTGGTAAGGACCAGGAAGAAGCGCAGGCATTCAACCTTATGCTTCTGGAAGAAAGAATTCCGGACATCGTAAAGGGTTCTAAGTCTAACGTTGATGCCGCAGGCTATCAAGAGGGCGTAATGGTTGACTTGTTACCGTACGTAACCGACCCGGAAATCATGCCGAACCTGGCAAAGATTTATGAAGAGCATCCGGAGTATTTGGCTGCTGTAACAGCACCGGACGGCGCAGTATACTTCTGCCCGAAGCTTCGTGAAGAAGGGCCGACACAGGCTTGGTACACCAGAGAGGACTGGATGGAAAAGCTCGGCTTGGAACATCCGAAGACCTTTGAAGATTTCGTAAATGTTATGGATGCGTTCCGTAACCAGGACCCGAACGGTAACGGTAAGAAGGATGAAGTTCCGTACCACGGCGATGTAACACATCTGTTCTATTTCTTCGGTCTTAACGGTAACAGAAACTGGGATATTGATGAAAATGACAAAATTTACATGCCGAAGTTAACGGAAAATTATAAGACAGCACTCAAGACGATTGCTGATTGGTATAAGAAAGGTTACATTGACCAGGAAATTTATACACGTAAGAATTCCCGCGGCGAGCTTTGGGGCAGCAACACCGGTGGTATGACCTTTAACTGGTTTTCTTCCACCATGTCCTACAACAACCAGATTAAGAATGTTCCGGGCTTCCATATATCTGTTATGATGCCGCCGGAAAATATTCACGGCGAAGCATACTGCCATTCGCCGGGCGATGTTGTAACCACAGAAGGTTGGGGTGTGTCTATCCACAACGAGCACTTGGCAGAAACACTTAGATATATCGACTTCTGGTACTCCGATGAAGGTTCCTGCCTCAACGCTATGGGTATCGAAGGCAGAGACTGGCTGCCGGATGAAAACGGCAATCCGAAGTACACAACTTATGCTACTGACTACGAAGGCGGCGCTGCGCAATTCGTTCGTGACATCGGTTGCGTAGGAATCGGTTACTACATGCGCCAAAAGTGGCTTCTCTCCGGCATGACGGATGAAGCTAAGGCCGGTAACCAGGCATACATCGATGCAGACTTCACCTGCAAACTCGTTCCGAAGTACACCTTCACAGACGAAGAGCAGAAAGTTATCGACAAGCAGTGGGTGGCTTGTGACACATACATTTCCGAGTATCAGCAGAAGGCGATCATGGGTATCGTTGACGTAGATGCTACATGGGATGAATTTATCGCACAGGTTAAGGAACTGGGTATTGATGAGTGCGTAAAGGTTCACAATGCTGCGTACGAAAGATACAATGAACTGCTTAAAAATTTGAGCAAATAATTAATCTAACATGTAAGAAAGAGGCTATGCTTTGCATAGTCTCTTTTTTATGGCTTGTTGCTTAAAAAATTTTTTTAAAAAATTCTAAAAAAAGTATTGACAAAAATGGATTTGCACATTATAATATTAAAAGTGTTCAAGAGATATGCACCATTAGCTCAGTTGGTAGAGCACCTGACTCTTAATCAGGGTGTCCACGGTTCGAGCCCGTGATGGTGTACCAGAAAAAAAGACAGATTTCGCATCCAAAATCTTTCTTTTTTTTCAGCGATATAAATTCCTAACGGAATTTTCGATATACCTTCGGTGCGATATATCCTGACGGATGCGATATGTTGCCTTACGGCAACGAGAAAAGGAATTTATATTCGGCTCTTTCAAGCGAAAAGCCGCTAACTTATGAGGTTAGCGGCTTTTTATATTCTTTTTTTATTTCTAATTTTTAGCAAAATTTATAATTGTGTTTTTTGCGTGTTCGTGATAAAATAAATAAAAAGGCAATCAAGGAGAATGAATATGGAATTTGAAAATGTGATTCAAAATAGATTTTCCGTGCGCAAATATAAGCCGGAACATTTGTCTCAGGATACAATTGGCAAAATTTTGGAAGCGGGCCACCTTGCGCCTACGGGTTGTAATTATCAGCCACAACGGATTTTAGTGCTCAATACAGATGAATCAATTTCGAGGTTGAAAGATTGCACAAAATGCCATTTTGACGCACCGACGGCGCTTGTTGTGTGCTATAATAAAGATGAAAGCTGGGTGCGTCCGTACGACGGAGCAATGTCTGCGCCGGTGGATGCGGCGATTGTGACAACACATATGATGCTTGCAGCATACAATAACGGTGTAGGTTCTTGCTGGGTGATGCATTTTAATCCACAAAAGCTTTGTGATGTATTTTCAATTCCGGCGAATATTGTTCCGGTTGCTATTTTGACGCTGGGATTTCCGGCAGATGAAGCCGCACCGATTGCGATGCATGCTGAGGTGCGTGATATAGAAGAAATTGTGTTTTATGATACAATGAAAGACAGGTGATTTGGTGTGGCGATAGATTTAACGGATAAACTTGTAATCGGCGTTTCATCCAGAGCACTATTTGACTTGGAGTCCGAAAACGAGATTTTTGAAAAAGAGGGACTGGAGGCATATGCCACGTATCAACTTGAACATGAAAAGGATATTTTAAAGCCCGGTACAGCATTCCCGCTTGTGAAAGCGCTTCAAAAACTCAATGCGGACGGCAGATACCTGACGGAAATCATCATCATGTCCAAAAACAGCGCGGATACCAGCTTACGCATTTTTAATTCTATTGAACATTACGGTTTGGAAATCAGCCGTGCAGCTTTGGTGAGCGGATATTCGCTTGCACCGTATCTGGATGCATTTAAGACAGATTTGTTTTTGTCTGCCAACGAAGAGGATGTGCAGGAAGCAATCAATGCCAATGTTGCGGCCGGCATCATTTGTGACCATGCACAATTGCCGATTCGTCCGCAAGACAGTGTACAACAGATTCGTATCGCATTTGACGGGGATGCGGTGATTTTCTCGGATGAGGCAGAGCGTATTTATCAGACGGAGGGTTTGCAGGCTTTTGCAGAACATGAGCAAAAAAATGCGCAAAATCCGTTGCCGGAAGGACCGTTTGCCAAGTTTTTAAAAACTTTGTCTTTGCTGCAACAAAAGTTTCCGGAAAACGAAGTGCCGATTCGTACGGCTTTGGTTACAGCGCGCAATGCACCTGCGCATGAGCGCGTGGTGCGCACGCTTCGCGCTTGGAACGTACGTATAGATGAAGTCTTTTTTTTAGGCGGAATTAAGAAAGGCGATGTGTTAAAAGCCTTCGGCGCGAATATTTTCTTTGATGATCAGGCGGTACATACGGAACCGGCTTCGAAGGTCGTGCCTTCGGCGCGCGTACCGTACAAACAAAATTTGGGTTGACAAACAAAGAGGCCGGTTGTATAATGTTAACAAACAAACCGTTGAGGCAGAAAAAAGGCAGAATCGGACTTTTAGAGCGAGCGGATTATGGTGTGAGTTCCGCAAAGTGCGCCTGCGCAATATGGACTGCTGAGGGCTGTGTTAAATGCACGGACGTAGGACTTGCGTAAATAGTCGGGAGTATGATGGTACTTCAAAAAGGGCACGGCTTTGCCGTGAATACAAGGTGGCACCGCGGATAAAGTTTATTCGTCCTTGGCAATTTTCATTGCTGAGGACTTTTTTATTTACAGGAGGGGCTTATGTTTATTTTAAATGCACGATGGCGAAATTCATGTGGACTTTTGTTTTGAACTGTGATATAGTAATATAGATGCTTTAAAAGGAGTATATGAACATGAATAAGTACAGAGATTTTGAAAATTATTTAAAAGAATATCCGAATGTAGAAGGTTATTTCGGTGAATACGGCGGTTCCTTCCAGGCAAAAGAATTAATCGAGGCCTTTAAAGAAGCAGATGATGCCTATGAGGCGATTTGTCACAGTGCGCAGTTTATCAATGAGCTTCGCAGAATTCGTAAGGAATTTCAGGGCAGACCGACACCGGTATATCATTGCGAACGACTTTCCAAGATTTTCGGTAATTGCCAGATTTATTTAAAGCGTGAAGATTTGAACCATACCGGTGCGCATAAGCTGAATCATTGTATGGGCGAAGGTCTGCTTGCAAAGTATATGGGCAAAAAGAAGATTATTGCGGAGACCGGTGCAGGACAGCACGGCGTTGCGATTGCGACTGCGGCGGCATATTTTGGTATGGAATGCGATGTGTATATGGGTGAGGTGGATATTGAAAAGCAGCACCCGAATGTTATCCGTATGAAGATGCTCGGCGCGAATGTTGTACCGGTAACCAAGGGTCTTAAAACCCTTAAAGAAGCTTGCGACGCAGCGTTTGAAGCCTATCTTAATGAATATAAAGATGCCATTTACTGCATAGGTACTGCGGCTGGTCCGCATCCGTTCCCGAAGATGGTACGTGATTTCCAGTCGATTATCGGTTTTGAGGCACGAGAACAGTTCCTTGAAATGACGGGCATTATGCCGGATGCAATTACGGCATGTGTCGGTGGTGGTTCCAATTCGCTTGGTATGTTTACGCCGTTTTTGGCAGATCCGGTTGAGATTTACGGCGTAGAGCCGCTCGGCAGGGGCAGTGGCGTCGGCGATCATGCCGCAACCATGGCCTATGGAACAAAGGGTATCATCCATGGTTACACAAGCTATGTGTTGCAGGATGAAAACGGTGAGCCGTTGCCGGTGTACTCTATTGCAAGCGGCTTAGACTATCCGGGCGTAGGTCCGGAGCACGCACATTTGCGTGACCTCGGTCGTGTGCACTATGAAACGGTATCGGATGAAGAAGCGATGGAAGCGTTCTTTTTGCTTTCCAGATACGAGGGTATCATTCCGGCGATTGAAAGTGCACATGCTGTTGCTTATGCGATTCGTTATGCAAAGGAGCATAAGTCCGGTTCTATTTTGGCTTGCCTGTCCGGCAGAGGCGATAAGGATATTGATTATGTTTATGAAAACTACGGTTGCGGGGAGCAATTTAAGTTGGACTATAAAATCTGATGAAAAACGGGATGCATCTACAGATGCATCCCGTTTATTTTATCGGTATTTGTTTTTTTAAGGCCATCTGTGCAGTGCCGAACTGTGCTTTTTGTTTACTTTTTAAACACGAGAACGCCTGCAATCATCAATGCGATGCCGATGTATTTGGTCAGTCCAAAGGCAACTTTTTCCGTGCCGAACAGACCGAAGGCGTCAATTAGCGCTGCAATGAGTAGTTGTGCAATCAAAATTGTGGAAATTGCAAGCGTGGTATTTAATTTGGATATGGCAAGCACAACGGTTAATGTAATGGCGAAGCCGATGATACCGCCGGTTAAATAGAGTTTGTTTACAGCAGCTATTTCCTTTAGGCTGCCGTTGCCGAATATCAGCATGGCAATAAGCGCCAGTACGAACGCTGTACCTTGGACGATTGTATTGGATTCCAAAAGACCGATTTTGTCGGTCAGTCTGGTATTGAATACACCTTGAACACTCATTGCGGCGCCGGCTAAGGCTGCCATTAAAAAACCAAGCATAATAATTTCCATAGCCTTTCAGCCCACAAATAGTAATTATAAATACATACGCACATTCTGTGGGCAAAAGGCGTATAATGGAAATTATGCACATCGCCGTTTCGTATCGTATACGATACGAAAATTTCGGCGGTGCAATAAATTCCGCCGGAGGCATAGCGTGATTTTCACGTTATCACCTCTATGTAGAGCAAGGCGCAGGCCTTGCCGAGCCGCTTATGCTCTTTTTTCAAAGGATTCACAATCGGTGCATTCGCACATCGTCGGGTTTGTTTCGTGCGTGCCGACTTTGATGCTGGAAAGTGAGCAGTAGTTTTCAGTGTTGCAGTGATATTTGCATTCCTTTACGCTGCAGCCGATGCTCATATTCGGTTTGTCATTCATGTGTGTTGCCTCCTTTGTTTTTATAAAACAGAAAAAGCGCTTCTTTTCTGTTTGTGTGACTAGTTTGTGCTTTTGTTTATAAAATATACAAAATTTATTTTGGTGCATATATTATTTTAAGGAGGGATTTTATGGATTTGAAAAATAATAAAATTAAACTTGGTGAACTTTTGAAAAATGAGCAGGCGAGACAGGTGCTGAAAAGCTCATTTCCAGAGTGGATGGACTCTCCGCTGCTTCAAATGGCAAAACACATGCCGCTTTGCGAAATTTTGCGCCTTGCACAAAAACAAGTGCCGCAAGATAAAATTCAATCTGTTTTGGACAAATTGGGTCAGCTGTAATCTGTATTGTCTTTTGTAAGCGAAGCGTTGACACAGCGGATAAATTGTGATATGATAGTTCTAAATTTTTTTGCATTAGGAGAAAGCAGGGGCTTAGAAAATGTTTGTTTCGGATTGTTTGAATGTAAACGAAAAAAACCATTTGACCATCGGCGGTTTGGATACGGTTGAGCTTGCAAAGCAGTACGGTACACCGCTGTATGTGATGGATGAAAATGAAATTCGTAAAAATTGTAAAATTTACAAAACGGCAATCGACCGCTACTATGGCGGTAACGGTTTGATTCTGTATGCCTCGAAAGCGTTTTCCTGTAAGGCAATGTATCGCATTGCAGATGAAGAAGGTCTCGGCGTGGATGTCGTATCCGGCGGCGAGTTATATACGGCGTATCAGGCCGGTTTTTCGATGGAGAAGGTGTATTTTCACGGCAACAACAAAACGGAGGCGGAACTTCGTTTGGCGTTGGAACTTGGCGTTGGCTGTATCATCGTAGACAATATCGACGAATTGATGCTTTTGGACGCGCTGTGCGCCCAATTCAATAAAACCGTTTCGGTTATGGTGCGCATTAAACCGGGCGTCGATGCCCATACGCACGATTTTATCCGTACGGGTCAAATTGATTCCAAGTTCGGCGTTGCGTTGGAAAATGGGGAAGCGATTGCGTTTTTTGAAAAAGCGGTTTTAGCAAAACACATTCGCTTAGACGGCGTGCATTGTCATATCGGCTCTCAGATTTTTGATTTGGCTCCGTTTGAACTTGCGGGTGAAATTATGCTTAAGTTTATGGCAGAAATCCGTGAACGCTTTGGCATTACGCTGACCAAACTCAATCTTGGCGGCGGCTTCGGTGTAAAATACGTCGAAGGAGATGACCCGATTTCTTATGATGCCTATATTCGTGCGGTTTCCGAAGTGATTCGGGCAACGGCGCAAAAGTATGATTTCCCGATGCCACAAATTTTTATGGAGCCGGGACGCTCTATTGTAGCGGCGGCAGGTATTACGCTGTATACCGTCGGTAATGTAAAACATATTGAAGGCGTGCGCACATATGTTTCTGTTGATGGGGGCATGGGGGATAATCCGCGATACATTTTATATGGTGCGGAATATACGGCTTTGGCCGCTGCAAAAGCAGGAGATGCGCCGACACAAAAGATTACTCTTGCCGGAAAGTGCTGTGAGTCCGGTGATTTAATTGGAGAGAATATGGATATACAGCCGTTGGAACGTGGCGATATTGTTGCGGTACTGACAACGGGTGCGTATAATTACTCCATGGCCAGCAACTATAACCGTATTCCGCGTCCGGCAGTTGTTATGGTGCACGACGGAGAAAGCCGCATTGCGGTGCGCGCTGAAACCTATGCGGATTTGATTAAAAATGATTTATAATTGTAAGCCGAATTTAATTCGGCTTACTTGTTTATTTGGAGAAAGTGCGATGAAGATTGGAAATTTTACAATTGAACATCCCGTGTTTCTTGCACCGATGGCAGGTGTGACGGATTCGGCGTTTCGCAGAATTTGTAAAAGTTATGACTGCGGTTTGGTTTATACGGAAATGATTAGTGCAAAGGCTTTGGCGTTTCGAGATAAAAAGACGGCAAGTATGCTTGCTGTCCGGGAAGAGGAAAAGCCGTTTGCCGTGCAGATTTTCGGTTCCGAGCCGGAGATTATGGGCAGTATTACCGATGAAGCGCTGTCGACGGGCGCAAGCATCCTGGATATCAATATGGGATGTCCTGCGCCGAAAATTGCCGGAAACGGTGACGGATGTGCGCTGATGCGCAATCCCGATTTGGTTTATGATATTGTCCGTGCGGTATCGGATAAGTCTACAGCGCCGGTTACCGTGAAAATCCGAAAAGGTTGGGATGATAACAGCGTAAATGCCGTAGAAGTTGCAAAAGCCGCAGAAGCGGCAGGTGCGCAGGCGGTGACGGTACACCCCAGAACGCGCGAACAGTTTTATATGGGCAAGGCGGATTGGAACGTGATTGCGGATGTGAAAGCGGCGCTTAAAATCCCTGTAATCGGCAACGGCGATATATTTACGGCGCAGGATGCACTTTTGATGCGTGAGCAGACCGGCTGTGATGCGGTGATGGTCGGCCGCGGTGCGCAGGGCAATCCGTTTATATTTCGTCAGATTTATCAGCTGATGTCGCAAGGGGAAGTTACCTTTTATCCGACAAGAAAAGAAAAGGTGGAAACCATCTTAAAACAACTCGATTACAGCATCGAAGAAAACGGGGAATATATTGCTGTGCGTGAGATGCGTAAGCACGCTGCGTGGTATTTAAAGGGCGAGAAAAATTCGGCCTCCGTTCGTGCGGCGGTTAATAGGGCGGACAGCCGTGAAGCACTTTTGCAACTTTTGCATCAACTTATGTAAAAAAACCTTGCAAAGTGCGTAGGATTGTGTTAAAATAGATTAAATTTAAAAGCAACAGAAGAATAAGCATATCAGGAGGGATAATTCGTGAACATTATGGAAGGACTTACATTTGACGACGTGCTTTTGGTGCCACAGAAATCTGAGGTTACGCCGAACATGATTGAGCTTAAAACAAAGCTTACTCGCAAGATTTCTTTAAACATTCCGCTGATGAGTGCGGCGATGGATACGGTAACCGAAGCGCAGATGGCGATTGCAATGGCACGTGAAGGCGGCATCGGTATTATCCACAAAAATATGAGTATCGAGCAGCAGAAGCTCGAGGTTGAAAAAGTAAAGCGCTCTGAAAACGGTGTTATTACGGACCCGTTTTTCCTTTCTCCGAAGCATACTTTAAAGGATGCGGACGAGCTGATGGGTCGCTATAAAATTTCCGGTGTACCGATTACCGATGAAGCAGGCAAGTTGCTCGGTATCATCACAAACCGCGACCTTCGTTTTGAAACGGAATTTTCCCGTGAAATCGGCGAGGTGATGACCAAAGAAAACCTCATTACCGCACCGGAGGGTACAACCTTGGACGAAGCGCAGGAAGTATTGCGCGCAAACAAGATTGAAAAGCTCCCGATTGTGGACAAGGACGGTATGCTCAAAGGCTTGATTACCATCAAGGATATCGAGAAGGCTGTAAAGTATCCGAATGCCGCAAAGGACGAAAAGGGCAGACTTCTGGCAGGCGCAGCGATCGGTGTAACCGCCGATGTGCTCGACAGAGTTGCCGCTTTGGTAGAAGCCAATGTAGACGTGGTTGTGCTCGACTCCGCACACGGTCACTCCAAAAATATTATGGACACCTTGAAAAAGGTAAAAGCCGCATATCCGGATTTGCAGGTGATTGCAGGTAACGTTGCAACACCGGAAGCCGTAGAAGATTTGGTTGCGGCAGGTGCAGATGCGGTTAAGGTTGGTATCGGACCGGGTTCGATTTGTACAACCCGTGTGGTTGCCGGTATCGGTGTGCCGCAGGTGACTGCAATTTATGAATGTGCAAAGGCTGCAAAGAAGCACGGCGTTCCGATTATCGCAGACGGCGGTGTAAAATATTCCGGTGACCTGACCAAGGCGATTGCCGCAGGCTGTGACGTCATCATGATTGGTAGTCTGTTTGCAGGTTGTGAGGAAAGCCCGGGCGAGTTTGAACTCTATCAGGGCCGCCGCTTTAAAGTGTACCGCGGCATGGGCTCCATCGGTGCGATGAACCAGAGCCACGGCAGCGGTGACCGTTATTTCCAGGCAAATGCGAAAAAACTTGTACCGGAAGGCGTTGAAGGTCGCGTTGAATACAAAGGCCTTCTGTCCGACACCATCTTCCAACTCCTCGGCGGTCTGAGAGCCGGTATGGGTTACTGCGGTACTAAGACAGTACCGGAACTTAAGGAAAACGGCAAGTTTATCCGCATCACCGGTGCAGGCCTGAAAGAAAGTCATCCGCATGATATTCAGATTACAAAAGAAGCACCGAACTATTCCTCTAAAGATTGATTTTCTTTCAAAAGCATTGCAGTTTATGCAATGCTTTTGTTGCTTTTGTGCGCTGCTTGTGGTATGATATAAAAAATGAATTTTCATGGAGAAACTTTTTATGGATTCTTAAACTTATCCTACAAAGGTGATTGAAAATATAACATAGGAGGTGCGCCGGATGCGGCATAAACTAAAAATAATTGCTATACTACTTTCCGTATGTCTGCTGAGTTCGGCGATGCCTTGTATGGTGCAGGCGGCGCCGGTGGTGCGTATTTGCTTAGACGGGCGCGAAATTGCCAACGGACAAATTACAGACAGCCGTACTTTTGTGCCGATTCGTGTGCTGACGGAAAATCTGGGTTATACGGTGGACTGGGACGGCAATACGCAAACGGTTACGGTTAAAAAAGATGCGATTGTGTATTCCATGCAAATCGGCAGCACGAGGGCGCTGCGCACGGAGTACGGTCTCATTCGCGAGTACTACATGGATGTGGCGCCGATGCTGATAGATAGCCGCACCTATGTGCCGCTTCGCTTTGTTTCCGAAAGTTTCGGTTGCGGCGTGCTTTGGGAGGGAGCGACACAAACGGTGTATATTTCCTCTGCTTTACCGATGAATTTGTTCGGCGCGGAATTGAAGCTCGGAGCGACGGATTTGGAAGAGGTTGAAGTATGGCTTGGCGGCTTGTACGATACCGTTCCCGGTGCGGACGGTGTACAGAGAAATGTTTATATTCAGCAGGATACAAAGTATATTACGGTTTTGGGCCTTCTCGACGGTCAACTCTTTGAATTTTTCACCAATGACTCTGCGTTGCAGATTGGCGAAACTTATGTTTCGCAGCTTTCTGGCGGTAAATATTCGGATGCAGCATATGTATTTACGGATGCTTTTGAAGACGGCAGAGTGGTCGGTTTCTATGCCTGTGCGGCGGGCGCTGCTTACAATCCGTACAAGGAAAATGCCGACAAGTCGGCAGTCATGGCACAGGAGAGTAAACTGACATTTTATCTGACCAATGCGCTTCGTGAGTTGGCCGGTAAAAAAGCGCTTACATACAGTGAAAGCTTGGCGCAAGTGGATAAAGCGCACGTGGCCTCGATGGCGGAAAACAACTTTTTTGCACATGAGGGCCTAAACGGCGATGATATAACGGACAGAATTCAAAGCTCGACAACGCATAAAAAATACACAAAGCTCGCAGAGATTTTAGCGAAAATGCCGAATGCTTATTATGCGTGCTACGGATGGCTCAATTCAAAATCACACCGTGCGGCGATGCTCGATAATTCTTATACATACACCGGCATTGCCGTGGACGGCAACATGGGCGAAAATTTATATTACGCACAGGTATTGGTGCGATTGTAATGAGGGAAGATTATGTCAGTTTTTTATCCGAAACTTTATATAGACGGCTTTGGTGATTTGGACATTCCGGCACTGAAAAGGCGCGGAATTGACGGTATCGTTTTAGATATTGACAATACGCTTGTGCCGTATCATGTGCCGTCGCCGACGCCGGAGGTTATAGGTTTTGTAGCAAAACTTAAAGAAAACGGTATTTCGGCGGTGATTGCGTCCAATAATGAAGGAGAGCGTGTAGAACGTTTTGCGCGCGAGCTCGGTGTGTTTGCAATCTACAAGGCGGCAAAACCGCTGCCGGGCGGACTTTTACGCTGCGCAAAAACCATGGGTGTACACCGAAAGCATACGGCGGTGATCGGTGACCAGATATTTACCGATGTGCTCGGCGCAAATTTGTGCGGTATGTATTCCATTTTGGTAAAGCCGTTGCCGAGTGCAGAAAATACGTTTTTTAAAGTGAAACGCTACTTTGAACGCATAATATTAAGACGAATGCAGAAAAGAGGCAAATTATGCAGGAAATAAACGGAGAAACCAGACTGCTCGGTTTAATAGGTGACCCTGTGGAACATTCCTATTCGCCGCAGATGCATAACTACATATCCAAAGCTTATGGCTTAAACTATGCGTACAGTGCACTGCACGTAAAACCGGAAAACCTTGCTGCGGCGATGCGTGGCATCGTTGCGTTAAATTACGCAGGTGTAAACATCACCGCGCCGCATAAAATCGCTGTGACGCAGTATTTAAATTGGATTTCGGAGGATGCAAAAAAATTCGGGTCGGTCAATACGGTGAAAAATGCAGACGGCAAACTCTACGGATACAACACGGATGCAGACGGATTTTATCTTTCGCTTTTGGAAGGCGGCGCAGAGGTCATCGGAAAAGATATTTTAATTTACGGTGCCGGCGGCGCGACCAGACCGGTTTGTGTGAAGTTTTCGATGCTCGGCGCGAAGAGCATCACGGTGCTTAATCGTACGCAGGAAAAGGCGGATGCGCTGGCTAGGTTTGTGAAAGACGCCTGCGATGGAGAAGTTTTAACGCACAGAGAACACAGCCGTTATGATTTGGTCATCAATACAACTCCGTTGGGAATGGCGCCGCGTACGGATGCCTGTCCGACGGACGATTTTTCCTATGTGGATACAAACACAGTGGCGGCGGATATGATTTACAATCCGGCGCAGACGGCGTTTTTAAAGAAAATGGAGGAAAACGGCGCGGCGGTATGCATAAACGGACTCGGAATGTTAATATTTCAGGGCATTGTTGCATATGAAATATTTACGGACACAAAAATTGACCGGTCCATATATAAAGAAATAAAAAGAGAGGTATTCGGTTTATGAAAAACCTGGTTTTAATCGGTTTTATGGGAACCGGAAAGTCTACCGTCGGAAAAATTTTGGCTAAAAAGCTTGGTTACCGTTTTTTGGATGCGGATGCGGAAATTGAGCGCAGAGAGCAAAAAAGCATTACGCAGATTTTTGAAACGTGCGGCGAAGAGGGGTTTCGCAATATAGAAACTGCGGTGCTTTGTGAACTGGCACAAAAGAAAAACTCCGTGATTGCGA
Organism: Clostridia bacterium; assembly: GCA_045652745.1. GTDB lineage: Bacteria > Bacillota > Clostridia > UBA1381 > UMGS1253 > RGIG2041. Next base: position 80,281 of record JAZRUW010000001.1, read on the forward strand.
CGGGCGGCGGCGCCGTACTACGAAAGGAAAATATGGACGCGCTACGAAAAAACGGAGTAGTAATTTTACTGCGCGCGCGAATCGAAACGATTGTGCAGCGTGTGGCAGGTAACGATAAGCGACCGCTTGCCAAAGGGCAAAGCGCGCAAGATTTGGAAGCGAGACTTCAATCGCGCGCAATCTACTATGAAAACCACGATTTTGCATTTGATGTGGAAGATTTAAGTCCGATGCAGATTGCAGACAGAATTATAGATATTTATAAAAAGTTATAAAAGGGAGCGATACGCAAGATGAAAATTTTAATTATCAACGGTCCGAATCTAAATATGCTTGGTGTACGTGAGCCGGAGGTGTACGGAAAAGAAACCCTAACGGATATCAATGCCTATGTAGAAAAGATGTGTCCGCAGGCACAGATTACGTTCTTCCAAAGCAACTGTGAGGGCGAAATTATAGATGCGATTCACAAGGCGCACACGGATTTTGACGGCATTGTTATCAATCCGGGTGCGTACACGCACTACAGTTACGCAATTGCTGACGCGCTCGGCAGCGTGAAAACGCCGGCGGTGGAAGTGCATATTTCCAATATTCACAAGCGTGAGGCATTTCGGCACAATTCCGTAACGGCGGCTTCCTGCATCGGTCAGATTTGCGGACTCGGCAAATGCGGTTATGTATTGGCGGTGCAGGCGCTTGTGGAGGCGGCGAAATGAATGTCAGAATTCGGGTGTTGACGCAAACCCTTTCGGATAAGGAAGCCTATTATATCACAGACGAAAAATGTGTGCGTTATTACAGCGGCTTTTCGGGCGAGGGCACTTTGCTGATTTCTAAGCATGACTGCATCCTGTTTACAGATTCGCGCTATACGGAAGCGGCAGGCAAGCAAACAGATGTCGCGGTCTATGATATCGCGGATGGTTTGCAAAACGGTTTTCCTGCGGATATTGAACGCGTGAAAATTTGTGAGCAGCATATTACGCTTGCGCAGTATAATCGCTTGAAAGCGCTTTTGCCGAATGTAGAATTTATTTCGGATGCAGGTGTGATTTTGCAAGCGCGTATGATTAAGGACGTGTCAGAACTGGCACGCATCAAAAAAGCGTCTGCGATTGCCGAAACGGCGTATGAAAATCTGCTCGACCGTGTGCGCGTTGGTGTGACCGAGAAAGAACTCGCGTTAGAGTTTGAGTGGATGTGTCGCAAAAGCGGGGCAGAGGGTATGAGCTTTGATATGATTGTTGCAAGCGGGCCGCATTCGTCTATGCCGCATGCTACCGTAACAGACAGAGCGCTTGCATGCGGTGATTTTATTACGTTTGATTTCGGCTGTGTATATGACGGCTATTGTTCGGATATGACACGTACCGTTGTACTCGGTTCTTGCTCGGAAGAGCAACGCAAGGTTTATGACACTGTGCTATGCGCACAGCTTGCAGGTCTTGCGGCCGTCAAGGCAGGTGCGTTATGCAGTGTTGCAGATGCGGCGGCCAGAGATGTAATTGTGTCGGCGGGGTACGGCCGATACTTCGGACACTCGCTCGGCCACGGCGTGGGTATGGACGTGCATGAAGCGCCGAATTTGTCTCCGAAATCTGAATTGACTTTGCAGGACGGAATGGTTGTCACCGTAGAGCCGGGTATCTATTTGCCGAATAAATTCGGTGTACGAATTGAGGATTTGGTGGTCGTAAACGGGCAAAATTGCGAACTTCTTACAAAAAATAGCAAAGATTTGCGTATAATTTAAAAAAAGACTTGTATTTTTCCAAGTTTTAATATACAATATATTAGGATAAAAAAGCTTTTGGAGGTAAGATATATGATTTCAGCAGGTGATTTTAGAAACGGTGTAACCTTTGAAGAAAACGGCAACGTTTTCCAGGTTGTAGAATTTCAGCATGTAAAGCCGGGTAAGGGTGCAGCTTTCGTAAGAACAAAGCTTAAGAACGTAATTACCGGCGGCGTAGTGGAAAAGACCTACAGACCGACAGAAAAAATGCCGAAGGCACACATCGAGCGTAAGGACTACGAGTATTCCTACTCTGATGGTGACCTGTACTATTTCATGGATCAGGAATCTTTTGAACTTATGCCGCTTTCCGCTGAGCAGCTCGGCGATGCGCTTAAATTTGTAACTGAGAATATGCCGGTTAAGGTGCTCAGCTACAAGGGCAACGTATTTGGTGTAGAACCGCCGACGTTCGTAGAGCTCGACGTTATTGAAACTGAGCCGGGCGTAAAGGGTGATACCGCTACAAACGTAACCAAGCCGGCTACCGTAGAAACCGGTGCTACCATTTTTGTGCCGCTGTTTGTAAACCAGGGTGACAGAATCAGAATTGATACACGTACCGGCGAGTATATGGAACGCGTATAATGGGTATACTGAGCTTTGCGGTTGTATATAATCGCTAAAGTAACCGCCGCCGTGTGCGGCAGAAACGGAGACGAACATGGAGAATATTGTAAAGAAAGTTGCATACTTACAGGGACTTGTAGACGGTCTGGAAATCAGCGATAAGACGGACGAAGGCAAAGTGCTTCTTAAAATTGTTGAGCTTCTCGATGATATGGCCGAAGCCATTGATGAACTTGCTGCTGAGCAGGAAGAACTCATGGAACAGGTTGATGAAATCGATGAAGATCTCGCTGCAGTTGAAGATGATCTCTATGAAGAGGATTGTGACTGCGGTTGCGATGACTGCGATTGTGACGACGATATGGAGTATTACGAAATCGAATGTCCGAGCTGTAAGGAAATTATCTACCTTGATGAGGATATTTTTGATACGGATGCACCGATTGAGTGTCCGAACTGCGGTCAGGAAATCGAACTTGATTTTGACTGTGACTGTGATTGCGACGATTGCGATTGCGGTTGCGACGAAGAGTAATTTAAGAATGAAAAATCCCTTATCCGATTGGATAAGGGATTTTTTGGTACGCCTGATGCGATTCGAACGCACGACCTCCAGAGTCGGAGTCTGACACTCTATCCAACTGAGCTACAGGCGCGCAATTGTGCGTAAATTAGTTTACCTCTTTTTGGCTGTTTTGTCAAGGGATTTATGTGATGTAAACCAATTATAAAGGATAAGAAAATATATCAATTCGTTTGACTTGAGAGAATAAATATGTTATGATAAATATAATTATGATTTAACATGGGTTTTTGTGCCGTTTTTCAGGAAAAGGATGTGATGGCATTGGAACAGAATAAGAATGTAACACGCGGCGAAATTGCGCTTACCTATATTGCATTATCGGTGTTAAGTTTCACGGCATTGACGGTTGGGTTTTACAGTTGGATTTTCTCTTTGTTTATTCCCGCTTTGCTTGCATATACATTGGTGCGTGCGGGATGGAAACACGCGCTTTTACAATCCGGTTTATTTGTTTTGTTTTTCAGTTTTATACACGAAGGTTTTTTTGAGCCTGTACTTACACCGCTGTTTGCCGGTGTAACGGTCGGCGTGTGTGTGCGCAGGCGAAAAACGCTTCTGTACACGGTTTCGCTGACTACGGTTATGATGTTGGCGGCAGAAATTATTTTATATTTTTCCGATGCGTTTCGTGCAGATTCACAATTGCATTTTGCTCAAAATTTCGCTGAGCAGAGTGCACAGGTTGTGAGCGAACTCGGGCTTGGGGCAAAAGAAAGCGCGATGCTGATTGAAATGATGCAGGTTTATACGCCGGCGGTTTTCTTGCTTTCTATGGCTTTGTGTGCGTATGGTATTGTGTTCTTCCTGCGCATGACTTTTAGAAAAAAAGCACCGGAGTTGGCGGCGTTTTATCCTCGATTCAGAGATTTGCAGGTGACGCGCGGTTGTTTGCTTGTTTGGATGCTCAGTTGGGGTGTTGGGTTATTTAGTGAAGGCGTATTCTCTGTCACGATGGCGAATCTGGCTGTTGTGCTGAGCAGTTATATCATTGTGTGCGGCTTCGCGGTTTTGGTGTTTTGGATGTTGCGTGTGCGCTCCGTGTTTTTGCGGGTGTTATTGTGCGTTCTTCTGCTTTGGTTTTTTTCGTTTGCAACACCGATTGCATTTGCTTTGGGTGTACTGGATATGTCCTTTCATTTTCGCACAAAGAAAAGAGGCGATAGAAAATGAAAAGTAAATACTTTTTAAGAAGACTCAACAGTGCGATGAGCGTAGCACAGTGGTGCGTGCTTGTCTGTGCGGTTTTGACCTTTATTACAGGACCTGCACAGTACGGACTTGCCATTGCCGAAGCAGTATTGTTTTTGGTTTTGGTATGTTTAAATTTTCTCGAAAAGAAATACCGTGCGCGCGATGTGGCGGAGTATGCGGAAAAACTCAGTGAACACATGGACTCCGCAACCAAGGACTCGCTTGTAAACTTTCCGTTTCCGATGGTGGTTACACAACTCGACGGTAAGGTGTCTTGGTACAATCAGGGCTTTGCAAAAATCGTGCAGGGCGAGTCTTTGTTTGAAAGATACATTATGGAAATTGTGGAAGACCTCAAGTGGAGCGATGTACTTCGTATGCGAGAGGGTATTACGATCGATGTAACATACAACGACCGTGAATACAGTGTTTCCGGAAATATTATCAAGCCGGACCGCAAGCATGAAAATGATTATCTTGTTTTGTTGTATTGGCTTGATGTTACGCAGACCAATTCACTTAAAAGAAAATATTTAGATGAAAAAACGGATGTTGCCGTAATTATGTTTGACAATTACGATGACATTTTAAACAATATGGAGGATGTGGCAAAGCCGCAGTTGATTTCTGCATTCGACCGTAAGGTGAATGCCTGGGTTTCTGGCATTTCCGGCATTTTGAAAAAGACAGAACGTGACCGTTATCTGTTTTTCTTTGAACATCGCTATCTTCAGAAATTGATTGACCGTAAATTTGAAATTTTGGAACAGGTGCGTGAACTCAATGAGGGCAATAAAGCGCCGGCAACGGTCAGCATCGGTATCGGCACGGGCGGTGAAAACCTGAATGTAAATGATGCCTATGCCCGCATGGCACTCGATATGGCGCTTGGCCGCGGCGGTGACCAGGCGGTAATCAAGGACGATGCACAGTTTAAGTTCTATGGCGGTAAGACGAAAGAACACGAAAAGAGTACACGTGTAAAATCCCGCGTTATTGCTTATGCACTTTGTCAGCTGATTGAAAATAAGCAGCGTGTAGTTTTAATGGGACATAAAACGCCGGACTTTGACGTGGTTGGTGCGGCAATCGGTTTGTCGCGCGTGGCAAAAAACAGAAATAAGCCGGTATATATCGTGTGCGGCGAGCACGGACACGGTGTGGAAAATGTCTTGGAAATGATGCGCAAGCAGGAAGACTGTAAGGGTATGTTTGTCCTGCCACAGGAGGCAGATGCACTTGTAGATGAAGATACGCTTTTGATTGTTGTGGATACGCACAGACCGAGCAGAACAGAAAATGAGCAGCTCTTAGCAAAAGCCGGTGAAATTGTTTTGATTGACCATCACCGCAGAAGTACGGAGTTTATTGAAAATTGTTCTTTGGTTTATCACGAGCCATATGCATCATCCACTTCGGAAATGGTTGCGGAACTGTTGCAGTATACGGATAACCGTGTCGCATTGACCAAATCGGAAGCGGAGGCAATCTATGCAGGCATTTGCCTGGATACAAAGCATTTCACGTTTAAAACCGGTGTCAGAACCTTTGATGCGGCATCGTTTTTGCGCAAACACGGCGTGGATACGGTTGCAGTAAAAAAACTGTTCCAGTCGGATTTACAACAGTATAACAGCCGTAGCAGTATCGTCAGCCGTATGGAAATGGTGTATGACAATGTTGCTGTTTCCGTGTGCGAGGATGCAATGGAAAATGTGAATATTTTAGCTGCACAGGCTGCGGATGAAATGCTCAATTTGGATGGAGTCGAGTGTTCGTTTGCCATTGTACGCATGGAGGATATAACCTTTATCAGCGGTCGCTCATGGGGCAAAATCAACGTGCAGGTGATTTTGGAAAAACTCGGTGGCGGCGGTCATTTGACGGTGGCCGGTGCACAATTAGAGCACGAACCGCTAAAGGCGAAAGAAATGCTTTTGGAGGCACTGGAGACCTATTTTAGTGAACAAAGCAAATAATGATAAATAACCGGAGGGGAATACAATGAAAGTTATCTTTTTACAAGATGTAAAAGGACAGGGCAAGAAGGGTGAAATCAAGGAAGTGTCGGACGGTTACGCACGCAACTTTCTTTTGGGACGCAAGCTGGCCATTGAGGCAACAAACAGCAATTTAAACGATATCCGTGGTAAGAAGGAAGCGGATGTGTTTCATAAAGGACAGGAATTGGAGCAGGCAAAGGCACTCAAAGAAAAATTGGACGGCATGAGCGTAAAATTGACAGCGAAAGCCGGAGAAAACGGCAAACTTTTCGGCTCCATTACCAATAAAGATGTTGCAGAAGCGTTGAAGATGCAACAGCACATTGTAATTGATAAAAAGAAATTTCATATGCCGGACGGCATCAAACAGGTGGGCACAACTCAGGTGGAAGTGCGCATTTATCCGGAGGTAGTGGCCACATTAAATGTGGTTGTAGTAGCGCAGTAAGAGGGATGAATTATGGATTTAGCAGGTAGAACAATGCCTTACAGCATGGAGGCAGAGCAATCTGTACTCGGTGCGATTTTAATTGACAGAAACTGTATCGCGGTGGCAAGTGAAATTATCCGTGCGGATGATTTTTACTTTGAGCATAACCGCACGATTTTTGCTGTAATGCAGGATTTGTTTAATGTGAATATGCCGATTGACTTGGTTACGGTTACGGATGCGCTCAAGAAAAACGGACAGCTTGAAGCTATCGGCGGAATTGCTTATTTGTCGAATATGGCCGCGAGTGTACCGACAGTAACCAATGTGGGGCAATATGCACAGATTGTGTCCGAGAAGGCGTTGTTGCGTCGTTTGATAGAGGCTGGCGAAAATATTGTTAACATGGGTTATGAGGCATCCAGCGAGGCATCTTTTATCTTAGAGCAGTCAGAAAAGCAAATTTTTGATATTCTGCAGGGCAAGGATTCGAAAAGCGTTGTGCCGATTCGTGAGTTGCTCGGCGATAGCTTTAAAATAATGCAGGAAATGGTGGCTAAGAAGGGTAAGGTGACCGGTGTGCCGACCGGCTTTGCATACTTAGACCAGATGACTTCCGGATTACAGAAAACTGACCTTGTTTTGATTGCGGCAAGACCTGCGATGGGCAAAACGAGTTTCGCACTCAATATTGCGCAGAATGCGGCGATACGCAATAATATTACCACGGCTATCTTCAATTTGGAAATGTCTAAAGAACAGCTTACAAACCGTATCATCTGCTCTGAAGCATATGTGAGCGGTACGAAGCTTAAAGAAGGCACGTTGGATGCCAACGACTGGATGAACATCGGTGAGCATTTGGCAACGCTGGAAAAAGCACCGATTTTTATTGATGATACCTCTACGGTAACGGTTGCGGAAATCCGCGCAAAGTGCCGCAGATTAAAACAGCAGCATAACCTTGGCTTGGTTGTTATTGACTATTTGCAGTTGATGCAAAGCGGCTCTAAATCGGATAACCGTCAAAATGAGGTTGCGGATATTTCGCGTTCGCTTAAAATTCTGGCAAAGGAAATTGAGGTGCCGATTATCTGTCTTTCGCAGTTGTCCCGCGGACCGGAGAGCAGAACGAACAAACGTCCGATGCTTTCGGATCTTCGTGAATCCGGTGCAATTGAGCAGGATGCGGATATCGTAATGTTTTTGTACAGAGATGAGTATTACAATAAGGATTCTCAGGATAAGAATATTGCGGAATGTATTGTTGCAAAACACAGAAATGGTGAAACCGGTACAATTCGTTTGTATTGGGACGGTGCGCATACGAAGTTTATGCACTGTGATGACCAACGCAGCGGTGAAGAAATGTGATTAGTAAAGTTAAGCAGTATACGGATGAAAATAAGTTGCTTATGCAGGGAGACCGTGTCCTGGTGGCGCTTTCGGGCGGTGCGGATTCGGTGGCTTTGCTTGCAGTTATACTTAATTTGAAAGAATGTTACGACCTTGAGGTTGCAGCGGTGCATATCAACCACGGGTTGCGCGGTGATGAAGCGGAGCGTGATGCACAGTTTTGCGTGCAGTTGGCTGAATGTTTCGGGGTATATTTGCATCTTTGCCGTGCTGATGTACGTCTGTATGCAAAAGAACGCAAATTGGGCATTGAGGCAGCGGCAAGAGAAGTGCGTTATAATGAGTTTGAACGTCTGTGCCGCGAAGAGGGGTATACAAAAATTGCGGTTGCACATCACGCAGGTGATAATGCGGAAACTGTTTTGATGCATTTGTTGCGCGGCAGCGGAATAGACGGCCTTCGCGGCATATTGCCGCAAAGGGGAAATATTATCCGTCCGCTTCTTAGTGTAACGCGGGAGGAAATTGAGGCGTTTTTGCAAGAAAATGAATTGACATATGTAACGGATTCAACCAATTTAGAGGTGGAATTTTTACGCAACCGTATTCGTCACGGTTTGTTAAAAGATATTGAAACAAAGTACAATCCGAATTTTATAAACACTTTATCGGAGATGTCACAATTGCTTACACAGGACAGTCTGTATTTGAATACGTGTGCAGACACAGCATTTGCATCGGTATGCAAACAGACGCAGCGAGGGATTTTGCTGGATACAAAAGCGTATGCAGATTTGGCGCAAGCCATTGCATTTCGCGTAATGAAAATTGCGATTGCGCGAACGCTTTCTAAGTGGAATGATATTTCCTTTGATACAGTGAAACGCTGTCACAAACTTTGTGTTTCCGGAGAAATCGGCAAGCGTGTGGACTTGTCTGAAGGCTATTTTGCATCCATGGAGCACGACGGACTTTTGTTTTCCAAGACGGACGATGCGGATGGGTACTGTGTAAAACTAAGCATAGGTCAGACATTATATTTACCGCAGGTGGATGCATATTTGAAAGCGCAAATTGTCAATGCAGCGGGCAAAGATACGATAAACTGTGTGTATTTTGATTATGATAAACTGCCGCAGCCTTTGGTGTGCCGCACGAGATTGCCGGGGGATGTACTGCAACCGAGCGGCATGCAGGGGACGAAAAAGTTGCAGGATTATTTTACGGATGCAAAAATTGCACGTTCGCGGCGTGACGTATGGCCGCTGGTGTGTGCAGGAAATACAGTATTGTGGGTATGCGGCAAGAGAAAATCCGGTTTATATACCGTAGATGCACAAACGATACAAATTTTGAAACTTACATATGAGGTGAATCATCATGAGAATGGATGAAAGCATGATTGAAAGACAGTTGATTACCAAAGAAGAATTGCAGGCAAAGGTTTTGGAACTTGCAAAGCGCATTGATGCGGATTATGCCGAAGAAGAGGATGTGATTTTAATCACACTTTTAAAGGGTGGTGCGATTTTTGCAGTCGATCTGATGCGCCATTTAAAAGTGCCGGTTGAGATTGATTTTATGAGCGTTTCCAGTTATGGTGCATCGACCAAGACGTCCGGTGTGGTTAAGGTGGTTAAGGATTTGGATGTCGATATTTCGGGCAGAAATGTTTTACTTGTGGAAGATGTTATTGATAGCGGACTGACACTTTCTTATGTGCGTGAAATGCTTTTAGACAGAAAGCCGAAAGATTTGAAAATCTGTACGATACTCGACAAGCCATCACGCAGAAAGACTGTGGTGCCGGTGGATTATGTCGGTTTTGAAATTCCGGATGAGTTTGTAATCGGCTACGGTCTTGATTATGCACAAAAATTCAGAAATCTTCCGTACATCGGTGTTTTAAAACGCGAAGTATACGAAAAGTAATTATAAACAATTTGTGAAGAATTGCAAAATAATGTGTAATTGAGCCGTAAGTGTGGTAGAATGTATAAGTCATTACATAATCGGTTGTTTCAGGAGGCGAGAAGAATTTGAAAAAACATTTGAGGGGCATAGGTTTTTACGTTATATTGATTGCCGTACTGCTCGGTATGGTATACTCTTTGACGAACGTGCGCCCGGCAGTTACACCTAAGGTATATTCCGATTTGATTTTGGAAATTGAGGCCGGCAGAGTAACGGAGTTGACTGTTAGCGGCAATACGGCTGTTGCAAAGCTTGCAGACGCTGCTGTGAGTGAGGACGGAAAGACGCCGCAAAAGGGTAGCAGTAACTTAATTGAAGTAGAGATTCCGAATGCACTTGTGTTTGAACAGGATTTGGGGGATACGATTCGAGCGCAGGTGAAGGCCGGTAAACTGGTATACATTACGGAAGCACCTGAACCGACACCGTGGTGGGTTTCTTTGCTTCCGCTTTTGGGTACGCTTGCGCTTGGTGTGTTTATTTACTTTTTCTTTATGCAGCAATCCGGCGGTGGCGGCGGAAAAGCAATGTCGTTTGGCAAAAGCCGTGCCAAAATGATGACGGATTCGAAAAAGAAAGTGACGTTTAAAGATGTAGCCGGTGCAGAGGAAGAAAAAGCGGAGCTGGAAGAAATTGTTTCGTTTTTGAAAGAACCGAAGCGCTTTACGCAGCTTGGTGCGCGTATTCCGCGCGGCGTGCTCTTGGTCGGACCTCCGGGAACGGGCAAGACATTGCTTGCAAAAGCGGTTGCGGGCGAGGCCGGTGTGCCGTTTTTCAGCATAAGCGGTTCCGATTTTGTGGAAATGTTTGTCGGTGTCGGCGCATCGCGTGTGCGTGATTTATTTGACCAGGCGAAGAAAAACAATCCTTGTATTGTATTTATTGACGAAATCGATGCTGTCGGCCGTCAAAGAGGTGCAGGTCTTGGCGGTGGACACGACGAGCGTGAACAGACACTTAACCAACTTTTGGTGGAGATGGACGGATTTAGCGAAAATAACGGTGTGATTATTTTGGCAGCGACCAACCGACCGGATATTTTAGACCCCGCGCTTTTGAGACCGGGCCGTTTTGACCGTCAGGTTGTAGTCGGCAGACCGGATGTACGCGGCCGTGAGGATATTTTGAAGGTGCATGCAAAGGGTAAACCGCTTGCAGACGAGGTAGATTTAGGTGTTATTGCAAAAACGACTTCCGGATTTACCGGCGCAGATTTATCGAATTTAATGAACGAGGCTGCGCTGTTGGCGGCGAGAGAGAATGCCACTCAAATCAACAATAAGCATCTTGCTGATGCAATGCTGAAAGTTGTGATGGGCACGGAAAAGAAATCCAGAAAGATTACGGAAGCGGAAAACAAACTTACGGCATATCATGAGGCTGGGCACGCGGTTGCGACGCGCTGTCTGGAGTCTATGGATCCTGTGCATGAGGTTTCTATTATTCCGCGCGGTATGGCAGGCGGCTATACGATGCATCTGCCGAAGGAAGATAAATGGTATTCTTCCAAAAAGCAAATGCTTGATACCCTCGTGGTGCTTTTGGCAGGTCGCGTGGCTGAAAAACTAACACTTGACGATATCAGTTCCGGTGCTTCCAACGATATTGAACGCGCAACGTCGATTGCACGCGATATGGTGACGACCTACGGTATGAGCGAGGAAATCGGTCCGATCAATTATGGTTCGTCTCAAGAAGTATTTCTCGGTAAAGATTTCGGTCATGCGAGAAATTACAGCGAAGAGGTTGCAGGTTTAATAGACCGTGAAATGAAAAAAATCATTGACGGTGCATATGAGCATTGTGAAACCTTGCTTACGGAGCATATGGAGGAGCTTGAACGTGTTGCTCAGGCACTCTTAACCCGTGAGAAGCTGACGGCGGAGGAATTTGAAAAGGTATTTTTAGGCGAGCCTTTGGATGCGCAATCGAAAGAAACAATCGAAACAAACGAACCTTCGATTGTGGATATAGAAGAAGTCAAAGAGAATACAGAGGAGGAAAAATAAAATGAAGATTACAAAGGATATGATTATTGCAGATGTTTTGAGAATGGACCCGACGACGGCGCAGTACTTTTTACAGATGGGTATGCACTGCCTTGGCTGTCCGTCCGCAAGCGGTGAGTCCATTGAAGATGCTTGCGCAGTACATGGCGCGGATGCAGATGCGCTTGTTGAAGCATTGAATAAGCATTTGGAAAACTAATTACAAAGCGGTACTGACTTTAGTTCAGTACCGCATTTGTGCTTGTTTGCAGACATAGGAGAAAAGGGGGGATGGGAATGCATAATCTTATCAAACGTGTACGCGCGTGGTTTACATCGGTTTTGTCTGTAGAGATTTTATTGCGAGAGCAAAAATTACTTTTGTTTGCGATGTTGTTTTACTTTTGCGCGACCGGTGTGTGCGGCGTGTATGTCAATTTGTTTATTTACCGCACTACGGTAAATCTTGCCTCTATGGCAGCGACAAATGCGTTGACCAATGTGATTGTGTTTAATTTGCTTACTTGCATCTTTTCCATTGCCATTTCTGCCTTTTTGGGGTTGTTCGGTAAGAGACTCAGTGAGAAAAACGGGATGCTTTCCGGTTTGTTTATCTACATTGCCCTGTTTGTCATTCTGCTTGTGGCTGAGGTCAAAGTGCTAAAATACCTTTGGTTGATTGCACTGCTTTGTGCAAGCGGCGGCGCACTGTTTCATATATCCTACAATCAGATATTGAGCGTCACCTTTGGTGAACGTACTAAGCGGTTGTTTATTTCTATTGTCAGTGCATTTATCGGTATTGCAGGAATACTTACACCGCTGATTGCCGGTATCTTTGTGCAAAACGGCAAGAATATGAACGGTTATACGGTTGCGTTCGGTACGGCGCTTGTAATGTTGGCTGTCTCGGTCGGTTTCGTTTTATATGTGCGACTACCGAAGAAAAGAATATCGAAACGCACATATTTTGCCGGTGTGTTGTTGCAGGCGATGCAAGATCGAAATTTGCGCTTGGTACATATTGCTGAACTCCTGCGCGGTATCCGTGAGGGTGCATTGGTATTTTTGTTTCCGGTGCTGATTTATACTTTGAGCGAAAATGCCGTGTTGGTTGGGTTGTATGTTGCCATTTGTGCGGCGGTGCAGATGCTTGGCGAACGCCATGTTGCACGCACACAAACGCCGGAAAACCGTATGGGACTTATGTTGTTTGCGGTTGCGGTCATTGTGGTTGCAACCATAGTATTTGCCTTTGGCTTTAATGTGATGGCAATTTACGCCTACGGTATTATCACGGCTTTAATCAGCGGATTTATGAATTTGCCGATTGTTGGTTTGTTCCATTGGTCTATCGGTGCTATTTCCAATGTCAATAAAAAAGCTTTGGAAATTCAGCAAGTGCGTGAGTTGTTCATCGGCATGGGCAAATTGCTCGGTTGTCTGTTGTTATGGGCGTTTTATAAAATCAATATGTTGGCGGTTGCGGTAATTTTAGTGAATTTTGTCTTGGTTTTGGTATGGGTGCTGTTTAGCCGCGTAGGGGAAGAAGCACAGAATCAAGAAATCATTGTTCGTACGGAGACGGAAGTGTTAGAGGATATGAAAGATGCTGATTAAAAACGCGTTGGTATATACAAAGGATTGTGTGTTTGAAAAGCAGGACGTTAAAGTTTGTGACGGAAAAATTTGTGAAATCGGTGTAAATCTGTCTGATGACGGGGAAATATATGATGCGCAGGGCGCGTATCTGATTCCGGGTTTTATCAATATTCATGTGCATGGTGCAATCGGCTACGATGTTATGGTGACCGATGAAGCTGAACTGGAAGAGGTAAGTAAGTTCTTTTTGAAAGACGGAACAACGTCTTATTTGGTCACAACGGTAACTGCGCCGTTTGATGAAACGGTTGCGGCCGTAAAGCGCTTTGCGTCTTATATGCAAGGTGTGCACGAAGGTGCACAAGTGCTTGGTATAAATATTGAGGGGCCGCACTTGAATATGGATTACAAAGGTGCACATGCACCGCACTTGTTGTCTGATTTTAAAAAGTTTCCTATGGATGAAATTTGGGAAGCAGGCGGCGGAAATATTAAATTGATTACGATTGCGCCTGAGATAGAAGGCGCCGTGGATTTTATAACGGCGAATAAGGATAAATATAAAATTTCGCTCGGGCACGGCGGAAAGGATTATGATAAATGTATCGAGGCATTTGACGCGGGTGCAACACAGGTTACACATTTGTTTAATACTATGCCACCATTTCATCACAGAACAAAAGGTTTGATTCACGCGGCGTTTGAAAAAAATGTATATGCAGAATTGATTTGCGATAATATTCATGTGGACAAAAGCGTAGTGTTGATGGCCATCAAAATGTTTGGCACGGATAAGATTTGCGTGATTACGGACGGCATACATGCAACCGGTCTTGCGGATGGCAGATATGCGTTTGCCGGTGCACCGTACTCGGTGGTCAACGGTGTTGCAAAAAATGACAACGGCAATTTGGTCGGCGGTACATCTACGATGCTTCAATGCGTACAAAATCTCGTAAGCTGGGGAGTTTCGCTTGAGGATGCCGTACGTATGGCTACGCTGAATCCTGCAAATGCAATCGGTGTTTCGGATACGAAGGGCAAAATTGATGTCGGCATGGATGCGGATTTAGTTTTGCTCGATGAAGACTTGCAAGTAAAAAAGATTTGGAAAAAGTAGACAAAGCATAAATACTGTGCTATAATCATTATAAATTATTTAGGGAGTGATAGAAAATGGCAGCAAAAAAAGAAAAGCTGTTAATGTATAAGGGTAAGCCGCTTGTGCGCAAGGACAACCAGATTTTCTATGGTAATCCGGGCGACAAATATATCGTTGCTTTCGTTTTAAGTGATTTTAAGAAAGTCGGCGAGACGGAGGTTGCAGGCAAGGTGGATATCTTGCTGCAACAAAACGATACGTACATGAACATTAAAAACAAAATGATTAAGAAGGCGGAAAGAACAGACCTTTGGTCTGCGATGGATATCGGTGCTTTCTGGCTGGAAGATGCATTAAAACATGTATAAGAAAAAAGCGTTTTGACAATCGTCAAAACGCTTTTTGTGTTTTAGTGGTGAATGATATCTTCGAGTGTATAATCAATTGCTTGCGCCAATGCATCTGCGCTCAGTTCAAGTTGGTAGCCAATTTTGCCGGCGCTGACATAAAAGGTTTCAACCTGCGTTGCAGAGATGTGCACAACGGTCTTGAAAAACTTTTTCATGCCGATGGGCGAACAGCCGCCGCGTATATATCCGGTAACTTTGTTAATGTCAGCGACCTTGATCATTTCAACGGCTTTTTCGCCGACGCTACGTGCAGCTGCCTTTAAATCCAACTCTTCTGCTACGGGGATGACGAAAACATAATATTGTTTCGATGATGCTTGCGTAACGAGCGTTTTAAACACGCGTTCTACCGGCATGCCGAGTTTTGCGGCAACGGAGATGCCGTCAATTGCGCCCTCATCGCCGCCGTATTGATGTGCTGTATACGGGATTTTTTTAGAATCTAAAATGCGCATGGCATTGGTTTTGAAATTTTGTTTCATATATAGAAAACTCCTTGGATTTGTTTTGAGAATATTATATCTGTTTTCTAATCAAATTTCAAGACATGGATTGATTTACATGCGAAAAAATGATACAATTACAGTATTGATGTTTATATGCATGATCATTATGGAAAAGAGGAATAAGGATGGCAGTGTTTCATAAAGCAAATATTCTTTTGCCGAAAGCGGTAAATTACAAAAAGTGGGGCGTTGTGGCATGTGACCAGTACACATCCGAACGTGAATATTGGGACGCGGTGAAGGCGTATGTCGGTGACGAACCGTCCACGTTTAATCTGGTCTATCCGGAAGCGTATTTAAGCGAAGGCGACAGCTACATTGACCGCATCAATGCGCATATGGTGCAGTACATTGAAGACGGCGTGTTTGAAGTATATGAGGGTGCGTATATATACATAGAAAGAACGCTTTCGGGTGGCCGCATTCGCCGTGGCATTATCGGTGCTGTGGACTTGGAAACCTACGATTTTACGAAAGGGTCAAAAAGTGCGATTCGTGCAACAGAAGGTACGGTAGCGGAACGCATTCCGCCGCGCGTAAAAATACGTCAAAATGCACCGTTGGAGTTGCCGCACGCAATTTTGCTGATTGATGACAAGGAAAACAAAGTAATTCCAAGTGCTTGTGACAAAACACCGGTTTATGATTTTGATTTGATGGAAAGCGGCGGTCATATTCGCGGTTATGTAATTGATGGTGCGCAGGCAGATGCCATTAGTGTAGCTTTTGATGCGTATGCCGAACATGTAAGTGACGGACTTGTGTTTGCGGTCGGCGATGGTAACCATTCGCTTGCTACGGCGAAGACCTGTTGGGAGAATTTGAAAAAGAATTTGTCTGTAGCGGAGCAGGAGAATCATCCGGCGCGTTATTGCTTGGTTGAAATTGAAAACCTCTACGATACGGCTTTGGAATTCGAACCGATTCATCGCGTGCTTTTTGATGTAAAGCCGGAAGAAGTGCTTGTAAGTCTTGAGAAGTTTTCGGCGGAGGGCACAGGTGAGAATACGCATACTGTAACTTATGTGTACGGTGATGTCGAAGGTGCGTTTACAATCAAGCATGCAGACTCCAATCTTGCAGTGGGTGCGGTGCAGGCATTTATCGACAAGATGGGCTACAAGGCAGATTACATTCATGGAGATGATACAACCAAGCGTCTTGCGGCAAAGGAGAATGCGTTCGGCTTTGTTCTGCCGGCGATGGAAAAAGAAAGCCTGTTTGTAACGGTTATTAAAGACGGCGCACTCCCGAGAAAGACGTTTTCTATGGGCGAGGCACATGAAAAGAGATTTTATATTGAGGCAAAAGCGATTCAATAATTACAAAAGCGTACTGCAACACAGTACGCTTTTGTTTGCGGCTAAGCAAATGAAAAAGACTATTCTTTCGAATAGTCTTTTTTCTGGCTGCGGAACTAGGATTCGAACCCAGACAAAGTGAGTCAGAGTCACTCGTGCTACCTTTACACAATTCCGCAATATGGATTGTTCTTACGCGAACAAATAATATAATAAACCCAAATCATGAAAATGTCAAGTATTTTTTTACAAAAAAGTTAAAAATATTTACAACTATACTATATATATGTTATACTGTAATTCGAATTTTATACAGATTGGAAGTTTTGACATTGGTAAGAGAAGATTTAAGAAACATAGCGATTATTGCGCACGTTGACCACGGTAAGACTACGCTGGTGGACGAGCTGTTAAAACAAGGCGGCGTTTACAGAGAAAATCAGGTGGTAGAAGACCGCGTGATGGATAATAATGCACTTGAGCGTGAACGTGGCATCACGATTTTGTCTAAAAATGCATCTGTGCATTATAAAGACAAGAAAATTAATATTATTGATACACCGGGGCATGCTGATTTCGGTGGTGAGGTAGAGCGTGTGCTCAAAATGGTCAACGGTGTAATTTTGCTTGTTGATGCGGCGGAAGGCCCGATGCCGCAGACGCGGTTTGTGCTCTCTAAGGCATTAGAACTTGGTCTTAAAATCATTATCGTTGTGAATAAAATTGACCGTCCGGATGCCCGACTTGGTGAAGTTGGCGATGAGGTTTTAGAACTTTTGTTAGAATTGGATGCGACGGATGAACAACTCGACAGTCCGATTATCTATTGCTCCGGCCGAGATGGTACTGCATCGAAATCTCCGAACCAACAGGGTGAGGATTTGAGTGTGCTTTTTGAAACAATTGTGGATTACATCCCGGGTCCGAGCGGTGACGAAACGGGAGAGCTGCAGCTATTGATTTCTACAATTGATTACAGCGAGTATGTCGGCCGTATGGGCATCGGTCGTGTAGAACGCGGTACGATTAAGGTAAATCAGGAGGTCAGCGTTTGTGACTATCACGATGCCTCCGTGACCAAGCGCGGTAAGATTGCAACGCTTTATCAAATTGACGGTACGGGGCGTGTGCAGGTGGACAGTGCCACTGTCGGTGATATTATTTGTTTTTCCGGCGTAGAAGATATTACCATCGGTAATACCATTACAAGTACGTCTTGCAGAGAGCCGATACAGTTTGTGAAAATCGGTGAACCGACGGTCGAAATGACTTTCTCGGTCAACGACAGTCCGTTTGCAGGTAAGGATGGAAAATTTGTCACTTCGCGCCAATTGCGTGAACGCTTATACAGAGAATTGTTAAAAGATGTGTCTTTGCGTGTATGTGATGGTGAAACGACGGATGCGTTTATCGTGTCCGGACGCGGGGAAATGCATCTGTCTATTTTGATTGAAACCATGCGCCGCGAGGGTTATGAATTTGCTGTCAGCACGCCGCGTGTGCTTTTTAAAGAAATTGACGGCAAACTTTGTGAACCGATCGAAAGACTTTTGGTGGATGTTCCGGAAGAGTGTGTCGGCTCTGTTATGGAGAAGATGGGTTCACGCAAAGGTGAATTGCAGCACATGTCGCCGATTGGCACCAGAATGCGCATTGAGTATCTGATTCCGGCGCGCGGTTTGTTCGGTTACCGAAGCGAATTTATGACTGACACGCGCGGTGAGGGTATTTTAAATACGGTATTTTATGGTTATCAACCGCATAAGGGTGAAATTGTAAGACGTTTTACAGGCTCTTTGATTGCATTTGAAACCGGCGAAGCTGTAACCTATGGTCTTTTTAATGCACAGGGACGCGGCGCTCTGTTCATCGGTGCCGGTGAGCCGGTGTATGAAGGTATGGTGGTCGGCGCTTCACCGAAGCTGGAGGACATCAGCGTAAATGTCTGCAAGAAAAAGCAGCTCACGAATACGCGTGCGTCCGGTAGTGATGATGCGCTCAAACTTGTCCCGCCGAAGAATTTGAGCCTGGAAGAGGCGATTGAATTTTTGGGCGAGGATGAACTGTTGGAGGTTACACCGCTTAAGTTCAGAATCCGTAAGCGCATTTTGAATACGACATTAAGATTGAAAGCACAAAGCAGAAATAAATGATTTGATTTTGTGCGTGATTTTAGGGTTGCGCGATATGAAAGGGAATATGAACAAACTCGGTTATGAAAACGTAAAAGAATTCGGCGGTGTTGTAGATTGGCCGTACGAGATAGTAAAATAACCCACGCATGATTTTTAACAATTACACATACACATACTAACGTGATAGAACGGGGGTGTGTATGTGTACTTTTTTGTTTTCAAAGCAAAATATTTCTTTTTGAGTTGTGCGATTTGTGTTTTATTGGTGCTTGGAATTGGAATTACGGCAGTTACGGATGTGCAGACTTCGGCACAAATGCATGATGGTGTGCGTGTGCCGATTTTGATGTATCACAGTATATTAAAAGATCCTGCGGCGGCCGGAAAATATGTAGTTTCTCCGCAAACGCTGGAGACGGATTTGCGGTATTTAAAAGAACAGGGATATACAACAGTGCGATGCGCGGATTTGGCCGCTTATGTGCGCGAGGGTAAGCCTTTGCCGGAAAAACCGGTTATGATAACGTTTGATGACGGACACAAAAACAATTTAACGTATGCATTGCCGATTTTAGAAAAGTTGGATATGTGCGCCGTGGTTTCCGTGGTGGGCAAATACAGTGAAGAGTTTTCACAGTCGGAGGACCATCATCCGAGTTATGCATATCTTTCATGGGAAGAAATTCGTGCACTTTGTGCAAGCGGACACGTTGAAATCGGCAACCATAGCTATGATATGCATGCGCGGGATGGTCGAAAGGGGACAATGAAACGCTTCGGCGAGGATAAGGAATGTTATGTAAGCGCTTTAAAGACGGATTTGGATAAGACGCAGAGGCTGCTAAAACAAAATTGCGGTATAGAACCAATTGTGTTTGCTTATCCGTTTGGTTCGATTTGCGAAGAGTCGGTCGGAGTAATTCGTGATACGGGGTTTTTACTCAGTTTCGGATGCGCAGAAAAAGTAAATTACATAACCGATGAGGATTCTTTGTATTGTCTGGGTAGATTTAATCGCCCGAACGGAATTTCAACACAGGAATTTATGCAACGCATTGAAAAGTGATTTTACTTGACATTTTGCTTCGTTTGATATTAAATTACATATGAGAAGAAAGAAGGTGCGTGCTTTGAGAGAAAAATTTATGATAAAAGGTATGGAATGTGCGGCCTGCAGTGCACATGTGGACAAACTTGTACGCAGGCTCGAGGGCATATACGAGGTAAATGTCAATTTGATGACCGGCATTATGACGGTGGATTATGATGAAAAAGTCTTGACAACGGACAAAATAATTTCAACCGTAGAATTTGCTGGTTTCGGCGCGCAGAAAATGGTAGAAGGTGAAAAGCGCAAGCCGGAAACAGATGAAAAAGTGAAGGCTTTAAAGAAACGTTTTTTTATATCTCTTGCGTTTTTGGTGCCGCTGATGTATGTGGCTATGGCGCATATGCTTTCGTTACCGTTGCCGCGTTTTTTGCACGGCGTCGGCAATGTATATGCTCAAATTGTACTTTTGCTACCGGTTTTATTGATTAACCGCAATTATTTCATCACCGGATTTACGAAAATTTGGCGACGTTCGCCGGATATGAATTCTTTGGTGTCTGTCGGCAGTACGGCTTCGGTGCTCTACGGCATCGTTGCACTTTGCATGATTCTGCATTCTAAGCGTATCGGCGATATGCAGACCATGGAGTTTTATCTGCACAATATGTATTTTGAATCTGCGGCAATGATTTTGACATTGATTACACTTGGGAAACTATTGGAGAGTTTTTCCAAAAAGAAAACAGGTGAAGCCGTAGAAAAACTGATGGATTTGACGCCGCAGACAGCAACTGTTTTGGTGGACGGCGAACATCTGGAAAAAGATGTAAGTGACCTCGTTGTCGGGGATATTGTGATTTTAAAAGCAGGCCAAACAGCGGCGGTCGATGGCGAAATTATAGCCGGCGATGGTAGCTTCGATGCTTCTGCGGTGACGGGAGAAAGTTTACCGATGGATAAAACGGTGGGCGATGATGTTATCTCTGCAACGGTATTGCTCGGCGGTTATGTGGAATTTCGCGTAACGAAAGTCGGCGAGGAAACGACTGTAGCTAAAATCATTGCGCTGGTGGAACAAGCGGTATCGACGAAAGCACCGGTTGCAAGACTGGCGGATAAAGTTAGCGGTATATTTGTGCCGATTGTTTTTGGGATTGCCATTATAACATGCGGCATTTGGTTGGCGCTCGGTTACGGTGCGCAGCATGCGTTTAACTGTGCGGTTTCCGTTTTGGTTATTTCATGTCCGTGTGCACTTGCACTTGCAACGCCGGTGGCGATTATGGCAGGCGTCGGTAAGGGTGCACAAAACGGGGTATTGGTAAAAAGTGCGCAAGCTTTGGAATTGATGAGCGGTACGCGAGCTGTGGCCCTGGATAAAACAGGGACGATTACTAAAGGAAGACCTGAAGTTTTTGCTTTAATCGGTAAGGATACGACAACCTTGTTAACCTTTGCAGCTGCCGCGGAAAAACTCTCTTCTCATCCGCTCGCGCAGGCAATTGTAAACCGTGCGGTACAGGAGGAAATTGAATTGCCGCAGACGAGCATGTTTGAAAATCATGATGGCATGGGGATTTCGGCTGTTGTGGACGGACGAAAGATTGTCGGCGGTAAACGAACGTTTGTAGAAGCGGTGTGCACAATTGATGAAAAATATGTTCAGCAGGTGCAGAGCATGGAGGCAGAAGGCCATACATGTATGTATTTTACATGTGATGATGAATTTTTGGGTGTGATTGCGGTTAGTGATGCATTGAAGTTGGACAGCGCGGCTGCGATTGCGGCGTTGCGAAAAATGGGCTGTCATGTTGTAATGCTGACGGGAGACAGTAAGGCTACAGGTGCGGCAATGCAAAAACGTGTCGGCATCCACGAAGCTGAATGTGAAGTTTTACCGGCGGATAAAGAAAAACATATTTGTGCACTGCGTGAAAAATACGGAGTAACGGTTATGGTTGGTGATGGCATTAACGATGCACCGGCTTTGGCGGCGGCTGATGTCGGCGTTGCCATCGGGGCGGGAACGGATGTGGCGATTGCCTCAGCAGATATTGTTTTGATGAAAAATTCTTTGATGGAGCTGGTATATGCTCTGCGTTTAAGTAAGGCAGTGATGCGTAACATCCGACTCAATCTGTTTTGGGCATTTTTCTATAATATTATTGGAATTCCGCTTGCGGCAGGTGCGTTGTTTTTACCGTTCGGTTTGACACTTAATCCGATGATTGCTTCGGCCGCAATGAGTTTAAGCTCTGTCTGTGTTGTTACAAATGCAGTCCGCTTGCGCTATTTAAAACTTAAATAAACATTGCATATTTGGCATTGGTGTGGTAAAATGTGTTTGCGGACAATCTATGTAACGGAGTGATAAATGTTTATGTATTACCTAAAATATTCATGCAAAGCTGTGTTGTGGCATTTGATTGCACAGTTGATATGTGTATGCTTCGGTATCGGGGTGTTTTTGCTTTTTACGGCAAATTACAGAATTGCCGAAATCTTAGTTGGGATTTCACTCACGGGTTTTTATGCGGTATACATGTATTCGAAAATGTATAAAGTCGGTGAGCGCGATACAAAAAGTTATGCTGAGGAAAAACCTTACTGGTATAAAGGCGCAGTATTGTCTGTTTTGCTTTTGATGTTGAATTTGCTTTTGGCTTGGCTTTATAATGCATCTTTTCATGCGGGGACAATCTTGAATCATTTGTTGCTTTATTTTCCGTTTAAACTTTGGGGGTATTCCTACGCAGGGTTTATGCTTGCGCCGGACGGATCGATTTCGAATTTTTACTGGGTGCTTTATTATCTTGTGCCTTTTCTTAGTTGTACCTTTGGTTATATTTCGGGCATGCACCGTTGGGAAATCGGATATCATTTCTTTAAAAATCTGGTTTTCAGAAAGAAAGATTGATTTTGAGCCGAACAACATAAAAAATGTTGTTCGGCTCTTTCTTTTTTTGAAAAAATGTGGTATACTGACTTTATATTGAATCAAACACGGGAGGCTGTGTGTTTTGAAAAAAAGAATTGAGGAACTAACAGCGCAATTAAATCAATATGCGCATGAATATTATGTGTTGGACAACCCGAGTGTTACGGACTACGAATACGATATGCTCTTGCGTGAATTGGCAGGTCTTGAAGCGGCGTATCCGGAATTTGCTTTGGAGAATTCACCGACCAAGCGTGTGGGCGGCAAGGTGCTTTCGGGCTTTGAAGAAGTGGTGCATAGCGTACCGATGGAAAGTTTGCAGGATGCGTTTTCCAAAGAAGAACTTGTGGAGTTTGATAAACGTGTGTGCAATGCAATCGGTATGGATGTCGCATATAACATCGAACCGAAAATTGATGGGCTCAGCGTGTCGCTTGAATATGAAAACGGTGCCTTTGTGCGCGGCTCTACGCGTGGTGACGGCGTGACGGGTGAGGATGTAACCGAGAATTTAAAGACCATCGGGGCCATTCCGATGCAGCTTAAAGAAGCTGTGCCGTATTTGGAGGTGCGCGGCGAGGTTTATATGTCGAAAAAAGTGTTTGCCGCGCTCAATGAAAAGCGCGCCTTGGACGGTGAGAGTACCTTTGCCAATCCGCGAAATGCGGCCGCAGGTTCATTGCGCCAATTGGATTCGAAGATTGCAGCGGAGAGAAAACTTGACATCTATGTGTTTAATGTGCAGCAGGCGCAGGGGATGACTTATAAAACGCACTCTGAGTCGCTGGATATACTTCGCCGCCTTGGGTTTAAGGTTGTGGATAAATGTGTTGTCACCGATATTGAACAGGCCTGGACAGAGATTGAAAAAATCGGTGCGCGCCGCTCGGAATTTTCGCACGATATAGACGGTGCGGTAATTAAACTCGATAACATAGCAGACCGAGCTATACTCGGTTCTACGGCGAAAGCACCGAAGTGGGCGATTGCTTATAAATATCCGCCGGAACAGAAGGAAACCAAAATTAAGGATATTGTAATACAGGTCGGCAGAACCGGCGTATTAACACCGACGGCAGAGCTGGAAGATGTGTTTATTTCCGGTAGCACGGTGGCGCGTGCAACGTTGCATAACTTAGATAATATCCGTCAAAAGGATATCCGCATCGGCGATACGGTGATATTGCAGAAAGCCGGAGATATTATTCCTGAGATTGTCAAATCGTTGCCTGAACGCAGAGACGGGACACAGCGTGTGTTTGAAATGCCGCAAATCTGTCCGGTATGCGGCAGCGAAGTTGTGCGCGAAGAGGGCGAAGCTGCGCATCGTTGCATGGGTATAGATTGTCCTGCACAGCTTGCGCGAAATATTATCCATTTTGTGTCACGCGACGCAATGAACATTGATGGGCTCGGTGAATCAATTGTTGAACAAATGCTTTCGCGCGGCTTGATTAAAAGTGCTGCTGATTTATATTACATTGCGGCAGAGGAAATAGCGCAGATGGACAAACTCGGCGAGAAGTCGGCTGACAATCTGATAAACGCCATTGAAAATTCCAAACATAATGATTTAAGTCGACTGATTTATGCGCTCGGCATTCGCCATATCGGTGAAAAGGCCGGAAAAGTCTTGGCGGCGCGTTTTGAAACGCTGGACAATCTGATTGCGGCAAATGAGGAGGAGCTTACCTCTGTTGAAGACATCGGGCTGATTATGGCAAAAAGTATTCGTCGTTTTTTTGAGGAAGAAAAGAATTTGGAAACGATTGAAAAGCTTCGTGCGGCAGGGGTAAATTTCACTGCGGAAAAACAGGAAATCACCGATGCGCGCTTTGCGGGAAAAACTTTTGTGCTGACGGGGACACTTCCAACCTACAAACGTGATGAGGCAAAGGCGATTATCGAATCTATGGGCGGTAATGTTTCCGGTTCGGTATCTAAAAAGACGGATTATGTGTTGGCGGGCGAGGAAGCCGGCAGCAAACTGGACAAAGCACATTCGCTTGGTGTTGCCGTAATTGACGAAGCAACCTTTAAAGAAATGGCCGGAATTGCATAAATGCCTTGCGCACACAGGGATATTGTGGTATAATTTTTGATTAGAATTTACTAATTGGCAGGAGGTAGCCAAATTGAAGATAACAAAAGAAGAAGTAAAATATGTTGCAAATCTTGCAAGGCTGAATCTAAGTGAGGCGGAAGCAGAGCGTTTGGAAACGGAAATGGCGGATATCATTGCTTTTGCTGATACGCTTTCTGCCTTTGATACGGAAGGCATTGAGCCGACTAATCATGCGATTCGCGTGGAAAATGTGTTGCGTGAAGATGCACCGCGCGCATCAGCGGACAGAGATGCATTGCTTGCTTGCGCACCGGAAAAACAGGCTGGTTGCTACAGCGTGCCGAAGGTTGTGGAATAAGGAGGTAGACGGATATGGAACTGCATAAACTTACAGCGCATGAAGCCATGGCGCTGCTTAACAAAAAAGAAGTGACGTCTGCCGAACTGACGCAGGCGGTGATTTCAAGAATTGAAGCGGTGGAAGGTACAGTAGATGCGTATATTACTACGACATTTGAAAGCGCAATGGAAAGCGCGAAAGCGGCGGATGCGAAACTAGCATCCGGTGAGGCACTTTTGCCGCTGGAAGGTGTGCCGATGGCAATTAAGGATAACATTTGTACCAAAGGCATTGCCACGACCTGTGCGTCGCGCATGCTTGAAAATTTTGTGCCGCCGTATGATGCGTTTGTTGCGGGCAAAATCAAGCAAATGCATGTGCCGATGCTCGGCAAGCTCAATATGGATGAGTTTGCAATGGGGTCTTCGACGGAAAATTCGTATTTTAAAAAGACCAAAAATCCGCAAAACCATGCTTATGTTCCGGGCGGCAGTTCGGGCGGCAGTGCGGCGGCTGTCGGTGCAGACATGGCAATGTATACACTCGGTTCCGATACCGGTGGCTCCATTCGTCAGCCGGCATCGTTTTGCGGTGTGGTTGGCATTAAGCCGACTTACGGCAGAGTATCGCGTTTTGGTTTGGTTGCTTTTGCATCCTCGCTTGACCAGATTGGTCCGCTGACCAAGGATGTAGAGGATGCGGCGTTAGTGTTAAACCTCATCTGCGGCCACGATGAGATGGATTCGACCAGCGTGCCGCTTGCAAAAGAGGACTTTACTGCCGCGCTTTCAACAGATGTTAATGGTATGCGCATCGGTATCCCGAATGAATATATGGGCGAGGGTATCTCGGCAGAAGTAAAAGAAGCTATTTTAAATGCGGCTAAACTTTACGAATCGCTTGGCGCAACCGTAGAATACTTTGATATGCCGTCGCTGTCTGCAGCGCTTCCGGCGTATTACATCATTTCTTCTGCGGAAGCGAGTTCTAATCTTGCACGTTATGACGGCGTGAAATACGGTTACAGAACGCAAAACTACAGCGACCTGATGGAAATGTATAAAAACACGCGTTCCGAAGGCTTTGGAGATGAAGTGAAGCGTAGAATTATGCTTGGTACTTATGCACTCAGTTCCGGTTACTATGATGCATACTATAAAAAAGCACAGCAGGTGCGTACGGTTGTACGCGGCGGTTTTGAAGCGGCATTTAAGCAGTATGACTTTATTTTGTCGCCGACCGCGCCGGTTACCGCATTTAAGCTTGGTGAGAAAACCGCCGACCCGATGGAAATGTATCTTGCGGATATTTGTACGGTTTCTATCAATATTGCAGGTTTGCCGGCAATCTCGATTCCGTGCGGTGTCGGTGCAAACAATTTGCCGATTGGCATGCAGCTTATTGGTAATTCCTTTGATGAAAAGACGATTTTGCATGCAGCGTATGCGTATGAAAAGAATGCCGGCCTCAATTTGAAGCCGATGGTATAAGGGAGGGCAGTGTAATGCAATTTGAAGATTTTGAAATCATTATCGGTTTGGAAGTCCATGCAGAACTTGCTACAAAGACCAAAGCGTTTTGCAGCTGCTCGACCGAATTTGGTAAGGATGTTAATACACAGTGTTGTCCGGTCTGCACGGCGATGCCGGGCAGTTTACCGGCGCTCAATAAAAAGGTAGTGGACTATGCAATCAAAACCGGACTGGCAACGGGTTGCTCCATCACGCGCTACGGCAAGCAGGACAGAAAGAACTATTTTTATCCGGACTTGCCGAAAGCGTATCAGATTTCGCAGTTTGACCTGCCGCTTTGTGTCGGTGGCTATATTGACATTCCGGAAGGCGAAGGCAAAAAGCGCATTGGTATTACACGTATTCACATTGAAGAAGATGCCGGTAAACTACTCCACGATGTTGTGCCGGGCAAATCTTTGGTGGATTTGAACCGATGCGGCGTACCGCTTATCGAAATTGTTTCCGAGCCGGATTTGCGCAGCTCCGAGGAAGCAAAACTGTATCTGGAAGAGTTAAAGGCGATTTTGGAATGTCTTGAAGTTTCCGACTGTAAGATGCAGGAGGGTTCTCTTCGTTGTGATGTAAATGTTTCCGTGCGTCCGAAGGGGCAAGAAGCTTTTAACACGCGCACAGAGATGAAGAACTTGAGTTCCTTCTCTGCGGCTGTTCGCGCCATTGATTATGAGGCAAAACGTCAGATTGAGGCAACGCTTGCAGGGGAGAAAATTATTCAGGAAACACGCCGTTGGGACGATGCCAAGGGTGTAAACTACGCAATGCGTTCAAAAGAGGAAGCACAGGATTACAGATATTTTC
Organism: Clostridia bacterium; assembly: GCA_045652745.1. Taxonomy (GTDB): domain Bacteria; phylum Bacillota; class Clostridia; order UBA1381; family UMGS1253; genus RGIG2041. The sequence continues at coordinate 107,957 of JAZRUW010000001.1, forward strand.
CGGACCCGGACCTCGTGCCGATTGTCGTAACGGATGCGCAGATTGAAGAAATTCAAAAGACAATTCCAGAGCTGCCGAGTGCGAAACGCGAACGTTTTGTAAATACGTATTCCATTACGGATTATGAAGCGGGCTTGATTTCGGGCAGCAAGGCTATGGCTGTATATTTTGAAAAGTGCGTTTCGCTTGGTGCAACACCGAAGACGGTTGCAAACTGGCTTTTGGGTGATATTTCCAAGATACTGAATGAAAAGAATTTAGAGCCTGCCGATATTTCCGTTTCGCCGGAGAATTTAACAGCGTTGATTGCGTTAATTGAAAAAGGTACAATCAGCAATACCGCCGGCAAAAAAGTGCTTTCCGTTATGTTTGAAACCGGTAAGACACCGGATGTTATTGTCAAAGAAGAGGGTCTTGAACAGGTAAATGACGGCGATGCGCTCAAAGCGATTGTTGTGGAAATTCTGCAAAACAATCCGAAGTCTGTGGAAGATTATAAAAACGGAAAAACAAATGTCATTGGCTTTTTGGTCGGTCAGGTGATGCGTGCGTCCAAGGGCAAAGCAAATCCGCAGATGCTCAATCCGATGATTAAAGAAATTTTAGATGCAATGTAACAGAAAAATGGCAAGCTTTGCTTGCCATTTTTGATAGGAGGTGTATGGCGTGCAAAAACTCAATATTAAAAAAGCATGTATCTGTGCAGTGAATGCAAGCTATACACATTCCTCGCTTGCACTTTTAAATTTATGCGCTGCGTGTGCGCATTTGCCCGTGGAGGCAAAAACGTATTCTATCAACGACAGCGTAGAACGCGTATGCGGTGAACTGTTTTCTTTGGACTGTGATGCCTATCTGTTTGGGTGCTATATCTGGAATTTGCCGTTTTTGGAAAGTCTTGCACAGCGGCTTAAATCTGTAAAGCCGAATGCCGTAATTGTTTTCGGCGGACCGGAGGTTACATACGATACGCAAGACTTTATGCAATTACATCCGTATGTGGATTTGTGCTTGCGTGGTGAGGGCGAGGAAAGCGTACCTGCCTTGCTTGAGGGAATAACTTTTTCGCAGATAGACGGACTGTGTTACAGAAATGCAGATACAATTATTATTCGCGAACCTGCCTGCATTCAGAATTTGGATGCGCTTGGGCATGTTTATAATGCTGAAGTCGTAGAAAGTTTGAAAAATAAGTTACTGTATTATGAAACAAGTCGCGGGTGTCCGTTCAGGTGCAGCTATTGCCTTTCCTCGACTTCGCACGGCGTACGCTTTTTCTCGCTTGAACGAGTTAAGCGAGATTTAAAGTTGTTTATGGATATGGGCGTTTCGCTTGTAAAACTGACGGATAGAACGTTCAATATCGACACAAGTCGCACAGCGGAAATGCTACGTTTCATATTGGAGAATAACTTAAATACGTGTTTCCACTTTGAGGTAACTGCGGATGGTCTGACGGAAGAGCTGCTTTCGCTGTTTGAAAGTGCGCCCAAGGGATGGTTTCAGCTTGAAATCGGCGTGCAGACCACCAATGCAGATACCTCGGCGGCGATTGACCGACATGCCAAATGGGAGAAGATTCAGGCAAACGTGCTGCGTTTGCGCAAGGTCAATAATATGCATCTGCATCTGGATTTGATTGCCGGCTTGCCTTATGAAGATTATAACAGTTTCGGCAAGTCTTTTTGCGATGTGTTTGCATTAAAGCCGGATATGTTACAACTTGGATTTTTAAAACTGCTAAAAGGCACGAAAATCCGCGAACAGTCAAAAGAGTTTAATTATGTTTACACACAGGAACCGCCGTACGAGGTGCTTTCGAGTTGTTGGATTTCCTATAACGAAATGTTGAAACTCAAACGCATTGAACATGTGTTGGATGTGTATTATAACAGCGGACGATACGAAAAAGCACTTTCGTATTCCATGGATAAAAGCAAGATGTCGGCTTTTGCTTATTTTGAAGCATTGGCGGAATTTTGGCAAAAAAATACACTGGCGGGAGCGAGTTATCCGCAAAGTGAGCGCTATGCGATTTTTCGTCGATTTCATGCGGAACGTGTTGTAGACAATGATGCGCTTTTCAATACGCTTTTGGTGTATGAATTATTAAAAAACAATAAGACGGCGCAGGTTGGAGATTGGGTGAGTTTGCCTAAGGCAACAAAAGCGTTTTATACATGGGCTTGGAACAAAATATATGAAGAAAAGCTTTTGGAACAAAATCTGCTTGCAATGCCGCACAAGGACGTGTTAAAATATGTGCGTATTGTGCGCATGGATTATGATGTGCATACATGTGAAGAACGTCACAGTATAGCAGTGTTTGATTATTTCAACAAAAAAACATACAGTTTGGCGGTAGAGGGTTATGAAGAAAACAACGACGGACAAAATGAAAATTATGCTTTTGGCGATTACAGGGCGCTATAGCGAAAAGAAAGATTATTTCGTGAAAATGACTGTTGCTTTTAAGTCAGGCACAAAACTGTTTAAAGGGGAAGTGTTGCCGGACGATGTCGGGTTTATTGTAACGATCAACGGCGTAAAAACCAAAACGGATTTGGCAGGTGTTGCAGATTGTATAGCAACGGAGAGTGCGAAGTATGAGTCGCTGACGTTTACGTATGTTGAGCGCGGCACAAATTTGATTTTAGAAGCGGATGACCGCGGCGTGCGCACGAAGCAGACTGACAATACTTTTACCGAGGACACGAATACAAAAGCGCCCGGCGGCAGAGAATATATCATAAAGCCGGGCAGGGCGGATGCTCTGCTCAAAGAAATCGGTATTATGAGCAAGGAAGGCAAGATTAAAAACGATAAAATCCGCAAGTATAATCAGATTGACCACTATATTGAAGTTTTAAAACCGGTGATTGATGCGTTGCCGAAAAACAGACGTGTTTGCATACTGGACTGCGCCTGTGGTAAGTCATACCTTTCTTTTGTGCTCAATTACTATATGCGTGATATGCTCAAGTTGGATTGTAGCTTTATCGGCGTAGATTATTCCGAGACGGTAATCAGTGCTTCTAAACGTATGGCGGAAAATTTGGGTTATCGCAATATGCGTTTTGTATGTGCGGATGTGCGTGAATATCAGCCGGAGGAGCAGGTGGATTTGCTGATATCCCTGCATGCATGCGACACGGCGACGGATATGGCTATCGGTCTTGGCATCCGAACGGGTGTAAAGGCGATGGTTGTTGTGCCGTGCTGTCATAAGGAGATGCTTTCACAGTATCATTATGAAGCGTTTGCGCCGCTGTTAAAGCATCCGATTTTCAAGGCGCGTTTGGCAGATGTGCTCACGGATGCAATGCGTGCGCTGTATTTGGAAGCAAGCGGGTATGAAGTGACGGCGATGGAATATATCTCTCCGCTGGAAACACCGAAAAATCTGATGATTAAGGCGATTAAGACGGGCGAGGAGAACTATAAGGCTGCGTCGGAATACCATAAAATTCGCAATGCTTTGGGTGTGCGTCTGTCCGTAGAGGACTATTCTGTACGTATTGAGGATTGATTGCTGAAAAATTAATAAAAAATTTCGAAAAAAGCGTTGACAAACTGTTTTTTATATATTATAATAGCATAGTCGCTGAAAGGCGAGCAATAGAAATGTGGCGGTGTAGCTCAGTTGGCTAGAGCAAACGGTTCATACCCGTTAGGTCGGTGGTTCAAGTCCACTCGCCGCTACCATTTTTTTTGGCCCGTTGGTCAAGCGGTTAAGACGTAGGCCTCTCACGCCTGAAACAAGGGTTCGATTCCCTTACGGGTCACCAATTCGGGAGTTTAGCTCAGCTGGGAGAGCATCTGCCTTACAAGCAGAGGGTCACAGGTTCGAGCCCTGTAACTCCCACCAGAAAAAAGACATTTTTCCTTTGAAAAATGTCTTTTTTTTCAGCTAAATTCGCCTGACGGCGAGCTAAATTGAACAAGTTCAGCTAAATTGCCTACGGCAGCTAAATGTGCTTCGCACGCTTTTGGCGAATTTAATTTAGCTAAAACATATTGCATCTATATTGTTATGTTTTGTCAGAAAAAGACTGATTTTGTTTATGTGTGAGAAAGGTGTTTGGAGCTAATATGGCAAGAGAAGGAGAGTGCAATTTTGCGCTCTCTTTTTAATATGCATATACTTTGATTAAAACCTGTTGACACGAGTAAAACGAAAATTGTATACTGTTATTAAAAAGGAAACTATAGTATTTACCGTTTCTTTGCCGTAAAAAATGTATAATGTATCCGGAAACGGAAAATGAGGGATAATATGAAAAGAATGCAGGAGTTTATAAAAAATAGTCTTATAACACTTGGCTTGCTCGGTGTGGCTTTTTTGACCAGTTTACTATTTCAGTATACATTTAAAGTACAAGAACATGTAACTACGGTTTTTGTTTTTGCAGTATTTTTAATTTCACTTTTTACGAAAGGATATGCATACGGAATTTTTGCTGCGTTTTTCGGTACGGTTGCCGTCAATTATGCATTTGCCTTTCCGTATTTTGCTGTGGACTTTACAACGCCGGTCAATTTGATTTCAGCGATGGTTATGGTTGCGATTGCAGTGCTTACCGGCGCGATTACAACAAAATTGAAATTGCACGAGGCGATGAAAGCCGAAGGCGAAAAAGAGCGTATGCGTGCAAATTTATTGCGTGCGGTATCGCATGATTTACGCACGCCGCTGACGACGATATACGGGTCGTGTACTACGCTTTTGGAAAGCGGGGATGCGTTAACGCAGATGCAAAAGTCTAAAATTGTCGAAGGGATTAAAGCCGACTGCGAATGGCTGATTCGTATGGTGGAAAACTTGCTTTCGATTACGCGAATTGACAGCGGGCAGGTAAAGATTATTAAATCGCCTACGGTTCTGGAAGAACTGATAGATTCGGTGATTTTAAAATTTAAAAAGAGATATCCGGCGCAAAAGGTTGAAATAGAACTACCGGAAGAATTTACAATCATACCGATGGATGCGATTTTGATTGAACAGGTTATAATCAATCTTCTTGAAAATGCGGTTGAGCATGCGCGAGGTATGACAAAATTGAGTCTTAGTGTATTTACGCTCGGTAACCATGCGGTTTTTGAAATTAAAGATAACGGATGCGGTATCGAACAAAAAAGGTTAGAAACCATCTTTAGCGGATATGAATCGTTCAGGGAAGACTGCGCGGACGGAAAAAAGAAAAATGCCGGAATTGGTCTGTCTGTGTGTGCCACGATTATTAAAGCGCATGGCGGTAGCATTAAAGCTGAAAATCTCAAGACGGGAGGAGCGGTGTTTCGTTTCGAACTGGAGACGGAATGTGCAAAAAATGATACAGAATAAGTATAAGATATTACTAATTGAGGATGAAGAAAATATACGAAATCTGGTTGCGACAATGTTGGAGACGGCCGGATATCAGGCACTGGTTGCGCAATCGTGCGCCATTGGTGAAAGTATGTATGCTTCCTATATGCCCGATCTTGTAATATTGGATCTTGGTTTGCCGGATATGGACGGCATGCATTTTATTGAATTTGTGCGTCGTGATGCACTGACACCCATTGTTGTTTTATCCGCCCGAGCAGATGAAAAGGATAAGGTTTCGGCATTGGATGCGGGTGCAAATGATTATATTACTAAGCCGTTCGGCTCGGGAGAATTGCTTGCCAGGGTGAGAGCGGCGCTTCGTAATAATCGATTTAGCGCAAGCGCCGGCAGGCTGCCGGGAGGTAAGTTCTGCCTGAAGGACCTCGAGATAGATTATGATGCTAGACAGGTGTTTGTCAGCGGTGAGGCGATTAAACTGACGCAGACCGAGTATAATATTGTTGCACTCCTTTCTGAAAATTGCGGAAAGATGATGACCTATGCGGCAATCATTAAAGCGATTTGGGGTACGTATATGCAAGAGGGAAGTGTTAAAAAATTGCAGGTAAATATGGCGAATATCAGAAAGAAATTCGGAGACAAGCCGGGCGAGCAGAATTATATTGCAAATGAAATCGGCGTTGGATACCGCCTGAACGCATAATTTATTGTGAAGCGAGGCAACAATCGCATTGTTTTGACTATTTGCCCTTTCTTAGCCGCAAAGGTGATATAATCTCTGCGGATGAGAAAGAGAAAATTGATGAAGGCTAGATAAAAGGAGAGAATCGTATGTTATCCGCAGAAGAAATTATGCAGTTATTGCAAAGCTTAATATGGCTTCTTGCCGGTGTGGGTGTATTTATTGTCGGCATGAATTTTTTGAGTGATGCGCTCGAAAAAAGCGCCGGAGAAGGCATGAAAAAACTATTGGGCAAAATCAGCAACAATCGTTTTTCGGGTGTAGGTATCGGCGCATGTGTTACGGCTATTATTCAAAGTTCGTCCGCAACTTCGGTTATGGTTATCGGCTTAGTAAATGCCGGCGTTATGACATTGATGCAGGCTACGCCGATCATCATGGGTGCCAATATCGGTACGACCATCACCGGTGTATTAATTGCGCTGAAAAACGATTACTTTAACATGCTGATGTATTTGTTCGCATTTGCCGGCGTTATGATGGGTTTTTTAAAACAGGAAAAAATTAAACTTACCGGTTTACTGTGTAGCGGACTGGGTTTGATTTTTGTCGGTCTCAATATAATGAGCAGTGAGCAGGCTTTTGGAAATCCGCTGGTAGAATCCATGTTTCAAGGTGTATTTGGCGTAATTGATTTTCCACTGTTGCTTATATTGGTCGGCGTGATTTTTACGGCTTTGATTCAAAGCTCTTCCGCGGCAACCGGCGTTGTTATTACGATGGTCGGAACGGGAATTCTTTCGCTGGATTTGGCGTTGTTTATCATCCTGGGTGCCAATATCGGTACTTGTGTAACGGCATTGCTTGCCTCGGTAGGTGCGAATGCAAATTCAAAGCGTGTAGCACTGATTCACTTTACTTTTAATGTGATCGGTACAATTATATTTACGGTAATTGTATGGGTATTTAAAGATCAGATGCTTCAATTGCTTGTATCTATGTTCCCCGGCGATGATTCCATGTCGCTCCAGATGCGAGTATCTGCATTTCATGTAATATTTAACGTGACAACGACTTGCTTGCTTTTACCGTTTGTTTCGCAGTTAGTTGAATATTCCTGCGGGGTAATCAAGGATAAAAAGTCTATCGAAAAGACGTTTGCACTCAAGTATGTGGATGAGCGTCTTCTTACCACACCGCCGATTGCCCTGATGCAGGTGAAAAAAGAAATAGATTACATGTTTCATTTGGTAGAAGAAAACGTTGCGCTTTCTACTTGCGCCATGACATCGCAAAATCTTGAATGCGGGACAAAAATCTTCGAAAATGAGGCTGTGATTGACTTTACAAACGGCGCATTAACAAAGTTTCTTATTCGTTTGTCAGCTGTGGTTGAACAAAGTGATGAGCAAATTATCGGTGCATATTTTCATGTGCTAAACGACCTTGAACGCATTGGCGATCATGCAGAAAACTTCTATGAAATCGGAGAAGAGATGCTGTCTAAAAAAATTGTATTTTCCGATAAAGCGCAGCAGGATATATCGAAGATGTGTGTGAAGGTTATGCAAATGATAGAAATCTCTAAAGATGTCTTTGAGAATCTAAACAAGGATAGACTTCCTGAATTGGCATTGTTAGAGGAACAGATTGATGCGATGAAAAAAGAATTTACGGCAAGCCACTTTGTGCGTCTGGCTGAAGGTAGTTGCAGTATGGACGTCGGACCATATTATTCTTCAGCTGTGGCCAGATTTGAACGTGTTGCGGACCATCTTGTCAATGTCGGTTATAGTGTTGAAAATCCGATTGGTTCGCAAAAAGAAGATTAAATGTATTTTGCATATACAAATAAAAAGCGTCAAATTGACGCTTTTTATTTGTATTGAAATCTTTGAGCTTTGTGATATAATAGGCTTGTATACAAATTCGATTAATGCTCGGTTGGAGCGAAATGGTGTGCGGCGAATTTGCTATATTAACAGGAAAGTATGTATATAAGACAGTTTTGAAGAATCGAGGTAAAACAATGTTGACGAATTATCATACCCACACTTGTTTTTGTGATGGGGACAATACGCCGGAAGAATTGGTTTTACATGCAATTGACAAAGGGTTTAAGTCGCTTGGATTTTCGGGACACGGCTATACACCGTATGATTTGACTTACTGCATGAAAGATACCGACGGCTATATAACGCAGATTACGAAGCTTAAGGAAAAGTACAAAGAAAAAATTCAAATTTATTGTGGAATAGAAGAAGATGCGTTTGCACCGGCAGAACGTAACCGTTATGATTATATTCTCGGGAGTGCACACTATTTGCATAAGCATGGACACTATTATGCTGTGGATGCGAATCCGGAAGCTTTTGCTGCGTGTATGGAGGTTTGTGATAAAGACGCGCTTTTACTGGCAGAAACTTATTACGGGGATTTCGTTGATTATATTATCCGTAGAAAGCCGGATATTGCGGGGCATTTTGATTTGATAACCAAGTTTGACGAAATAGATGCGCCGATATTTTTAGGCAATCCGCGTTATGAAAAGATTGCGGAATCGGCAATTGAAAAGGCGGCCGGAAGCGGCTGTTTGTTTGAGGTGAACACGGGAGCGATTTCCAGAGGATATCGGACAAGTCCTTATCCGGCGAAAAGCTTACTCTATGTATTAAAAAAACTTGGGAGCGGACTGGTCTTGTCTTCGGATTGTCACAATGCTGCACATCTTGATTTTTATTTTACTGAAGCAGTAAAACTCTTGCAAGATATTGGGTTTTCGTATGTGTACGAAATTGATGATGGTGCATTTGTAAAACGATATTTGTAAACATCGCGTGATGTTACAGGAATATTTCGATATTGTGACAAAAACATGAGAAATTTATTGACTTTTATGGGGTGTTGTGCTAGAATTTTATCGGAAGTTGTAAATAATATATTATTTACACAAATTATTATGCCAAAAGGCAGGAGGGTGTTTCCAATGAAAAAAGTACTTTCATTACTCCTCGTAGCCGTAATGATGTTTGCTTGTGTGGCAACCTTTACATCTTGCGGTAACGAAACCGTAGACTCTGAGTTTAAAATCGGCTTCATTTTCTTGCACGATGAAAACTCCACCTACGACAAGAACTTCTTGGATGCAGCAAAGGCTGCAACAGAAGAACTCGGCCTCACCGCTGAGCAGGTAATCTTTAAGACAAACGTTCCGGAAGGTAACGAGTGTTATGAAGCTGCAGCAGACTTGGCTGACCAGGGCTGTAACATCGTATTCGCTAACTCCTTCGGTCATGAGCCGTATATGCTCAAGGCTGCAAAAGAGTTCCCGAATGTACAGTTCTGCCATGCAACAGGTACGACTGCACACACCGAAAACCTCCCGAACTTCCACAATGCATTTGCTTCTATTTATGAAGGCAGATACCTTGCGGGTATTGCAGCTGGTATGAAGCTCAACGAAATGATTGAAAGCGGCAAGATCACAGCTGAACAGGCTAAAATCGGTTATGTAGGTGCATTTACCTACGCTGAAGTTATTTCCGGTTATACTTCCTTCTTCCTTGGTGCAAGATCTGTTTGCCCGAGCGCTACTATGGAAGTACAGTTCACAGGTAGCTGGTATGACGAAGCGCTTGAGAAGGAAGCTGCAACAAAGCTTTTGAGCAACAACTGTGTACTCATCAGTCAGCATGCTGACTCTATGGGCGCACCGACCGCTTGTGAAAACGCAGGTGTTCCGAACGTTTCCTACAACGGTAGCACAAAGGCGGCTTGCCCGAATACATTTATCGTATCTTCCAGAATTGACTGGGCTCCGTACTTTAAGTTTATCATCAATGCTGTAAACAAGGGTGAAGAAATCCCGGCTGACTGGTGCGAAGGTTTAGAAGCTGGTTCTGTAGCTCTTACAGAAGTAAACGAAGGCGCTGCAGCTGCAGGTACACAGGCAGCAATCGACGAAGCAAAGGCTAAGTTGAATGCTGGTGAAATCAAGGTGTTTGATACAGCAACATTTACCGTTAAGGGTGAAGCGCTTACATCCTACATGGCTGACGTTGATACAGATGCAAACTATACTCCGGATACAGAAGTTATTGCTGATGGCTACTTCCACGAGTCCGAGTACCGTTCTGCACCGTACTTCGATTTGCAGATTGACGGTATCACACTGCTCAACAGCATGTTCTAATTTGTAATTTATGCATAGAGCGGGGAAGATTCTTCTCCGCTCTATCTTAAATTTTTGCGTTTTTACAAACGCAGAAAACCTGTTTTTGTAAAAGGGTAAAAATCGAAATGGAATGGAGAGGCATATGGAACAGAAAATTGCACTCGAACTAAAAAATGTAACAAAAACCTTTGGACGTGTGGTCGCAAATAAGAATGTGTCGCTACAGGTGAAAAAAGGTGAAATTCTATCTGTGCTCGGCGAAAACGGCAGCGGTAAGACGACGCTGATGAATATGGTTTCGGGCATATATTATCCGGACAGCGGACAGATTTTTATTGACGGCAATCCGGTTGAGATTGCTTCACCGAAGGATGCGTTCAATTACAAAATCGGCATGATTCACCAGCATTTTAAGTTGGTGGATGTTTTCAGTGCGGCTGAAAATATTGTGTTAGGTCTGGAAGATGAAAACGGTTTTGATATGTCGAAGTACATTGAAAAGATTCAGGCAATTACGGCACTATACGGTTTTGAACTTGACCCGCACAAGAAGATTTATGAAATGTCGGTTTCTGAAAAACAGACGGTCGAAATTATTAAGGTGCTTTTCCGCGGCGCGGATATTTTGATTTTGGACGAGCCGACAGCAGTGCTCACACCGCAGGAAACCGTTAAACTGTTTGCGGTATTACGCAATATGAAAAAGGACGGTAAGTCTATTATTATCATTACGCATAAACTTCATGAGGTGCTTTCGCTTTCCGACAGTGTGGCCGTGCTTCGTAAAGGTGAATATATCGGCACAGTCAAGACGGCGGAAACAAACGAAGAACAGCTTACCGAAATGATGGTCGGCAAAAAAATATCGCTGAATATTGAAAGAAGTGAACCTGAAAGCAGTGAGGACCGTTTGGTTGTTGACGGAATTACCTGTGTGAACCGTGAAGGTATAAAAGTGCTCGATGGCGTATCTTTTACGGCGCGTTCGGGTGAGATTTTGGGTATTGCAGGCATTGCCGGCAGCGGACAAAGAGAACTTTTGGAAGCAATTGCCGGTTTGCAGCATTTAAGTGAAGGAAGCGTACTGTACCATAACCCGAAAAACGGACAAACTGAAAATTTGCGAGATAAGACACCGCTTCAGATTCGTCAGATGGGTGTTCGTTTGGCTTTTGTGCCGGAAGATCGGCTCGGCATGGGATTGGTCGGCAATATGGATATTGTCGATAATATGATGCTGCGTAGTTATAAAAAGGGTAGATCTGTTTTCGTGCAGAAAAAAGAACCGAAATCGTTGGCGGAGGAAATTATTGAACGTCTTGAGGTCGTTACACCGTCTGTAAATACGCCGGTCAGAAGACTTTCGGGCGGTAACGTCCAGAAGATTTTGGTCGGCAGAGAGATTGCATCTACGCCGACAGTGCTTATGGCAGCATATCCGGTGCGCGGTTTGGATATTAACTCGTCCTATACGATTTATAATCTGTTAAATGAGCAGAAAAAAAAGGGCGTTGCCGTGATTTTTGTCGGCGAAGATTTGGATGTTTTGCTTGAATTATGTGATAGAATCGTTGTGATCGGCGGCGGACGGATTGCCGATGTGGTTGACGGCAGAACGGCGACGAAGGAAGAAATCGGCTTGCTGATGACTAAATCAAATTGTACGGAAGAAGGGAGCATTGCGGCAAATGAATAAGATAGATACAAAATTAATTACAGCAATGCATTCGGCCCCGTTTCATATTGCTAAGCGTGATGATATCGTTTGGTGGAAAAGTTGGCTGATTCGTGTGGCGGCTGTTTTGCTTGCTTTAGTGGTTTGCGGATTTGTTACAGTACTTTTAACAGATTTAAATCCTGTTGAAGTTTATGTGACAATGGCAAAAGGTGCGGTAGGAACACCTCGTCTTACGTGGAATTTGCTTCAGAATACGGCAATTTTGCTTTGTGTAGCATTAGCGGTTACGCCGGCATTTAAAATGCGCTTTTGGAACATCGGCGGGGAAGGTCAGATTTTGATTGGTGGTTTAGCAACAGCGACCTGTATGATTTTTATAGGGGATAAGCTGCCTACGCCGATTTTGATTTTGATTATGCTTATTACCGGTGTGACTGCCGGTGCGATCTGGGGCTTGGTACCTGCATATTTTAAGACACGGTTTAATTCGAATGAAACGCTCTTTACGTTGATGATGAACTATATTGCAATTCAGCTTGTTGCGTATTTTACACTCGAGTGGTCTGTGCCGAAAGGTTCAGGTACGCCCAGAACGCTGGAGTTCGGACAGTTGCCGACACTGTTTGGACAAAAGTATTTATTTAACATTTTAATTGTTGTGGTTTTGACGGTTGTGATGTACATTTACTTAAAGTACAGCAAACAAGGCTACGAAATTTCTGTAGTCGGCGAAAGTGAAAATACAGCGAAGTATATCGGTATCAATGTAAAAAAAGTCATTATGCGCACTATGGCAATTTCCGGTGCGCTTTGCGGTCTGGCAGGTTTTTTGCTGGTGGCAGGAACGGATCACTCCCTTAAAAGTGATACTTCCGGCGGCCGCGGATTTACGGCCATTATGGTGTCCTGGCTTGCAAAGTTTAACCCGATTTTTATGGTGCTGACCTCGCTTTTGATTGTTTTTCTGGAAAAAGGCGCATCTAAAATTTCTGAGGTTTACAGATTAAATGATGCATTTTCGGATATCATCACAGGTATCATTATTTTCTTTATTATCGGTTCGGAATTCTTTATCAATTATACATTGAAAAGAAATAAGCAGAGCGGGGAGGTAAAATAAATGCTGTCTACAATTATTCAACGCGCAGTTATGCAAGGCACGCCTTTGCTTTTCGGCTCTACAGGTGAGATTTTAACGGAGAAGTCCGGACATTTGAATCTGGGTATTCCTGGTATTATGTATGTGGGAGCTATCAGCGGTGTTGCAGGTTCGTTTTTATATGAAAACAGTGTAACTGCGCTCAATCCGTTTTTGGCAATCCTGATTCCGCTTGTTTGTTGCTTGGTTGGTGCGGCGCTGATGGGGTTAATTTACTGTTTTTTAACGGTAACGCTTCGCGCAAATCAGAATGTAACAGGTTTAGCTTTAACGACTTTTGGTATCGGTATCGGTAACTTTTTTGGAGGGTCGCTCATTAAACTGGTAAATACGGATGTACCGTCTATCTCGCTTTCGAAAACAAGCGTGATTTTCAAAACGCAGTTGCCGTTTGCACAAAACCTTGGTTGGCTTGGCGAAATCTTTTTATCCTATGGCTTTTTGGTGTATGTAGCCATCGTCATTGCGCTTGTGTGTTCGCACATCTTAAACAAAACCAGAATCGGTTTGCATTTACGCGCTGTAGGAGAAAGTCCGGAAACGGCGGATGCTGCGGGTATTGATGTAACAAAATACAAGTATCTGTCCACCTGCATCGGCAGTGCAATTGCCGGCCTGGGCGGTTTGTATTATGTTATGGACTATGCAAATGGTGTATGGTCTAACAACGGTTTTGGTGACCGTGGATGGCTCTCAATTGCTTTGGTTATTTTTTCTGTGTGGCGTCCGAGTATCAGCATTCTCGGTTCGATTCTGTTCGGTTTCCTCTATGTTATTCCGACGTATATTCCGAACATTACCGTCAGCATCAAAAAACTTTTCGAGATGTTGCCGTATGTGGTAACCATTCTGGTTCTGGTCATCACAAGTATTCGTGACAAAAAAGAAAACCAACCGCCGGCGGCGCTTGGTTTGCATTATTTCCGAGAAGAACGATAGGTTTATAAGTGAAACTGTCTTGTGCTTAGGCATGAGACAGTTTTTTATTTGTTGAATTTGAAATTTTTAAATCGCGACTTGCAAAAAAGACCTATAACTCTGGGTTTATATGTGTTATATGCAAAATAAAATGAATTGTCTGTCTTGATAAATTGCAAGTTATATGTTATAATATCATCATAAATTTTGAATGGAGGTATACATTATGAAAAAGATTATCAGTGTAGTTCTTGCCTGTGTAATGTTGTTTGCACTTGCAGCATGCGGTAATACGGGCACAAAGATGACAATGGGTACGGGCGGTACTTCCGGCACATACTATGGTTATGGCGGCGTACTCGGTCAGTACATCACAAACAATGCAGGCATTCAGACGACCGTTGTTTCTACGGACGGTTCCAAGGCAAATATCCAGGGTATTGCAGCGGGCAACTATCAACTCGGTACAGTACAGTCGGACGTTATGGCTTATGCTTGGGAAGGCACACGTTCTTTTGAGACAGACGGCAAGGTGGATTCCTTCCGTGTAGTTGCCGGCCTTTATGCAGAATCTGTTCAACTTGTAACGATGGATCCGTCCATCAAGAGTGTGGCAGACCTTGCAGGTAAATCTGTTTCCATCGGTGCTCCGGGTTCGGGTGTATACTTTAATGCAATCGACGTACTCGGCGCAGCAGGTCTGACTGAAAATGATATTAAGGCACAGTATCAGTCTTTTGCTGACAGCGCAGATGCACTCAAGGATGGTAAGATTGATGCGGCGTTTATCGTAGCAGGCGCTCCGACACCGGCCATTACCGAACTTTGCACGACAAACAGTGCATATCTTGTACCGATTGACGGTGCAATTGCAGAAAGCCTGATGGCAGCATGCCCGTTCTATACAACCTACACCATTCCGGCGGGAACCTATGCAGGTCAGAGTGAGGATGTAACTACTGTAACGGTTAAGGCAACTTTGATTGTGCATGCAGATGCATCCGAAGATGATGTTTACAAACTCACCGCTTCGATTTTTGACAATATCGAGGCGATTACAGGTGAGCATGCGAAGGGCGCAGAACTCAGCCTTGAAAATGCAACAAGTGGTATGGCAGCACCGTTCCACAAGGGCGCAGCAAAGTATTTTGCGCAAAAGGGTATTGAAGTAGCAGTTGAGTAATTTGAGACATAAATAGGATTGGCTGCGACGAATTTTCGCCGCAGCCATTTTTTAAGAACAGACATCCGGGAGGTAGTTTGATGTTATTTAAAAAGAAAGACAAACCGGTTGTAAATGAACCGATGGATTTGGACGCGGTTATGAAAAAGTTTGACCGCGAATCCAACACGCGTATCTGGTCAGGTACACCGAAAATTATTGTAAGTTGTATCTTGGCTTTGTTTTCTTTATTTTGTATCTATGTAACGCTGTTTGCAAGTTGGTTGGAGGAAATTCGACTGACATCCTTTGTAGCCTTTATACTGTTTATCGGCTACATCGTCTATCCGGCGCGCAAAGGTACGCAAAAAGAGAACTCTATGCCGTGGTATGACATTTTGCTTATGGTATTGGGTACGGCGGCGGTATTGTATTATACATTTAATGCTCGCGCTATTATTCAGCAGGGCATCTTGTTTAAGCCGTATCAGATTGCGATTGCTATAGTAGCTATCCTATCGATTTTAGAGTTGTGCCGCAGAAGTGTCGGTTTACCGATATTGATTGTAGCCGGTTGCTTTGTGGCATATGCGCTGATTTGGGGCTTGCCGAATCCTAAGTTTTCGGGCAGACTCAATAATATTGTCAGCACGCTTTTTTATAGCAAAGAGGGTGTGTTTTCTACACCGATTAACGTTTGCTCTAAATTTATCGTGGTATTTATCATTTTCGGTGCTTTTCTGGAACGTACGGGCATTGCGGATTTTTTTATCCAGATTTCCAATTCTATTGTAGGCGGTTTTTCCGGTGGCCCTGCGAAGGTGGCCGTGGTGGCGAGCGCAATGGAAGGTATGGTTTCCGGTTCGTCGGTTGCCAATACGGTTGGCTCGGGCTCGGTTACGATTCCGTTGATGAAAAAGACGGGGTATAAGCCGGAGTTTGCGGCGGCGGCTGAAGCATCGGCATCGACCGGCGGACAGATTATGCCGCCGATTATGGGTGCAGCGGCCTTTTTGATGGCGGAAAATATTGGTGTAGCCTATAGCAATATTGTAGTGCGTGCAATTTTACCTGCAATTTTGTATTTTGCGGGCGTGTTCATTACGGTGCACCTTGAGGCAAAAAAAGAAGGCCTGCGCGGTTTGACCAAGGAAGAACTTCCGAGATTTTTGCCGCTGTTAAAGCAATCGTATTTACTTTTGCCGCTCATTATTTTGATTTACCTTGTAGGTACAAGCACACGTTCCATTCAGTATGCGGCAGCCATTGCAATTGTAGTAGCGATTGTAGTGAGTATGTTTAACAAGAGCACACGAATTACGCCAAAGCGACTTTTAGAAGCACTTGCGGCGGGCGGTCAGGGTATGATTACGGTAGCGGCGGCCTGTGGTGTAGCAGGTATCATTGCCGGTACGATTACGGCAACGGGACTTGCAAATATTATGATTAACGGTATTGTGGCGCTTGCCGGAAATCAGGTAATCGTTGCTTTGTTTTTGACCATGCTTTGCTGTATTGTGCTCGGCATGGGTGTGCCTACAACTGCAAACTATTGCATTATGGCGGCTACTTGTGCACCAATATTGGTACGTATGGGAGTTCCGCAGATTGCGGCGCATTTCTTCGTGTTCTATTTCGGTATTGTTGCCGATTTAACACCACCGGTTGCCCTTGCAGCTTATGCCGGTGCGGCAATTGCGCAGGCAAACCCGATGAAGACAGCATTTACAGCGACAAAACTTGCTATCGGTGCATTTATTGTGCCATATGTATTTGCGCTTAATCCTGCAATGCTGTTCATTGACACATCAGCATGGGAAGTTGTATTAATCTGTATTACTTCGTTGATTGGTATTTATGCAGTATCGGCGTCGCTTGAGGGATATTTCTTACAGGACATGCCTTGGTATCAACGATTGATCAGTCTTGTCGGCGGTCTTTTGTTGATTTATCCGGGCGCGGTAACAGACGCCATTGGCATTGCACTTGTGTTGACTGTTGCGGTTTTACAGTTGTTTATTAGAAAGAAAAATATTGCATAAGAATAAGCAGCCCCTGGGCTGCTTATTCTTTTTTGTAAACTGTAGAGGTGTAATACTTTCAGAACTTCGCGTGTGGACGTATAACAAAAAACTCTTGGGGAGTATCTTGCTAAAATTGCGGTGATAAGGCAACTGGATATACTGAGGGTATACTGTGGACGCATGTGATATGGGATGTAACTGTAGTAATATGGTACCAAATGACGTCAAGTGCGAAATGTTTGAAAAGGAAATCCGATGTGCTATGCATACCATATGAAGCATGATGTTTGCGAAAATATGTGTATGGCGCTTTCTTGACAATAGACATGAATTCGTGTATTATATTTTTAAAGTTTGTCGAGAAAAGTGGGTGTGAATATGGATTTGAATTCGTGGTTGCTCGTTGCGGCGGCTTTGTTGCCTGCAATAATACTTTGTGTGTATATATACCGCAAGGATCGCGTAGATAAAGAACCGCTTATGTTGCTTTTGCAATTGTTTTTTGCGGGAGTTGTATGTTGCTATCCGGCGGCCTTACTAGAGGGATATATTATAGATTGGTTTGACGTTTCTCTTTCCGGTGCGCCGGTTGCAATATATCAGTTTTGTAAATATTTTTTGTGCGTTGCGTTGGTAGAGGAAGGATTAAAATGGGTTTCGATGCGCTTACTTACAAAACGCATACCGGAGTTTAACAGCTGGTTTGATGGGTTGATATATGCAGTGTTTGTATCCTTGGGATTTGCGGCGCTTGAAAATGTACTCTATGTTATGGAATACGGTTGGGGCAATGCTTTTATGCGTGGGATATTGTCCGTACCGGGGCATATGTTCTTTGCAGTATTGATGGGCTACTATTATGCATTAAGTCATAGCGTCAAGAAAGCGAAAGTGCTTGAAAAGGAACTGAAACATATTGGGTTAGTTCAAAGAAACGAAAAACCGTTGTCTGCATTGCGATTTGATGTTTGCAGCTTGCTTGTGCCGATTGCAGCGCACGGTTGTTATAATTTCTGCTGTACTTGGAACACAGTTTCGGCAACGATAGCGTTTTATGTCTTTGTGTTGTTTTTGTATGCCTATTGTTTTGGTAAAATTAAAAAGATGTCGGCAGCGGATGCGCCGGACCGCAATTATGCAAAAGCGATTTTAATGCGTAAATATCCGCATTTGCATGATTATATCCGCGATGAATTGTGAAGTGATTTTGTTTGACTTTTGGATAAATATGCTATATAATATTAGCGTTTAAAACTTATAGTCGCTTTTGCGGCGGAACGGAGAAAAATATGGGGGACAACAGAAGTACTTTTACAGGTAAACTGGGTTTCGTTTTAGCGGCTGCGGGTTCAGCGGTCGGTTTAGGTAATATTTGGCGCTTTCCTTATCTGGCTGCGCAGTACGGCGGCGGTATATTCCTTTTGGTATATCTTGTACTTGCACTTACTTTTGGTTATGCACTTATGACGGCGGAAATCGCTATTGGTCGTAAAACCGGACTCAGTGCTATCGGCGCCTTTAAAGCACTGGACAAGCGTTTTGGTTTTATCGGATATATCGCGGCGATTGTGCCGATGATTATTTTGCCGTATTATTCCGTGATTGGCGGGTGGGTGACAAAATATCTGTTCGCATTTGTTTCGGGGGCGGCACCAACTGCAGAGGCTTCTGATGCCTTTTTTGGCAACTTTATTTCTCAGGTTGGTGATCCGATTTTCTGGTTTGCTGTTTTTATAGGGTTGACGGCACTTGTAGTACTCTTTGGCGTGGAAAAGGGCGTTGAAAAAGTGAGTAAAATTATGATGCCGGTGCTGGTTGTGCTGGCGTTAGGCATTGCATGTTATTCGGTGTGTCTTCCGGGTGCGCTTGAAGGTGTAAAGTACTACATTTTACCTGATTTTTCTAAGTTTTCGGTGACTACGGTGCTTGCCGCTATGGGGCAGCTGTTTTATTCGATGTCCCTGGCGATGGGTATTATGATTACCTATGGGTCCTATATGAAAAAAGACGTTAGCCTAGAGTCGGCCGTACACCAAATTGAATGGTTTGATACAGGCATTGCCTTTATGGCGGGACTTATGATTATTCCGGCCGTCTTTGTGTTCAGCGGCGGTGATGCAGAGGCGCTCGGTAAGGGACCTAGCTTAATGTTTATTATGCTCCCCAAGGTATTTGCTACAATGCCGGGTGGTACGATTATTGGTGCGGCATTCTTTCTTTTGGTACTCTTTGCGGCATTGACTTCGTCGATTTCTTTGATGGAAACAGTGGTATCTATTCTGCAGGACAAGTTGAAGCTTGGCAGAAAATTAGCTTGTTTGATTGTGTTTGTTTTCTGTATTTTGGTTGGTCTGCCGTCTTCACTCGGTTTCGGCATATGGGGAGATATTCTTTTCTTCGGCAAGATGACATTCCTTGATTTCTTTGACTTTATCAGCAATAGCGTATTGATGCCGATCGTCGCGTTGTTGACTTGTATCTTTATCGGATACATTTTAAAACCGCAGTCCCTTGTGGATGAGGTTGAAATTTCCGGCACGTTTAAGCGCAAAGGATTGTTTGTGTTTGTTATCAAGTATTTTGCGCCGATTTGCATCGTGTTGATTTTGGGATTCTCCGTATTGGAGGCCATGGGCTTTATTGCAGTTTGATTTTGAATTTTTCCCAAAGCGTGTGTTTTATACACACGCTTTGTATTTGTGTATGAGGTGTAAATATGTCTTGGATAAAGAAAAATATTGTGCTTTGCATCGCAATCGGCGCGGCGGCTATAACATGCTTTTTTGTACCGCCGGATGCGCAGTATATAGAATATTTTGATTTTAAGACGCTCAGTTGTCTTTTCGCAACACTTGCTGTGGTTTGTGCACTGCGCAACATCCGTTTTTTCAGAATACTGGCATCGGAAATTGTTGCGCGGTTTAAAACAGTACGTAGCGCAGTTTTGGCACTTGTGTATATTACATTTATTGGCTCAATGCTCATTGCAAATGACATGGCCCTGATTACCTTTTTGCCCCTTGGTTACTATGTGTTGAAGTCGACGGATAACCGGCGCTACATGGCCTTTACATTTATCATGCAAAATATAGCGGCGAATCTCGGCGGAATGCTCACACCGTTCGGCAATCCGCAAAATTTGTATCTGTTCGCATATTATCATATCCCAACATGGGAGTTTATGCGAATTATGTTTTTACCGTTTGTTGTGGCGATTGCGCTCATTACTGTATGTTGTCTGTTTGTGGATAAGGATCCGCTGGAGATTAAAAAGGCCGAAACGGCATTGCTGCATCGTCCGAGAGCAACAGTGTATGCTATATTGTTTTTCATTTCCGTTGCGATGGTTTTTCGTACATTGCCGTATCCAATCGGTCTTTTAATCGTAATCTGTTCGCTTTTACTCTTAGACAGAAAAGCACTTTGCCAAGTGGATTACGGTCTCTTGCTTACCTTCTGTGCATTTTTTGTCTTCGCCGGGAATATGTCCCGGATAGAAGCTGTACAGAACTTTTTAGGAGCTTTGGTGGAGAAAAATACGCTGTTGTACGGATTTTTGTCTTGTCAGTTTATCAGCAATGTACCCAGTGCGGTATTGTTGTCTAAATTCACGGCGAATTATCCGCAGTTGCTTGTGGCGGTTAATATTGGCGGTGCGGGCACTTTGGTAGCATCTCTTGCCAGCTTAATTACTTTTCGTGAATTTATTCGTCATGAGCCGGGTATGGCGAAACGATATATAAAACTGTTTTCCGTTTATAATTTCGGAATATCTCTTTCGTTGCTTATATTGATGCACTTTGTGTTTTCTTGTGCTTAAAGTCGTGAAAAATCACGGCTTTTTTCTTTATGCGTACTTGCTTTTGTGATTGAAATTTGGTATGATATATAGTAAGTTTATATGATATTGCGGAGGAATTATGAGAAGATATCTGTGGATTTATATCTTGGTGGCTGTCTTCGTTGCAATTTGGTGTACTCGTGCGCTTTTGGATGAGCCGGTTGTAACACAGGTTGTACAATCTGTAGAATATGAAAATAAACTGTCTGCGCATGGATATATTGTGCGCGATGAAGTTGTCTATCGTGCAAAAAGTGCGGGAATGGCAGAGGCGGTTTATCAAAACGAAGAACGCGTATCTAAAGGGATGAAAATTGCAAGCATATATACTGAAGGCATGGACACGCAAACGAAGCAGGCACTTGATGCTATCAATGCAAAAATTCGTCGACTGGAAAAACGCAGTATAAGTTCGGCAACGGAAACGGTAGACTTATCTTCGGCAGAGGATAAAATAAGTCAAGCTGTTGCTGCGGTGGTGGACATGACGCATACGGGCAATTTCGAAGAATTGGACATTGTGCAGACGGAAATCGTTGGTTATGTACATATTGGTCAAAATGAGCACAGTGCAAATCCGACCAAGGAAGCTTTATCGGATTTACAAGCGCAAAAGTCTGCGCTGGAAGCGAGTGTCAAATCCGCAAAACAGGATGTGTATTCCGGACGTGCCGGTGTGTTTGTTTCGCAAACGGACGGTTATGAGGAAAGTTTGACTCCGGAGGCGTTGGAGAGTATGTCCGTCTCGGATTTTGAAGCTATTCAAATTGAACGTACGGCTTACGTGCCGGAAACGCTTAGTGCAGGTGACCGTGTGTGCAAAATTGTAGATAATTCCAAGTGGTATTTTGCAACAACACTTTCTGAGGAATCTATCGCCGACTTGGAACACGGTGATACGGTATGGCTTCGTTTTCCGGAGAAGTCCGGCGATCGAATTGCCGCAAAAATATCGAGTATTTCTTCGATAGAAAACGGCAAAGCGGTTGTAGTGGTTTCCTGCGGCGAATATGTTAAGGATATATTTACACAGCGCATAGCGGATTGTGAGATGATTACGCATGTCTATGACGGGTTTCAACTGCCGCAGGCAGCGGTACGTGTGGACGAAAACGGCGATACAGGCGTGTTTGTGAATGTTTCCGGAATTGTACATTTCAGGAAAATTCATATTTTGTATCAGACTGATAATAAGGTTGTTGCTGCAAAATCGAAGGAAAACGGTTATTTGAAACAGTATGATTCTGTTATTATCGGCGGCAAGGATATTTATGACGGCGCGGTTGTAAAGTGAGGTTGGATATATGACGCAAAGAGAAATACAGATTGCTGAAAACATAAAAAATGTACGTGCGCGCATTGCTGAGGCAGCACGCCGCTCCGGCAGAACGCCGGAAGAAATTCAACTGGTAGCTGTAACGAAAAACTTTTCTGCTGAAGATATCAATGCTGCATTGCGATGCGGTATTGAGCAAATCGGGGAAAACCGTGTGCAGGAACTCATGGATAAGTACGAAGGTGTTTCGCCGACCGATTGGCATATTATCGGGCATTTGCAGACAAATAAAGTAAAGTATATCATTGGTAAGACCAAATTGATTCAGTCTGTTGATTCTGTGAAATTGCTGGATGAAATTGAGCATCGCAGTGCACAGGCAGGGCTCGTTTCGGATGTGTTGCTGCAGGTAAACACATCAGGAGAGGAAACAAAATCCGGTGTGTTACCTGAAGAAGTTTGGCCGCTTTTAGAGCACGTGGAAACTTTGAAGTGGGTGCGCGTACGCGGATTAATGACCATAGCGCCGATATACATCAAGGATGTTTCAAGCACATTACATTTTGATAACACACGTGCGCTTTTTCTTGACATTAAGAGCAGGAAATATAATAATATATTTATGGAAATTCTGTCGATGGGCATGAGCGGCGATTTTGAAGAAGCCATTGCATGCGGATCAAATATGGTTCGTGTCGGCAGCTTGATTTTTGGAAAAAGAGAATATATTTAGGAGGAAAATAAACATGGGATTTTTGGATAAAATGAAGAATGCAATCGGACTTGGTGATGAAGAATATTATGATGAAGATGATATCTTGACCTCTGATTTTGAAGAGGACGAGCCTGTGGCAGAAGAACGAGGCTTCGGCAGAAAGAATAAAGTTGTCAATATTCATGCGACTACACAACTTAAAGTGGTTGTAATGCAGCCGGAAAACTTTGAAGATGCAAAAGGCATTGCTGAACATCTGAAGGCAAAAAAACCGGTTATTATTAATCTGGAGAGCCTTGATAGTGATATCGCACGTCGTGTGGTTGACTTTTTGAGCGGTGCGGTATTCGGTTTGGACGGTAACATCCAAAAGGTTGCGTCCGGTATTTTTCTGATTGCACCGTATAATGTAAGCATTATGGGTGACTTTAAAAGTGAACTGCAAAGCAAAGGTCTGTTCGGCAGATAATTTTTGCGGCTAATTATAGATACAGGACGGTTGACGGCTATGTATAAGCTTTTGTATTTGATTGCTACGCTGATTGATATCGTCGAGTGGTTGGTAATCATTCGTTGCATTCTTTCTTGGTTTCCGAGTTTTCAAAACGGATTTACTGAGCTTGTGTACAAACTGACAGAACCATTGATGGCGCCAGTGCGTAATTTGCTTTTTCGTTTTATACGCCCAGGAGCGATGATGCTTGATGTTTCACCGATTGTTTTGTATCTGCTTTTGGAACTTGTTAGAAGACTTCTTTATATTGTATTTTGATTAGATGTTTATGAATTTTTCTAAAGAAAATCAAGCGCTTTGTGCCGCTATGGAGCGCATCGAGGACATTATCGAGGCTACGCAGCGTAAGTATGAAGCGCATTTTAGTACATTTATTGACGCAGAAACAGTTTTTGCATTGAAAAATCATTGCCGCGTTGCGTCGGATTTTGATTGTGCGTTCTTCGGTGGGTATTCGCAGGCGGAACGCTGTATGTTTGGCGCGTGGCCGACATATGAGGAAGAAACGCTTGAAGAAAAATTTCCGATAGAGCTGATTCGTATTGCCACGCCGCCGCAGAAAACGCTTTCGCACCGCGACTGTTTAGGGGCTTTGCTCGGGCTTGGGCTAAAACGCGAGATGCTTGGGGATATACTTTG
This sequence comes from Clostridia bacterium, assembly GCA_045652745.1. Taxonomy (GTDB): domain Bacteria; phylum Bacillota; class Clostridia; order UBA1381; family UMGS1253; genus RGIG2041. The sequence continues at coordinate 132,071 of JAZRUW010000001.1, forward strand.
CGATGAGCGAGTGTTCTATGTTTTTGCCAGTGCGAAAATTGCAGATTATATTATCAACAATTTAAATAAAGTCGGCAGTGCCGGTGTAAAGGTTCAAAAGATGGATTTATCCTTGTTTGTAGCACCGGAACCTAAGACACAGAGCAAAGGCATTTTTGTGATGTCGAATCGTTTGGATGCGATTATTTCTGGCGTGTTAGATTTGTCGCGCGCCAAGGCCGCAGATTTAATACATGCCGAAAAAGTCTCGGTAAATCATGCGCTGAAAACAGAAGTCTCCGTAAAGGTCAATGAGGGGGATTTGATCAGCATTCGTGGCTTCGGCAGATACCGCGTGGGTGCAGAGGGAAGCCAATCGCGAAAGGGAAGAACCTATATTGAAATCATAAAGTATATTTAAAGGGGGAATCGTTATTATGCTGACACCGTTAGATATTGAAAACAGAGAATTTAAACGCACGTTAAACGGCTATAACCGTGACGATGTGGAAGATTTTATGAGCATTTTGTTGGTGGATTATGAAAAACTCTACAAGGAATGTGCGGCAAGTCGGGAGCGCATTGAAACCTTGACGACTGAGGTGGACAGTTATAAGGATAAAGAAGCTACTTTACATAGCGCTTTGATGGCGGCACAGCAGACAGCAGATTCCATCCGCGCAACTGCAGGTGAGCAGGGTGAATTGATTTTGCGTGAAGCAAAAGCAAAGGCAAATCAAATTATTCGTGATGCAAATGATGAAATCAAAAAACTTGAGACGCGTTATAGAGAGCTGATGCAGCAAATAGAGAGTTACAAATTGCGTGTCGGTGCAATTATTAAGTCGCAACTGGATATATTAGACGATTTACATGCGGATGTACCGATGTCGACGGCAATTCCGCAAACATCTTCTGCTGCAGAACTAACCGCAACGGATGATGATGTGAAAGTTTATCCGTTTTCTGATAATAACGAATAAGCACATAGAAGGAAGGCGCAAGCCTTCCTTTTGACAAATTTACGGAGGCGGAAGATGAATAGATTGCAGATGAATTTTGATGGTCGGGAATATGATATTTGCATCACGCAAGGTTTTGATGCTTTGCGTTCCGAAATAGCAAAGTTGAAACCGAGCAAGATTATGGTGGTTACGGATTCGAATGTATCCGAACTATACTTAAAAAAAGTTTATACTGCGCTAGAAGGGATTTGCTGTGCACTGGCAAGTGTGGAGTTTGTTGCCGGTGAGGCGCGAAAGAATCTGGCGACAGTTCAAAGATTGTATGCTGCCTGCCTGCAGAATGGACTCGACCGCAAGAGTGTGATTATAGCGCTCGGCGGCGGTGTTGTCGGCGATATGGCAGGGTTTGTAGCTGCCAGTTATATGCGCGGTATCCGCTATGTACAAGTGCCGACCACTTTGCTTGCGCAGACGGATAGCAGCGTTGGCGGTAAGGTTGGTGTCGACTTTGACGGCTACAAAAATTGCGTTGGCTTTTTTAAACAGCCGAATTTGGTTTATGCTAATGCAGAGACATTGATGACCTTGCCGAAACGAGAGTTTGCGGCAGGTATGGGCGAGGTTATAAAGTACGGCATTATTCGTGATATTGATTTTTTGAAATACATTTATAACAATGCACAGGCAATTTTATCGCTTTCGATACCGCATATTTCACACGTTTTGGAAGTGTGTTGTCGCATTAAAGCTGAGATTGTATTGGAAGACGAAACTGAAAAAGGAAATCGCGCTTTGTTAAATTTCGGACATACAATCGGGCATGCAGTTGAGAGTGCTATGGATTTTACGCTTTTGCACGGCGAGTGCGTAGCGCTCGGCATGATAGCTGCTTTGGAGATTGCCAAACTGCGAGGTAACGTTACGGAAGAAGAAATGGGTGTTGTTATACAGCTTCTTGAAAAATTTTCTCTGCCGACGACGGTGTCCGGTCTCGGGGAGGACATAGTGCTTTCTTATCTGTCTAAAGATAAGAAAATGGAGAATGGCGTACTTAAGTTTATATTGCCTGAAAAAATGGGTATGGCAAATATTTATACTGATGTTACGCGCGATGAACTCTGTGCAGGTATACAGAGAATTTTATTGTAAACGGAGAAACAGTATGTGGATTTTTTTTGTGCTGATTACAGCGCTGTTGTTCGGTGCCGACCAATGGACCAAGTGGATTGCATTGAGAAATTTATCAGATTTTGCCACCTCGACTGGCGTGCCGCGGGGCATTGTGCCACCGGTGACCGGTGTGCCGCATATTTTTGAGTTTGTCTATGAATCTAACCAGGCCGGTGCTATGGGAATTTCATTTCCGTGGGCACGACATATTTTGAGTGCAGCTACGCTTGTTTTGCTGGTTCTGTTGTTGGTATATATTATTAAAAGGGGAAAAAGACAGCCGCTTTTATGGTGCGCGTCATCGTTGTTATTTGCAGGCGGAATCGGCAATCTGGTGGACAGAGTATTTCGCGGCTATGTGCCGGATTTTATAAGATTTGTATACCATAAGTATTTTCCTTATGTTTTTAATGTTGCCGATATTTATGTTTGTGTTGGCGCGGTGCTGTTGGGGATTTTTATTTTGTGTTTTGATACGGATAAAAGTGTGAAACGGAGCGATTCAGATGGCGGAGATTTATAATCTGACAGTAGAAAATGAACAGGTCGGTATGCGGCTTGATGCATTTATTGCGCAGCAGATTGAGGATGTCTCGCGTTCGTACGGCGTAAAGTTGATTGAGTCCGGGCGTGTAACACTTTGCGGCGCACCGCTCAATAAGAAATATATTTTGAAAAGCGGCGATGAAATCGATGTGGAAATTCCGGAACCGGAGAATACGACGGTTGCGGCTGAAGACATTCCGCTTGATATTGTTTATGAAGATGATGAACTTTTAGTGATTCATAAAAAGCAGGGGATGGTGGTGCATCCCGGCGCAGGTAATACTTCCGGAACATTGGTCAATGCGCTTTTACATTATTGCAAGGACAGCCTATCGGGCATTGGCGGCGTGCTTCGTCCGGGGATTGTGCACCGTATTGATAAAGACACGAGCGGTATTTTGATTGTTGCAAAAAACGATGCTGCGCACCGGATGCTTTCAGAGCAATTGAAGGACAGAAGTTTGTCGCGCACGTACTATGCGATTGTTAACGGCAATATCAAGGAAGATGACTTGCACATTGATTTACCTATCGGGCGGAGTCCGAGTGACCGTAAAAAAATGTGTGTTACAACCAAGAATTCTCGCGAAGCGATTACGGATGTTGCTGTATTGGAACGTTACGGTAAATATACACTTGTTGCATGTAAATTGAAAACCGGAAGAACGCATCAGATTCGCGTACATCTGTCCTATCTCGGCCACAGTATTGTAGGCGACCCGGTTTATGGGCTCAAAAAAGAACCGTTTAAGCTAAACGGGCAATTGTTGCACGCAAAACACATTCGGTTTCTGCATCCGACGAATGGTAGAGAGATGGAGTTTGAAGCACCGTTGCCGGATTATTTTACGGATACGCTGGAGAAAATCCGAAAGCAGTACCCTAGATTATAAAAACACTTGACAGTAACAAAAAATTGTAATATAATAATTTCAACAAAGGGGAGCTGACGCAAGCCAGCTGAGAGTAAACGTATTGTCGTTTTTACCCGTAAAACCTGATTTGGGTAATGCCAACGTAGGGAAAATGAAGCTGAGTATCGCTATGCCCTGCGCATAGCGATTTTGTTTTCTGCTGCAGAAGAAAGCAAACTTCAAAAAGGAAAAAACAATACCTTACTGCCTTTGAAAAAACAAAGGAGTGAAGAAAATGAAAACAAAAAGAATGGTGACCAGTGCAATGCTGATTGCCCTGGCAACGGTGTTGAGTATTCTGCAACCGTTTGCTTTGCCGTTCGGCGGCGGAATTACAATTGCATCAATGATGCCGATTGTCCTGATTGCGTTTGTCTACGGCACAAAATACGGACTGTTTTCCGGATTCGTATTCAGTTTGATTCAGATGCTGCTCGGTGCTAAAACAGTTGCGGCATTCTTCTTGCCGGGAGATAGTCAAATGTTGGTATGGCAGGCGGTATGTGTATGTCTGCTTGACTATGTAATTGCTTACACCGTGATTGGTTTTGGAGGTATATTTGCCGGAAAGTTGAAAAGCGAATATTTGTCTGTATGCCTTGGGAGTGTATTTGCACTTGCTTTGCGTTACTTGGTACATATTGTGTCCGGAACGGTATTTTTCGGTGCGTGGGCAGAATGGTTTTTTTCACAAGAGGGCTTTTATCGCATCGGTCAAACGATTTTAACTACATTTAGCGGTGATGCGCTTGCGGTCGTATATTCGGTTTTCTACAATGGATTATACATGCTGCCGGAAATCTTAATTACTGCGTTGCTGACGCCGGTAGTCTACTTTGCGCTGCGAAGGGCGAATCTTTTGCCAAACAAATAATGCTTATGAAAAGGGAGCGATTGCTCCCTTTTTTCAATGGTTATAAACCTGTTTCAACATAAATTTGTTATTTATAGACAATGAGGTAATAAAATTATTAAAAATGCGATTAAATATTCAAGTTTTACTTGCAAAAACAGTGTAAAAGGAGTAAAATATTATATATAAAATGATATAGTGAGGATGGCTATGGACAACAGACCTATTGGTGTGTTTGACTCCGGCTTGGGAGGATTAACGGTAGTAAAAAAAATGCGTGAATTCCTGCCGGGGGAGAACATTGTTTATTTTGGAGATACGCAACGCGTTCCGTATGGCGGCCGCTCGAAGCAGACTTTGATTAAGTATGTATCTCAGGATATTCGGTTTTTGCAAAGTTTTGATGTAAAAATGGTGGTAGCAGCCTGCGGAACGGCGAGTGCAGTTGCTTTACCTGAGTTAGCGGACAGTTTTGATGTGCCGGTGCTTGGCGTGCTCTCGCAGGCGGCACAAAGTGCTGTAGCAGCATCTAAAAACAAAAAAATTGCTGTAATTGCTACGGCGGCAACGATTAAAAGCGATGCGTACAAAAAGACGATTGAAAGCATTTGTCCTGAAGCTAGCGTTTTTTCAAAGGCTTGCCCTTTATTTGTTCCGTTGGTAGAGAACGGACATCTTGACACTAAGGTTGCGCATCTGGTAGCTGAAGAGTATCTAAATGAGGTTGTAACGAGTGGTGCAGACACTTTGATTATGGGGTGTACACATTATCCGCTTTTGCGAAAAACAATTGCGGACGTGCTCGGCGATGAAGTTGCATTGATTGATGTCGGTGAGGCAATGGCAAAGCATATACGTTCGCTTCTTGAACAGAGAAATATGTGTGCACTGCGTGAGAAGAGCGGCACATGTCGCTATTATGTCAGCGACGAGGTAGACAATTTCGAAACACTTGGCGGATTGTTTTTGCAAAGTGAAATAGAAGGCATGGTGAAAAAAATTGACATCGACAAATACTAAAGTAATGGTACATACGTTATCGAAGATTATTACGGACGGCGACACTTTATGCTCTGAAGTAAAGGCGGAAGGTGTTTTGTATAAAGCGGACGATGCCTATGTAATCGAATATGAGGATACACAGCAAGCTTGTCGAACCAAAGTAGTTGTTGATGCGGTAAGTGTTTGTGTAATACATACAGGCAGCGTTCAATCAACAATGCTGTTTAAAAATGATTATGTACATAAAAGCAGTTATGGAATCGAATACGGTGATATGGACATGGAAGTGCGGACGGACCGCATTTTTGTGGAGATGAATATGCAAGGCGGTAGCATTGAACTCTGGTACGAGCTTGTGTTGGGCGGTAGCGTGTCCAATGCGAAAATTATAATGGAAATCACAAAAGCGGAAGCGTAGAAAGGAAAATAGACATGGCACTTATTGAACAGTTGAGAATAGAATTAAAGGAGAACATTGAAGCTGCTTATCATGCGGCTTTTGGTGATGCGCCGCTCGCGGTGGAAATTCATTTGGAAGAGCCAAGAGAAAAAGCAAACGGCGATTATTCCACAAATGTAGCGATGATGCTTGCAAAGTCTTTGCGTCAGCCGCCGCGTGCGATTGCGGAGGCAATTGTTTCAAAGATGCAACCATGCTCTAAAATTGCAAAGTGTGAAGTTGCAGGAGCGGGTTTTATTAATTTTTATCTGGATGCTTCCTGGTTGTATCCGGTGCTTGAAGAGATTGAATCTCAAAAAGAAAATTACGGTAAAATCAATCTAGGTCAGGGAAAACGCTACAATGTTGAATTTGTGTCGGCAAACCCGACAGGTCCGATGCATATGGGTAATGCACGCGGTGGCGCACTCGGTGATTGTTTGGCTTCGCTTTTAGAGTGGGCCGGTTACGATGTTACACGTGAGTTTTACATCAATGATGCCGGTAATCAGATTGAAAAATTTGCCAATTCGCTCAATGCGCGTTATTTACAGATATTTAAAGGTGAGGATGCAATCGCTTTTCCTGAAGATGGTTATCAAGGTGAAGATATTCGTGTCCATGCCGCAAATTTTGCTGAAATTCATGGGGACAAGTTTGTTGAAACGGATGAGCAGGCGAGAAAGGATGCGCTTGTTGCGTATGCGCTTGAACTCAATATTGATGCTTTAAAAGCTGATTTGGAAAGATACAGAATCAATTATGATATCTGGTTCCGTGAAAGCGGATTGCATGAAAGCGGTGCGGTGCGAGATACAATTGATTTATTTGTGCAAAACGGACACACCTATGAAAAAGATGGTGCGCTTTGGTTTAAAGCGACGGATTTCGGCGAGGAAAAAGATGAAGTTTTGGTGCGCGCTAACGGAATTCCGACCTATTTTGCGGCGGACGTTGCATATCACAGAAATAAGATTGAAGAACGCAAATTTGATAAAGCAATAAATATATGGGGCGCTGACCATTACGGTCATGTTGCGCGTATGAAAAACGCATTAAATGCCATTGGTATTGATGGCGACAAACTTGATGTAGTAATCATGCAGCTTGTTCGCTTGATGCAAGACGGTGAGATTGTCAGAATGAGTAAGCGTACGGGCAAAGCAGTAACGCTTAACGATTTGCTTGAGGATACCAGCGTGGATGCTGCGCGTTTCTTCTTTAATATGCGTCAGGCAGATAGCCATATGGTGTTTGATTTAGATTTAGCGGTCGAAGAGTCCAGTGAAAATCCAGTATACTACGTTCAGTATGCGCATGCGCGTATTTGCAGTATTTTATCTCTGTTGGCAGTGGAGGGCATTTCGGTTGCACCGGCGGCAGACATAGACTTGTCTTGTTTAAAAGAGCCGCAGGAACTTGAATTGATGAAAAAACTTGCGGATTTACCGCAGGAAATTGAAATTGCAGCTAAGGCTTATGAACCGAGCCGATTGACACGTTACTGCGTAGATTTAGCTTCGGTATTCCACGGCTTTTACAATGCCTGCCACGTGCGTCAAGAAGACCGTAGTTTGATGGCGGCAAGACTCAAACTTGTGGATTCGTGCAGAATTGTGCTTTCTAATGTTTTGAGTATGCTCTCTATTTCTGCGCCGGAAAGAATGTAAATTATGTATAGGAAGGCGGTAGACCTTATGAAATCCTGGAAGAGAATACTGGCACTTGTGCTTGCGATGCTTCTAACTTTTAGTGTATCGGTTTGTGCGCAGGAGGAGAACTACTTAAAAGATATCCGCCCGTCTGATAAGTCTGCGTTTTTTGATATGGTTTTCGGTGACGTGGTGCAGATGTATCAGTTTGATGTTACACAAGAGCAGATTTACGAGCGCATGATAACTACGATGCTCAATGAAAATCCGGAGATGCTGGATTCGTTTTTTGAAGCGTTGTTTGCAAGTTTTGATGATTATTCAGAATTCTATACGGCGGATGAATTCAAGAGCTTTGTGAATAATTTAGAGGGCGTATTCGGCGGTATCGGCGTGTATCTTGAAAAGCGTGTTCCGCACGTGTATATTACGGGAATATTTCCGGATGGACCGGCTGCAGCTGCCGGAGTGCAGGCCGGGGATATTGTACTTGCAATTGATGGTGAAAACGTGGAAGGTCGCAGTTTGGAATATGTAAGTTATAAACTGCGCGGCTCAATTGGCACAAATGTTTTGGTTACGCTTTTGCGAGGTAACGAGCAAATTGATGTGGTGATTACACGCGCAGAGTTGACAGGAACCACCACAACGCATTCTGTGATTTCGCCGGATACCGGATATATTGCTATCTATTCGTTTGCAACTGCAACTGCAAGCGAAGTAGCGAAGGCCTTGACTGAATTTGATAACCTCGGCATTAAAAAAATCATTTTGGATTTGCGTGATAACGGTGGCGGTTATGTTGAATCGGCCATTGAAATTGCGAGAATGTTTGTGCCGGAAGGTACAATTATTACGCATTATACAAAAGCAAATAAGGTAAGCTATGCATATAAATCCTACTTGAAAAAAACGAAATATCAGATTTCTACACTGGTAAATGAAAATACGGCAAGCGCTTCGGAGATTTTGGCAAGTGCCCTTCAAGAATCCGGTGTCTCAAAGCTTGTTGGTAAAAAAACATTCGGCAAAGCGGTGACCCAATCTGTATTTGGATTATACAAAGACCGTATGTGCAAGTTAACAACGGGTGAGTATTTTACTCGAAACGGCAAAAGAATCAACAAGGTTGGCATTTTACCGGATGTGACGGTAGAAAACCGCACTGTTCGCATGGAAAAAACAGATATTGAGCCCTTGGTGTTCTGTTCGGCGTTTGTGCCGGGAGAGACAACGGAAGGTATTTCAGCTTACAAGCGCCGCTTGCGCTATTTTGATTATAATGTTGGCGAGATAAATAATGTTTATGACACTGTGCTTGAAAATGCCGTGCGACATTATCAAAGCGCAAACGGAATTGTACCAACAGGTGTTTTGGACATTGTTACACAAATACACATTAAGAACTCGTCAGATGAACTTGAGGTCTATATTGACAATCAACTTAATGAGGCTGCACGTTTGCTCAACTCTTCCTATAGGGGATTGTCTGTGAAACAATAACAGATTTTATACTGAAGAATGCATCGGAGGTGCGACATGATTGGTTCACTGCTCGGAACAAATGCGAATTTCATTGATATGCTTATTAGTATTTTGATGCGTATTCCGGCGGTTTTAATTGCCATTTCTGTGCACGAGGCAGCGCATGGCTATGTTGCATATAAATTAGGAGACCCAACGGCAAAACTGATGGGACGTGTAACTGTAAATCCGCTAGCACATTTTGATTTATTTGGCGTACTTTGTATGCTTGTATTTGGATTTGGTTGGGCGAAACCGGTACCATTTGACTTAAGGGTGCTCAAACATCCGAAACGTGATACCGCGCTCATTGCGGCAGCGGGACCGGTATCTAATTTGTTTGTTGCCTTTATATTTGCCGGATTATGGGCATTGGTTTCTTTTATAGGTGTTGTATATGTTTCACATATCAATGAAGCGATTCAACGACTGTTGTTTATTTTAGCTCAAATGCTTTTGCAGGTTGTTGCTTTGAATATTGGATTGATGTTTTTTAATCTGCTTCCGATACCTCCGCTTGACGGCTCAAAGGTTTTGTTTTCTCTGTTGCCTGCAAGTGCCCATCGGTTCATCTTGACGTATGAGCGATACGGTATGGGGATTTTAATGCTTATGCTTTTGCTTGGAGATAGGTTGCCATGGTTTTTGAATCTTGGTTATTGGGTTTCTTTTGTGGCATCGTATATGTATGATTGGATAATGCAGTTTTGGATGTTGATTGCAAATTGGATGCTAAGATTTATAGTATAGTGGGTTTTATATATGGAAAAAATATCATTTAAGCTAGAGGTTTTTGAAGGGCCGCTCGAACTTTTAATGCATCTAATCTCTAAAAATAAAGTTAATATTTATGATATTCCGATTGCGACGATTACGGATCAGTATCTTGATGCGCTGCAAACCATGAAAGAGCTTGATTTGGAAATATCCAGTGAATTTACGGTGATGGCATCCCAACTGCTGCTTATTAAGTCGAGAATGCTTTTGCCGCGCACCGAGGAAGCAGATGAAGATGACCCGAGGACGGAACTCGTGGAGCGCCTGTTGGAGTATCAACGGTACAAGTCTACGCTTGAGTTTTTAAAAGAGCATGAGAATGCATATAAATATATGCTTTTTAAAGCGCCGGAGGACATTGAACCTGCGCTTGAGCCGGATACAACGGTTTACCCGGTGGATATGTTAATTTCAGCATTTAATGATATTTTAGAGCGTTCAAAACGCAGAATACCGCCACCGAGAAAAACCTTTGAAAGCATTGTGCAACGCGAAAAGGTTTCGGTAAAGGACAAGGTAGTTTATCTGAAAGAGCTTATAGCTAACGGCAAGAAAGTGCTGTTTTGTGATATTTTCGAGGGTATGTATACAAAACCTGAGCTTGTGGCGACTTTTTTAGCACTCTTGGAACTTATCAAGGTTAATGAAATCAAAGCGATATATAACCGTGAAAAAGGCGATTTTGTCGTATCTGCGGTTTGAGAGGGAAATTAAATGGCAGAAAAGAATTTACAATGCATTTTAGAATGTGTCCTGTTTGCGGCGGGCGAAGCTGTCAAGACGGATAAACTGGCCGAAATTGTTGGAGAGAATCGTGATGCGGTCATCCGTGCGATGGAGGAACTTACGGCTTACTACAATAAAGAAAACCGCGGATTTTCCATTATAGAAATTGATGACGGTTACCAAATGTGTACGCGCCCGACGTATTACACCTATGTGCAGGCCTTGGCCGGTATTCGCAGGCAACAAGGTTTATCCAATGCCGCGATGGAAGCGCTTAGTATTATTGCGTATAATCAGCCTGTAACCCGCGGTGCGATTGAATATGTCCGCGGTGTAAACAGTGACTATGCGGTAGCAAGACTTTTAGAGCGAGGCTTGATTGAAGAACATGGTAGATTGGATGCACCTGGTAAGCCGATACTGTTTGTAACAACAAACGAATTTTTGCGTACTTTCGGTTTGAAAAGTTTGGAAGATTTACCGGATATCAGTACGAATGTGGAATTGGAAGAAGCGGATGAAAGTCAGCTGACGATTGATGTTTAGGAGTAGCGAATTATGGGCTATGTGTGGTTTGGTTGCGGGCTTGCATTACTTATAATTATACTTTTCTTTCCGGTGCGCCTTCGTTTGCAGTTTGCTTACAGCAAAAATGCCGGCAATAAAAAACGTTTAACGGTTTGGCTTGGAACTGTTCGCCTCGCGCAAAATGATTTTGATGGCGAGAAGAAGACAAAGGACAAGTCTCGGAACAAAAAAACAGACGATGATTCGAAAGCGTTTGACAGTTTTATGGATAAACTGCGTTATTATGAGGCGCTTTTTGACGAAATCAAAGAGGATTTGTTACGCACATCCGTATATTTTAAAAATAGGTTGTTTATACCAAATTTTACATTGCATTTGGACTTGGGATTTTCGGACGCGGCGCAGACGGGGATGGCATCCGGTGCGGCATATGCGCTGGTGTATGGTGTAGCGGCGCTGCTTTATAATAATCTGGATTTGAAGAAAAAGAATTTGGACGTGAGTGTCACGCCGCATTACAATGAACCGAAGCTCGATTTTTATTTTAACGGGATATTTCGGTTGCGCATGGTGCATATTATAAAAGTACTCCTTTTTATAGTACGAATATATAATAAATATAAAAATTTTGCAAATAAAACGAAAGAAGGCGGTGGGTTGGTATGAGTCATCCGATCGAAGGTTTGATGTCAACGGCTATGGGAAAAATTAAGGAAATGGTGGATGTAAACACAATTGTAGGTAATCCGGTTGAAAGTCCGGATGGCAGTGTGATTATTCCGGTTTCCAAGGTTGCATTTGGCTTTGCGGCCGGAGGTAGTGATTTTGGCAAGAAAAATGAGGCTGAGGTAATGTTTGGTGGCGGCGCAGGCGGTGGCGTTACAATTTCGCCTGTTGGATTTGTAGTTGTCGGACAGGGGCAGATTAAGATGATGCCCGTGAGCGGCTCTTCGGCGCCGGTAGACCGAATTTTAGATATGGTGCCCGGCATCGTGGACAAAATCAATTTTGCCATAACGAGCAGAGCTGAAAAGAAGGAAAAGGCACAGAAAAAGAAAGAGCCTGTTCGGGTTGAGGCTGTATTTGAAGATTGATATAAAAATAGAATTTTTGACAAAAAGAATTAGAAATAGATCCGCATCTGTATTTTGATGCGGATTTTATTTTTTAAACGAGGTTTACAAATGCTGTAAAATTGTTTATAATAATATAAGAATATTTATAGGAGCGTTAAAATGAATTACAGACGTGGGTTTTTGTCCAAATTGTTGGGCAATGTTGATTATACGGCGCTTATACTTTCTGTAATTGCTGCAATCATGGGTGTGGTTGCGGTTTATTCGGCTACGCGCAGTATGGACACAAACCGCATGTTTATAGTACAGAGTGCAGCACTTCTGATTGGTATAGTGATGTATGTGCTTTTTAGTAAGTTGGACTTTGATATGCTTGGCGAGGCTTCAGTACTTATCTATATCGGCTGTGTAGCTTTGTTGGGCGTAACGCTGATTTTCGGTACGGGCTTAGAAGAAACGGGCACAAAAGGCTGGATTGATATTGGTTTTATCAGTTTTCAACCTGCAGAGTTTGTAAAAATCGGTTTTATTATTACATTTGCAAAACATTTGCAAAGAGTGCGTGAAGATGTAAACTACATCGGAACGTTGTTTTTGCTTGCTATGCATGCGTTTTTGTTGATAGGCATGGTGTTTTTGCAGCCGGATGTCGGTACGGCGTTGGTGTTTATTTTCATCTTTATTATTATGCTGTTTTGTGCCGGTTTCAGCTATAAATATATGGCGGTGCTTGCTGTTGTTGCGACTGTGATGATTGCCGGTATATGGATTTTTCGTGAGCATATTCTTGCGCCGCATCAGATTGCGCGAATTGAAGTGTTTTTTGATCCGTACAAAGACCCGGTGGGTGCCGGTTACAATGTCATTCAATCAGAAACATCCATTGGCTCAGGGCGTCTGTTCGGACGCGGTTTTTTGCAGGGGAATTTAAATCAACTTGACTATTTGCCGGCAAAGCATACAGACTTTATTTTTGCTACGATTGGCGAAGAGTGGGGGTTTTTCGGTTGTGTCTGTGTTGTAGCAATACTTGCGACTATCATTATTAAATGTATTTTGGTAGCGAAACAGACGAGAAATACATTCGGTTATTTTGTTTGTGTCGGCATTGCGGCAATGTTTTTCTTTCATACGCTTGAAAATATTGGGATGTGTATTCGACTTATGCCTGTAACGGGAATTCCGCTTCCGTTTTTCAGCTATGGTGGCACATCGCTTTTAACTAATATGGCAGCGATGGGAATCGTCAGCAGTGTAAGTGTGCGCAGTAAGGGTGTGAATTACTGATGAAAGCTGTATCTGCGGGTATGGATGGCAATTTGTATTTAGATGAAAAAATGAATATTCTTGGCTCGACTTTGCCCGACGGAAGAAAAACAGAGCCTTTTTTGCTTAATTTTGCTATTGGGTGTAAGAAAAAAACATGGCGTTTCGAATCTGATTTTTCAAATATAGAATTTTTACCCGGACTAAGGGGGGCTACTTATAAATTTGAAGATGAAAGTTGTTGTGCAAAAGTTAAAGTACGGGTACATACGCCATTGGGCCTATGTGCTGATGCGCATTTGCCTGTATGTGTATTTACGTTTAAAATTAAAAATACTTCTAAAAAGAAGCGTATGTTTACTTTCGGCGTTTGCATGCAAAATCCTTTACCTGAGCCGATACACAGCGTTGCGGATATACGGGATGCAAAGGCAATTTTGTTAGATGATGCCACAGCTGTATCAGTACAGCCTGATTATAAAACTTATTGCATCTGTATGCAACATGCAACGAAGGCGTTGCGTTATGCGGACAAGAAACATTTCATTTTTGCGGCAAGTGAACCTGTGCGAAGTGATAGTGCAGCAATAGTGCGTTGTATAGAGTTGGCGTGCGGCGAAAGTGAAACTGTGCAAGTATTTGTTGGTTGGCACAAACCGAATCTGAATTTTAAACAAGATAACGGTGAGTATATTTGCTTCAAAGACGGTTATTTGTCTCGGTTTAATAATGCGCTGGATGTAGTTACATACGCAATGACGAATATTGACCGATTGAGCGTAATTCCCAAGGAACTTACAAAAAAAATGCGTGACTGCACAGAAAGCGGAATGTATTTATATAAACTTTATGAAAACTTTAGTGCGGTTTTGGCGCAGAAGCCATACAGGCTTGAAGAGTTTGGCAGGGGCAGGGCTTTTTATAGAAACAGACTTAAAGCCGCTGTGCTGTTTGCACAAAAAGATGATTATCGCCTTTGGACGGATGCTTTGGTTTTTGATGTAAAAACAGAAGCGGAACAAATTGCGTTTTTGCTGGATGAATGTACGGATGCAGAGCAGAATTTACTAACTTTACCGGTGGTTGCAGACGGCATTTTGACATGGCGCGAGTCTGTATTAGATTGCACTGATGTGAGTATACTGGTTTTGCGCACATATCGGCTTTGGATGCAAAACGGACATAGTGTTTTACCACAAAAAATGTGGGAAAAGCTACAGCGATTATGGGTAAAAAATATTCAGCCCAATACAATTGTTGAACAAATTTATTGTAATTCCGCTACAATGTGTATGAACAAAATGTATGATTCGTTGTCGACACCGGTACTCGAGAAGGCGGTTTCAATTTCTGATTGTGACTTTTCTGTGATGCGTGCATTGTGGATTAGCAAACAGCTTGGAATTGAGGTTTTTAGCGAAGATACAATTGTTGCCTTCCTTGAAAGAATTTATATGCAGACCGATATAAAGTCGTGTTCTGCTGAAGATGTGAGTGCCTATCTTTGCTTGCTTTTGCACTATGAACGTACACATTTGGCGTTAGCTTTGTACAAAACGATTCCGGACATTTTGGATTCGTTTTTGCTGGATGTTCGCTGTTTTAAAGAAGTTAAATAAATATAAAAATGGTCGAAACAACGTTTCGGCCATTTTTATATTTACAAATATTTCTTTACGTCTTCGGCAAATGCTGCTTCGTCATTCGCCTTGGGTTTTTCGATATTATCATAAAGCATCCAGTATTCATTGTGTTCGTTACTCTCGCCCGGTGCCAACAATACGAGTGCGCCCAAAGATTCAGACTCGAGCATATTAGGATCTGTGTATGTTTCGTAGCAGGCACCGCCATCCGGATAAACGGCATCCGGATGATAATCAAAAGTTTTGACCATCAGGCAGCCGTTATTATAGAGAAGCGCATATGCGTCTTCATTGGATAAGCCAATCTTAAACTTTCCGGTTGCATTCGGATTTTGCTGCAGGGAGATGAATCTTTCGCCCCAGTATACACGGTCGTCGTTTAATTTTGTATATGGCCAAAGTATAAGTTGTCGATTGGGGAGAAGGACGGTATCTCTTTGGGTCTGCGGGAGGACGAGGAGGCCGTTTTTTGCGGTTACAGACAGTGCCCATATTGCACACTCGATTTCTAAAGCGTTGTGATTCGTTACAAGGTGCTTTACATTGACCAATCCGGATTCGTTCATAGTAACCGTGATTTCGTATTGTACTTGGTTCGTTGTCTGCTTTTGAGGTCGAGTTATGATGCCACCATCAATAATTTCGTATTCGACAGGGTCATTGTCAGGATAGTAACTACGTGGTAAATTTTCGGGTGAAAGCCACATTCTGTGACCGCCATAGATGCGCCACTCAGCACCCTTAAAGTAGAAATTGTCCATTTCCTGACCGTTTCTTTTGAAAAGGACTTCCGTATCTTCCCAGAACATGTTTTCGTTGCCGCAGATTGCATAACGAATGATGCGTGGGCCGATATCAAGCGTTACGTAGACTTCGGCTTTACCGTTACTGATGACAGCGCATTTGCCGAAGATAGAATAGTTGGTTTCTTTTACGGTTACCATTTTGAATGCCTCCTAAAAACTTTATAATATTAAATTCTTCGGTTTTAATAAAAATCCTTTTATCATGCAAAAAGAGTAAAAATATCCAACCTTGCTTTTTAATTTTTGTTATGTTATAATTTTAATGTTAAATGTATTACTTATAGGTTGGGAAGTGAAATTATGCAGCAAAACGAACGGAAGATTTCGCTGGTAGTTATTCGTCGTCTTCCGAGATATTATCGTTACCTCGGCGATTTGCTCGCGCAGAATATTCGCCGCATTTCGTCTAAGGAACTCAGTCAGCGTATGCATGTGACTGCGTCGCAGATTCGCCAGGATTTGAACTGCTTTGGCGGTTTCGGTCAGCAGGGGTATGGTTATAACGTGGAAGAACTTTATGAAGAAATCGGAAAAATTCTCGGTATTCGGGATGCGCACGATGCCATTATTGTCGGGGCGGGACATCTCGGTCATGCGCTTGCTAATCACGGTGGCTTTGCAAAACGTGGTTTTCATATAAGTGCTATTTTTGATGTAGACCCGCACAAAATCGGTAAGGTCATAAATGGTATTATTGTTCGGGATATACGTGATCTGGAAGCGCATATTCGTGCTTACAATACCGACATTGCGATTCTTGCCGTGACGAAATTAGAGACAAAAGCCATGGCTGATCGTTTAATTGCCGCTGGGGTTAAGGGGCTTTTGAATTTTTCTTACGTGGATATTGATGTGCCGGACGATGTGGTTGTCGAAAATGTACATCTGTCCGACAGCTTGATGACCTTGTCGTACCAATTACGGGAAAAACAGAATATGAAATGAGATATAAGGGTTGTTGCATTTTTACTAGCGACAACCCTTATATCTATTTTTGCGTTATTTGAAATTGTTAAAAAAATCGTCTTTTTTTTGAAGAATTTCATCAAATCTTTGAATGTATTCAATGGGAGATTTGAAATTGTATACACGCTCTATACGGTCGGTTTCAAAATCAACAAATTTACCGGAGGCGCTGCCGCCGAGTGCAAGGATGGATTGTGCCTCTTCCATGATGTTTACGTTATATAAACTTGCATAACCGGGCTTGGTGTATCCGACATTTTCAAAATTTCCGAGCATATTTTTTTGGCGGTACATATAGTATGGCTCATAGCCTTTTTCTTGCATGAAATTTTGAGCAAGCGTAAGCATACCATTTACCACGTTTGCATCGGTTAAACTGTAATCCCCAAGTTTTTGATGTAGTGCAGAGCCACGCTTTACAGACATGGTGTGCACAGTGATGTTCTCGGGAGAAAGTGCCTCAATGCGCTCAAGCGTGTGTGCAAAATCTGCTTCGCTTTCCATGGGTAAACCGACAATTAAATCAGTGTTAATATTATTGAACCCAAGAGAACGCGCCATTGTAAAGGCATATACTATATCGTCGGCATTATGGGCACGACCAATAGCTGTAAGGGTTTTGTCGTTCATGGTTTGCGGATTAATGCTGATGCGTGTAACACCCCCGTTTTTTAATACAGTCAGTTTTTCGTGGGTGATTGTATCCGGTCTTCCTGCCTCTACGCAAAATTCTTTGCAGTTGCGCAAATCGAAATGGATGCGCACTTGCTCAAGTAAAAATTCCAGAGTTTCGGCATCGAGAGAGGTAGGCGTTCCGCCGCCAAAATATACGCTTTGGATATTTAAATTCTTTTCTTTTACTTTTCGTGCGCTGTATTCAATTTCTTTTGCCAGAAGTCGTACATAATCCGTCACATATTTTTTTGTGTGTCTTAAATCTGCTGATACAAAAGAACAATACAAGCATCTTGTAGGGCAGAAGGGGATGCCAACATACAAACCGATATCCCTATCCGTATTTTGCGCAATCAACGGCATTTCATTTTGCGCAACGCGCAGTGCCAATTGTAATTTTTCTTCTTGCGCCCCATACAAGGATTTCATGTATTCTATGCACTCGGCTTCGCTTTTGCCTTGTGATAACATTTTGCGAAATGGTTTTGCCGGACGAACACCGGTCATCACCCCCCAAGGCAGTTGTGACGGTTTGCATTTTTGCGCAGCATTGCGCAGAGACATACCGCTGACAGCTGCACAGATGCGTTTAAATATATGCTTGTCCGATAGTTCGGCTTCCGTGAAACTATAAGTGCCGGTATAGACATGTCCATTGTAGGTAAGGCATGTATCGACGGTCAGTGTGTTGTCTTGCACACTTGCGGTAGATACAATATCTACATCCTCTTCTTGTTTAAAAAACAGTACAGCGACAAGCCATAAATTATATTCTAAACTGTGCCCTATGGTTTTAATATTCATATTCCCAATCCTGCTGTATATATTCATTGTGTTGTTTTTCGTATCCAATAGATGTAGTTCTGCCATGTCCGGGGTAAACTTGTGTATCATCGGGCAGAACGTAGAGTTGACGGCGGATGGATTCTTTTAAAATATCAAAGTCCCCGCCGGGAAGGTCGCAACGTCCCACATTTCGCAAGAATAGTGTGTCGCCGGAAAACAACATGCCGTCGGTATAATAACAAACACTACCGACTGTATGGCCGGGGGTGTAGAGTACTTTAATGTCAATGTCTCCGATATAAAGCGTTTCGTTATCTACGACGGTTTTGCTTGGTTCTGCGGTCGGGCAGATGCCGTCTGAATATGCAGCGAGATTTACGGTTGGGTCGCAAACTGCATCTTCCTCAAACTGATGAATAATCAGTTGCGCATCCGTTGCTGAAACAAGAGCATCTACTGCACCGAGATGGTCATAGTGTGCGTGTGTAAGCAGTATGTATTTAAGTGTATAGCCATCCTCTTCTAAAACATCTAAAATCTCGGAAGCATCGCAAGGGGCATCGATTACGGCGGCAAGTTTTGTTTTCTCGTCGCCGAGAATGTAACAATTGTTATCCATGTTACCCAAAGATAGCATTTTAAAAAACATGGTGATATCCTTTCTATTGTGTATTTCTGGTGATTTCATATACGCCCTGTATCGAGCGCATACGTTTTGTGATAATATCCAACTGTCCGGTATTGCTGATTTCTGCCGTAAGCGTTATGATGGCAATGTTGCCTTTTGTGGTGCGTGCGCTGAAAGAACGCATAGGAATTTTCAAATCCATCATGTTGCTTGTGATTTCTGCCAATAGACCGGTGCGGTCATCTGCTTCTATTTGTAAATCTACGAGATAGGATGCGTTTTTCGTTTCTTCCCAGGATACGTTGATTAAGCGTCCTAAATCCTCTTCGCTCAGTGCAGTCATGGACATGTTCGGGCAATCGCGCCTGTGCACGGAAACGCCGCGTCCTTTCGTGATGAAACCGATGACATCGTCACCCGGAACCGGGTTGCAACAACGGGAAAGACGCACAAGACAGTTGTCAATGCCGTGCACAATAATGCCGTTGGAGGCTTTTGTTTTATGTGGGGATGGTGTTGCGGTAATCGCTTCTATATCCAGTGCGGTTAGATCTTGTGCATTTTCTGTCTTTGCGATTTTTAAATATTCATCGCGGAGACGTACAACAATTTTTTGCGCAGTAAGACCGCCATATCCGATAGATGCGTATAAATCGTCTAAATTATTTAAGTTGTATCTTTTTAAAATTGGGTCAATCCACTCTTGGCGGAACAACTGACCAAAGGAGAGGGAATGACGCTTTAATTCTTTGTCAATTAAGTCTTTGCCGCGTAGGATGTTTTCATCTCTACGCTCTTTCTTAAACCATTGGTTAATTTTGTTTCTTGCTTGTGATGTTTTTACGATTTTCAGCCAATCGCGGCTTGGGCCGTATACAGAAGACGATGTCAGGATTTCAATAATATCGCCGTTTTGTAAAACAGTATCAATTGGTACAATTTTACTATTCACGCGCGCACCCATCATCTTGTAACCAATAGCGGAGTGAATGGCAAACGCAAAATCTATCGGTGTGGCACCGGCAGGAAGATTAATGACATCGCCTTGTGGTGTGAAGACAAAAACCTCATCGGCAAACATATCGATTTTGAGCGTGCGCATGAATTCGTCTTCGTCCATTGTATCCTTTTGAATTTCCAAAAGTTGACGCACCCAAGCAAACTTCGCATCAGAATCTGTTGGGCCACTGATGCCTTCCTTGTATTTCCAATGCGCTGCAACACCTTTTTCGGCGACACTGTGCATTTCCCAAGTGCGAATTTGTATTTCAAGAGGACTGCCGTTCGGTCCGATAACGGTTGTGTGCAGAGATTGATACATATTCGGCTTCGGCATGGCAATGTAATCTTTAAAACGCATCGGAATCGGACTGAATTGCTCGTGGACCATGCCCAGAACAGTATAACAGTCGCTGACAGTGTCAACTATAATGCGTACGGCAAACAGATCATAAATTTCATCAAGAGACTTTTGTTGAGTGTACATCTTACGATATATGCTGTAAAAATGCTTCGCTCTGCCGTTGATTTGACCTTTGATGCCGAGCCCTTTGAGCTTGTCTTCGAGTGACTGCATGACATCGCTGATGTACTCATCACGTTCGATTTTCTTTTGTTTGATGCTTTCTGTGATTTCTTGATAGGCAACAGGATCTAAATACTTAAGTGCCAGATCTTCAAGTTCGCCTTTCACGGTTGCAATACCGAGCCTGTGTGCTAAGGGAGCGAATACCTCCATGGTTTCACGTGCTTTTTCACGCTGCTTTTCAGGGGGCATGCTTTTGAGTGTACGCATATTGTGCAAGCGGTCGGCAAGCTTTATTAAAATTACACGGATATCCTTCGCCATAGCCAACAGCATTTTGCGTAAGTTTTCGATTTGTTGTTCTTCTTTGCTAGTGAAATTAATTTTGCCGAGTTTGGTTACGCCGTCAACCAGAGCAGCCACATCTGCACCGAATTTTTCTTCTATTTCTTCTAAAGTAACCTTTGTGTCTTCGACAACATCGTGTAAAAGAGCAGCAGTGATGGATTGCAAATCCATTTCGAGTTCGGCTAAAATAATAGCAACGTGGAGAGGATGATGAATATAGGGTTCACCTGAAATTCTGAACTGCCCATTGTGTGCGTCGTTTGCGTAGGTATATGCCTCCAAGACGGATTTTATATCGGCCGTTGGATTGTAACTTTTGATTTCATTCATTAAGTTGTCTAAAATGACCTTTGTGTCCGTGATGGTCATGAAGCAACATCCTTTCGATGGAACTGTTGTTATTTTACCGCTTGGCGAACATCTTTTAAAATAAGTTGCAATTGTTTGTTGCCACGAAAAATGTTAGTGTCGATGGTAAAGGCGAGATCCAGACTAGCGCCGATTTTAAAATTTTCTGCTACCTCCGACATGTTGAAGCCTACAAATTCAGCGTGTCTTCCTGCTTTGGATACTGAAATTTTGCAATGTTTTCCGTTGCCGATTTGACGTACAGACTGCAAAGTTGTGTTCATCACGGCAAAGACCGGCTGCGCGTTTCCCATGCCGAACGGCTCTAAAATGCTCAATATTTCTGCGTTTTGGAGTGTTAAATCTCCAAGCTGCAGTACAGCATCAATATTAATATACGGCACGAGTGTATCTTCAGTCATTACTTCGTTGGCATATGCATTAATTTGTTTGTCAAATTCATCAATGCTGTCCGCAGAAAGACCGAGGCCGGCTGCCAGTTCGTGTCCGCCAAATTTCAAAAGCGTGTCACTGCAATGGGTAAGTGCGTCAAAAATATTAAAGCCTTTTACACTTCGTCCTGAGCCCTTGCCGAGTTTGTCCGAAAGTGAAATCAAAATGGTCGGCTTATAGAATTTATCTGTAATTCTGGATGCTACAATACCGATGACGCCATGATGCCAGTCTTCCTTTGCAAGCACGAAAACTTTCTTTTCTTCCGGTTTGTCCATAGCTGAAATCATGTCGAGTGCGTCTTTTAAGATTTCCATTTCTGTCTGCTGACGTTGGTGATTTTCATCATCCAATTGCACTGCGATTTCCTGCGCTCTTTCCCGTGAGTCTGTAACAAGCAGCTCAACTGCGAGAGTGGCGCTGCCTACGCGACCTGCGGCATTGATGCGGGGAGCAATGGTGAAACTGATATTTCCGGCCGTCAATGGTTTGTCTGTTATGCCGGCAACCTGAAAAAGAGATTGAATACCGATATTGTCTGTCTGTTGCAGCTTTTTTAAACCATGCGAAACGAAAAGTCTATTTTCGCCTGTTAGGCTAACAACATCGGCAATGGTACCAATCGCAACGATATCAATAAATGCATCGAAATATTCACTTGTATTCAGACCCAGCTCCAACACAATCGCTAAGATAAACTTAAATGCTACACCGACGCCGGCTAACTCTTTGAACGGATAAGTACAGTCGGGTTGTTTGGGGTTGATTACAGCTAATGCACGCGGAATTTCCACTTTGCATGTATGGTGGTCTGTTATAATAATATCCAGACCAATCGTTTTAGCAAATTCCACCTCGCCGACGGCTGTAATACCGCAGTCGACGGTAATCATCAGTGTTGCCCCGTCTTTGCGGATTTTTTGCAATGCAAGTATATTGATTCCGTAGCCTTCGTCCACGCGATTAGGAATATAATAACTGACATTTAAGCCGAGTCCTTTTAGGAATTTGTATACAATAGCTGATGAGGTGATACCATCTACATCATAATCGCCGTAGATAACAACGGTTTCATTTGTTTCTAAAGCTTGCTTAATACGGGCTGCAGCTTTTTGAGCATCCTTGAGTAAAAAGGGATGATGGATGCCGCTCTTGGTTTTGGATAAAAATTGTTTTGCGCTTTCCGATTCGTTAATGTTTCTGTTTGCCAGTATGGAAGCGACAACTGTCGGGATATGTAACTGCTCCGCGAGTGTTTGTGCATCCTGCGGACACTTTAAAAAATTCCATTTTTTTTGTGTCATGTGTGCCTCCGATAAGTAATTCTAAAAATATAATCTATATTATAACAGAAAACTATGCTTATTTCAACATATTTTTATTCGCTTCTTGTTGTGTTATTTTTTCTTGCAATCTGGGTAAAAATATAGTATAATATTTATAATTATGTAAATGTGAGGTGTCCGATGGTGTCGCCAAATGAAAATGTATTAAATTTAATTCAAGGCAGGATGCATGAATTCAGCAAAAGCCATAAAAAAATCGGTGCGTATATCTTGGAGCATTTTGATAAGGCACCATTTGTAACGGCTGCTAAACTCGGACAACTTGTCGGAGTAAGTGAATCTACGGTTGTGCGTTTTGCTTCCGAACTTGGTTATGGGGGATACCCGGAAATGCAAAAGGCCATCGGTGCATCTATGCGTAAGAAACTAACTGCATCACAACGTGTTAGCGTAACGAGCGGGCGCGTGGAAAATAATGATGTCCTTGCGTATGTGTTGGCATCGGATATGAATAACATTCGCAGTTCGTTAGAACAAATCAATCGTGCGGATTTTGAGCAGATTGTAGAAGCGATTGTTCGTGCCAAAAGCATCTACATACTTGGTGTGCGTTCGTCGGCATCTTTGGCTTCGTTTTTTGGGTTTTATCTGAATTTAATTTCGCCCAACGTGCATAATGTACGCGCAGGTACTTCGAGTGAGTTGTTTGAAGAAATTATGCGCATTGATAAAGAGGATGTGTTTATAGGCATCAGTTTCCCGCGTTATTCTAAGCGCACGCTTAAGGCTATCGACTATGCAAAAAACTGCGGCGCTACCGTTATCGGTATTACGGACAGTCCGTCTTCGCCGCTTGCTGGCGCAGCGGATTTGTGCTTGGAGGCTTGTAGCGATATGGCGTCGTTTGTCGATTCTCTTGTCGCTCCATTGAGCGTTATTAACGCGCTTTTGGTTGCCATTAGTATGAGAAGACAGGAAGAAACCATGAAAACACTTGATCGTCTTGAAAAGATTTGGGATGAGTACGACGTATATGAAAAGTTTGAAACGGAAGGCAAATAATTATGGCAAAAACTATAGTCATTGGCGGCGGCCCTGCGGGCTTGCTCGCAGCCGGTCGTCTGAATGTGCGCGGTAAAGATACGCTACTGATTGAAAAAAATCCGATGCTTGGCAAGAAACTGCGCATTACAGGCAAGGGCAGATGTAACATTACCAATGCCTGTGATGTTTCGGAAATTTTCGAAAATATACCGCATAATGCGAGTTTTATGTACAGTGCAATCTACTCTTTTACAAATCAGGATTTGGTTGCACTATTTGAGAGTTTGGGGTTGGAAACAAAAGTAGAGCGTGGAATGCGTGTGTTTCCCAAAAGTGATTCAGCGCATGATGTTGCCAAGGCTTTAGAGCGTTATGCACTAGGTAAACATGTTCGGCTGATGCGTGGCGAAGTAAAATCACTGGACATTTGTAATGGTTCGGTTTGCGGTGTGGTCTTAACGGATGGCAGAAAAATAGAATGTGACAGTGTCATAGTTGCTACAGGCGGCGCGTCTTATCCGCTTACAGGATCTACCGGAGATGGTTATCGCTTTGCCGAAGCAGCAGGACACAATGTGTGTACGCCGACGGCGTCTCTTGTACCTTTGGTAATTAAAGAAAAATGGGTAAAAGATTTGATGGGTGTTTCGCTAAAAAATATTGCAATTGCCATTAAAGATAAAAATGGAAAGCGTATTTATGATGATTTTGGAGAGATGCTTTTTACACATTTTGGGGTATCTGGACCTGTGATATTATCAGCCAGCGCGCATATGCGTGCGCCGGAAAATGAGGGTTATAGTCTGCATATTGACTTAAAACCTGCGTTGACGTCACAGCAACTCGACACGCGAATTTTGCGTGATTTTTCGAAGATACAAAATAAACATCTTGTTAATGCACTTGATGCTCTGTTGCCCAAAAAAATGATTGAACCGATTATAAAGATTGCCGGCTTGGATCCGCACAAAAGCGTCAACCAAATCAGTAAGTCGGAACGTTTAAAACTTGTTGAGACATTGAAGAATTTTTCGCTGCATGTACACAGTTTTCGCCCGATTTCTGAGGCAATTATTACCTCGGGCGGTGTGGATGTAAAGCAAATTAATCCGTCTACGATGGAATCGAAACTGGTTTCTGGGCTTTATTTTGCAGGTGAAGTGATTGATGTGGACGCCTATACGGGCGGTTTTAATTTACAAATTGCGTTTTCTACCGGTTATCTTGCAGGTGAAAATGCATAGGAGGAAAAATTATGAAAACATTTTCTGTTGCGATTGACGGACCTGCCGGTGCGGGGAAAAGTACGATTGCGAAGGCGGCAGCTGCAAAACTGCAATTTATCTATGTGGATACGGGAGCAATGTATCGCGCCGTTGCGCTTTATGCAATTCGAAATAATTTGCCGTTTGACAATCAGGATGCGCATTTAGAGAAGGCACTTGAAAATATTGAAATTACGATTGAATATGTAGACGGTGCGCAGCATGTGTTTTTAAACGGCGAGGATGTCAGCGGATTGATTCGTACACCTGAGGTCAGCGCAGGGGCTTCCGCAGTCGCAACTGTGCAGCCTGTTCGCGTTAAACTTGTAGAACTCCAACGCAAATTGGCGGAGGGTAAGAACGTAATCATGGATGGCAGAGATATCGGCACATTTGTGTTGCCGAATGCGGATTTAAAAATCTATCTGACTGCCAGTGCAGATGCACGTGCGTTAAGACGTTATAAAGAACTTTTGGAAAAAGGCGAGCAAGTGGAATTGGAACAGATTAAAACGGATATCATTGCACGCGATAAAAATGATTCAGAAAGAGAGTTTTCTCCGCTTCGTCAAGCCGAAGATGCGGTTTTGGTGGATAATTCGGATATGGATGCGCAGCAGACGGTGGATTGTTTGCTTACGCTGATAGAGGAGAGGATAAAATAATGCTGTACAGGATTGCAATCAGACTTTTGCGCGCACTATTATATTTTATTATGCCGATACGTATTATCGGAAGAGAAAAACTTATTTATAACAAAGGCGTTTTAATGGCGGCAAACCATCAAAGTTTTTGGGACCCGATTTTTATTGCAATGGTTTATAAAGAACCAATGTATTTCATGGCGAAAAAGGAATTGTTTAAGTTTAAACCGTTCGGTGCACTTTTGTCAGCGCTCGGGGCATTTCCTGTGGAGCGAGGACATGCGGACTTGAAGGCAGTAAAAAAGGCGCTCGGGATTTTAAAAGGCGAAAAAACGCTATTGCTGTTTCCGGAGGGTACGCGCGTACAAACGGGTGAACAAGCGGATGTTAAGCATGGTGTAGCAATGTTTGCGCTTAAAACCGCATCGCCGATTCAGCCTATTGCGCTTTTTGGTGGGTTTAAACCGTTTTGCCGTACATATGTAGTCATCGGTGATCCGATTTATTATGATGAATACTTTGATAAGAAAATCGATAACGAGATACTTACGGCTGTAAGTGATGATGTGATTTATCAAATACGAAAAATCGCTGAAGATACAAAAAAAGGTCTTGCAAAAATTTGAATTTTGCGTTAAAATAGTCTTTGTGGTTTAAAATGAATGAGAGGTTGCAAACTTGGACATGCAGATAACGGTGGTGCAGAGTGCCGGATTTTGTTTCGGTGTACAAAAAGCCGTATCCGGCGTATATGATATGTTGCAGGCAAACGAGAAAATTGCTATATTGGGAGAGTTGATCCATAACCCAATAGTGAATGCGGATTTAAAAGCGCGCGGTGTGCAGACGATTGATCAAATTGCGGAATGTCCCAAGGACGCAAAATTAGTTATACGGACGCACGGCGTAGCTGAAGAAACCGTCCTTGCGGCACAGTTTGTGGGCGTGTCGGTTGAGGATTTGACTTGTCCTTTTGTAAAAAAAATTCATAAGATTGTCTCGGAGCAAAGTAAGACAGGACGTAATATCTTAATTATCGGCGACAAATCCCACCCTGAGGTTTGCGGTATTGTTGGTTGGTGTTGTACTGAGCCGAGTGTAATTGCAAGCGAAGATGAAGCTGAAGACTACCGCGGTAAAAGTGTCAGTGTCGTCTGTCAAACCACATTTAATAAATCGAATTATGAAAAGATTGTTACAATTTTAAAAAAGAATTGCCAAGACATCGTCTTTTTTGATACAATATGTAATGCAACGCAAGTCCGTCAGGAGGAGGCTGCTAAGATATCCGCAGAGTCTGATGTGATGTTTGTCATCGGCGGACGCACAAGTTCCAATACGCGTAAGTTATATGAGATTTGTGCGCAAAATTGCAAGGATACTTACTTAATTGAAAATTTTGAGGATATTCCTCAAGATATAAATTACAAAAACAAAAAAATAGGTATTACTGCCGGTGCGTCAACGCCGTCAGGTAGTATCGAGGAGGTCAAAAGGTTCATGGAAGAAATCAAAACAAACGGAGAAGTTAGCTTTGAGGAGGCCCTTGAAGAAACTCTCAAAACTTTAAATACAGGAGACGTGGTTGAAGGCGTAGTCGTAGACGTAACCCCTACGGAAGTTATCGTAGATCTCGGCTTTAAGTCTGACGGTATCATCCCGGCAAGTGAACTTACCGATGATCCGGACGCTAAACCGGCGGATGTAGTTAAAGTTGGCGAAACAATTGAAGTATTCGTTGTTGGTGTAAACGACGGCGAAGGTAAGACGCTTCTTTCCAAGAAAAAGCTTGATGCAATTGCAGGCTGGAAGAAGATTGAAGAGGCGCTTGAGAATGAAACCATTCTCGAAGGCAAGGTTGTTCAAGCTGTAAACGGCGGTATCATTGTTTTGGTGGAAGGCACTCGTGTGTTTGTTCCGGCAAGACAGGCTTCCGATAGATTTACACCGGATCTGAATGTATTTGTTAATAAGACGGTTGAACTTCGTATTACGGAAATCAATAGCAGACGTAGAAGGGTAGCCGGTTCTATTCTTTCTGTGCTTAAGGAAAAGAAAAAGGCACTTGAAGAAGCATTCTGGGCATCTGCTGAAGTAGGCAAGCAGTACAGCGGTGTTGTTAAGTCCATTATGCCGTTCGGCGTATTTGTTGATATCGGCGGTGTAGACGGTCTTGTACACATCAGCGAACTCAGTTGGAACAGAATCAAGGATCCGAGCGAAGTTGTTGCTGTAGGCGATACTCTTGAAGTGTACATCAAGGATATTAATGCTGAAACCAAGAAGATTTCTTTGGGTTACAAGAAAGACGAAGATAACCCGTGGACAATCGCTAAGGCAAAGTTCAATGAAGGTGATGTAGTATCAGCTAAGGTTGTTCGCTTTATGCCGTTCGGTGCATTTGTTGAACTGATTGATGGTGTGGACGGTCTTGTACACATTTCTCAGATTGCAAATAAGAGAATTGAGAAACCGGAAAGTGAACTTAAAATCGGTCAGGTTGTTGAAGCAAAGATTACCAAGATTGATTGGGAAGCAAAACGTATCAGCCTGAGCATCCGTGAACTGCTTGAGCCGGAGGTTGTAGAAGAAACAGCTGAGGCAGCAACTGAAGAAGTTGTTGAAGAAGCAACGGAAACAGTTGAAGAGTAATTTTAAATTAAAAGAGCGATGGAAAATTCCATCGCTTTTTTTATTTCAGATAACTTTGTTAATCAAAATTTTTTCTTTGAGGTAATTTGCTCAGGCGATGCAAATGAATGCTTTATATCTGCAATATAGTAATTCTTAATATCGTTTATTTTTCGATGAACATTGATTTTGTGTTACGAAATTATTTTCGTGATTTTAACAAGAATTATGAATATTTTTTACTGAAAAAGCGAAAAAATATTGATATAGAAAGGAGAGAAGATTATGGTTAATTTTAGAGAAAGCGAAACAAGAACAAATCTGATGCGCGCATTTGCAGGTGAAAGTCAGGCACGAAACCGATATTCTATTGCAGCTGCTAAGGCAAGGAAGGCGAATTTGCCGGTTGTACATGATGTGTTTATATATACAGCAGAGCAGGAACGTGAGCATGCAGAAATTTTTTATAATTTTTTGAAACAGATGACGGGTGAAAAAATTACCATTACCGGCGACTATCCGATTGACAATTATGATGAGATGGATCGATTGCTCCGCGCCGCACAACACGGTGAAACCGAGGAGTATACAACGGTATACGCGGATTTTGCGAAAAAGGCGAGGGAAGAGGGTTTTGTGGAAATCGCGACTACGTTTGAAAATATAGCTGCAATTGAAAAGACGCATGCTGAGCGTTTTGGGAAATTTGCAGATATGCTGGAGCGCAATGAATTATTTCGTGGTGAACAAAATACAGTTTGGGTATGTCAAAATTGCGGACATATACACACCGGACCGCAAGTGCCGGAACGTTGCCCGGTATGCCAGACGGTTCAAGGTCAGTTTTTGCGCAAAGAAATGTCGCCATATTGCGTAAGCAAATGCGAAATGTGAGGTGAAAACTTTGAAAAAAGAACCAAAATTTTATTTAGGAGACGGTTGTGATCATATTGTTGAGTTAATCCGCGGCGGTAAAAAAGACGAAGTGTTTTGCTGTGGTGAAAAATTATCACCTATGATCGCGCAAACATCAAAAGAAATTGAGGAGAAACACTTGCCGGTTGTTCAAAAGAACGATACGCACATTCAAGTGGGTGTGGGTAGGGTGATGCATCCCATGACAGATGAACACAGTATTGGATTTATCTATTTGCAAACTAAAATGGGCGCACAGCGTATAGATTTAGAAAAGCAAAAAGAACCTGTTGCGGAATTTTGGATTTCACCGAAGGATAAGGCGATTGCAGTATATGCCTTTTGTAATCAGCATGGTTTTTGGAAGACGGATTTGACTTAAGGCGGTGCAAATATGGCAAAGAAAAGAATAGGGAAGGCAACAGTAGCTTTATCGTCGCCGGTCAGCATTGCGGCTTGCGCCAGTGTTGCAGGCGTAAAAGAGGGTAAAGGACCACTTGCACCGTATTATGATGAAATACTGACAGAAGACCTTTACGGAGAGAAAACATGGGAAAAAGCAGAAAGCAAGCTGCAAAAATCAGCGATGCAAAGAGCTGTTACAAAAGCAAACCTAACTACGCAAGAGATAGATTATGCGTTTGCGGGTGATTTGCTGAATCAATGCTGCGGTACGCATTATGCACTTAGTGATACTGGCATGCCTTTTTTTGGGCTTTATGGCGCATGTTCCACCATGGCTGAGAGCTTATCGTTGGCTTCCATGTGTATAGACGGAGGATTTGCAGACTATACACTAGCGTTGACCTCAAGCCATTTCTGTTCATCGGAAAAGCAATTTCGTTTTCCGCTTGAATATGGCGGTCAGCGTACTCCGACTGCACAATGGACCGTGACCGGCTCAGGCGCCGCTGTATTATCTAAAGGCGGCGATGGACCGTTTGTGACACATATCACAACTGGGAAGATTGTGGACATGGGCATTACGGATATAAACAATATGGGTGCGGCGATGGCACCTGCGGCATATGATACAATTCAAAGACATTTTCAAGATACTGCATTCGAGCCAGCTGATTATGATTTGATTGTTACGGGAGATTTGGGTGTAGTCGGCTGGGGAATAACACGAGATTTGCTGTGCAAAAGTGGTTTTGATGTTTCGAAGAATTATAATGATTGCGGAAGATTGGTGTTTGATATTAACGGACAGGATGTACATGGTGGCGGCAGCGGATGCGGTTGCAGTGCGATAACCTTCTGTGGGTATATCTATGAACGCATGAAAAGAGGCGAACTTAACAATGTTCTACTTGTATGTACTGGTGCGCTGATGAGTCCTATGTCACTTCTGCAAGGCGAAAGTATACCGGGCATCGCACATGCTGTGCGCATACAAAGGAGGCGTTAATATGTATTTAAAGGCATTTCTAATTGGTGGCCTGATTTGCGCCATTGGTCAGATTTTAATTGATAAAACAAAATTAACCCCTGCCAGAATTTTAGTTAGTTTTGTGTGCGCAGGAGTAATATTATCCCTTCTAAATCTTTATGAGCCTTTGGTCGAATTTGCAGGTGCGGGTGCAACCGTGCCAATTTCAGGTTTTGGATATTTGCTTGGTAAGGGGGCAAAAGAGGCAGTGGCGGAAAGCGGATTGCTCGGAGCACTTACCGGTGGCGTTGAAAATGCGGCGGCGGGTATTGCTGCAGCAGTATTTTTCGGATATCTTATTGCACTGACTTTTTCGCCTAAAAGTAAAAGCGGAAAATAAAAACAGCAGTCTATGACTGCTGTTTTTATTTGTATTGATGGGTTTAATACATGCCGCCCATGCCGCCCATGCCCGGAGCGCCTGCCGGTGCTGCCGGTTCCGGAGTCGGTTTGTCTGCTACAACACTTTCGGTTGTCAGAACCATAGAAGCGACACTTGCTGCATTTTGCAGTGCGCTTCTGGTTACCTTTGCCGGGTCAACGATACCTTCTTTAACCATATCTACATACTGTTCGGTCAGCGCATTGTAACCGATGCCCTTTGCAGAAGACTTGATTTTATCAACGATTACGCTGCCTTCTACACCTGCGTTAAACGCAATTTGGCGAATCGGCTCTTCAAGGGCCTTCAACACGATATTTACACCGGTTTTTTCATCGCCGGAGGTTGTGTCCAAAAGTGCTGCAACGCTGTCGATTGCAGCCACATAAGAACTACCACCGCCTGCGATAATGCCTTCTTCAACAGCTGCTTTTGTTGCCGCCAATGCATCTTCTATACGAAGCTTCATTTCCTTCATTTCAGTTTCAGTTGCCGCACCAACCTTGATTACGGCTACACCGCCGGAAAGCTTAGCAAGTCTTTCCTGGAGTTTTTCACGGTCGAAATCCGAAGTTGTTTCTTCGATTTGAGATTTAATCTGGCTAATGCGAGCTTGAATCTGTTCACTCTCGCCGGCGCCGTCTACGATAATAGTGGTTTCTTTGAGAACTTTAACTTGCTTAGCGCGACCGAGTTGGAGAATGTTGGTTTCCTTTAAGTCGAGGCCGAGTTCGTCGCTGATGACTTCACCGCCTGTGAGGATGGCAATGTCACGAAGCATTTCTTTTCTTCTGTCACCAAAGCCCGGTGCTTTAACTGCAACACAAGTAAATGTGCCGCGCAGTTTGTTAACGAGCAGGGTAGCGAGTGCTTCGCCTTCGATATCTTCTGCGATAATCAAAAGCTTCTTACCTTGTTGTACTACCTGCTCAAGAAGCGGCAGTAAATCCTGAATGGTTGTAATTTTCTTATCGGTAATCAAGATTACGGCATCGTCGAGCACGGCTTCCATCTTGTCGGTATCTGTTACCATATACGGGGAGATATAGCCGCGGTCAAATTGCATACCTTCAACGATTTCGGAGTATGTTTCTGCGGTCTTAGACTCTTCTACGGTTATAACACCGTCGCTGGTAACTTTCTCCATGGCTTCAGCAATGAGCTCACCGATTTTTTCGTCTGCAGCGGACACGCTGGCAACTCGTGCAATGTCATTTCTGCCGTTTACGGTCTGTGCATGTTCACGGATATATGCAACTGCTGCATCTACAGCCTTTGCAATACCTTTTCTTACGATCATCGGATTTGCGCCGGCGGCAACGTTCTTTAAACCTTCACGTACAAGTGCCTGTGCGAGCAGTGTAGCGGTTGTTGTACCATCACCGGCAACATCGTTTGTCTTGGTTGCAACTTCCTTAACGAGCTGTGCACCCATATTTTCAAAAGCGTCCTCAAGTTCGACTTCCTTTGCGATGGTTACACCGTCATTTGTAATTAACGGAGCACCGAACTTTTTATCGAGAACAACGTTTCTGCCCTTCGGACCGAGGGTGACTTTAACGGTGTTTGCTAATTGATTGATACCGCGTTCTAAAGCATTTCTGGCTTCCTGGCCATACAAAATATCCTTTGCCATTACAATAACCTCCTAATTAATATGAATTAGTCTACCTTTGCAAGAATGTCGTTTTGACGTAAAATGGTGTATTCTACGCCGTCAAATTTAACCTCGGTTCCTGCATATTTGCTGGTGATAACTTTATCGCCAACAGCAACTTCCATTACAACTTCTTTGCCGTCGATTACACCGCCGGGGCCCACGGCTACAACTTCAGCCATCTGCGGCTTTTCTTTTGCTGCAGCGGTTAAAATAATGCCGCTTTTGGTTGTGTCTTCCATTTCAATCATCTTGATTACGACTCTGTCGCCCAATGGTTTGATTGTCATTTTATTTACCTCCTGAATAGAATTAACAAAGAATTAGCACTCTCTTTCTGCGAGTGCTAATATACTATACAGCATTTGTTAAAAAAATACAAATATTAAAAAGTGAATTGAGTCTTGGATATTTTAAAATATCTTTTAAAATCATTAAATATCACATGAAATCTACCAATTTCTCTCTAAATCTAATAATTCTGTTGCAATTTGCCTTGCGACGAGCAAACCGTCGGCTGCAGCACTCATGATACCGCCAGCGTAGCCCGCGCCTTCTCCGCATGGATAGATACCTCTGATGTTGCTTTGTAGCGATGCATCACGCAAGATACGCACAGGGGAGGAGGAACGTGATTCGATAGCGGTTAAAACTGCCTCCGGCGCATCGAAGCCGTTAAGTTTCTTTCCAAACAGAGGTATCGCTTCACGTAGGGCTAGTGTAACATAGTGCGGTAAGCAGTCTGCTATATTGCTCCATGATACATTTGGCCGGTAGCTTGGTTTAATATCCTCTTCGTGTGATGAATCTTTATTTAATAAAAAGTCGCCGACCAGTGTAGCCGGGGCATTGTAATTTTGTCCGCCGCAACGGAAAGCCAGTTGTTCATGTTTTCTTTGCAGGTACATGCCAGCTAACGGGTGGTCCGAAGTAAAGTCCGATGGGTAGACATCGCACAAAAGCGCAGCGTTTGCATTTTCACCTTCGCGTGCATGATAACTCATGCCATTGGTAACTACACCGCCTTCTTCGGAGGTGGCTGCGATAACATGACCGCCGGGGCACATGCAAAAGGTATATACCCCGCGGCCGCTTTTTGTTTTTACAGCGAGCTTGTAATCCGCGGCGCCTAGCGCATCTGTACCATACTGTGCCATATTTATTGTATGCTGTTTATGTTCAATTCTAACACCCATAGAGAATGGTTTTTGTTGCAGATTTAAACCTTTTTTGTATATGAGTTCAAAGGTATCCCTTGCGCTGTGCCCGATTGCTAAAACTAATCTGTTGCACTGGATTACACGTTGCTCATTGTTGCTAATTACGGTTACGCTTGTGAGGTTATTGTTGTCTGTATGAATATCAATGAGTTTTGTTTCAAAATATATTTGGCCACCGAACGCAATGATTTTGTTGCGCATGGTTTTAATTACGTTTCTTAACACATCCGTGCCAATGTGCGGCTTGGCATCGTAGAGAATATTTTTTGGTGCACCGCATTCAACAAAGGTCTTTAGTATGTAGCTTAAACGATTGTTGGAAGTGCCGGTTGTTAATTTTCCGTCGGAAAACGTGCCTGCGCCACCTTCGCCGAATTGGATATTGCTTTCGGGATTGAGTATACGTGTGCGAATAAATTCTTCTATATCTGCAACGCGGTCGTCAACAGCCTTGCCGCGCTCAAGTAAAATCGGATTTGCGCCTGCCTGCGCTAATGCATAAGCGCAAAAAAGACCTGCAGGACCCATGCCGCAAATTACCGGCGGCAGTTTTGATTTGACATTCGGCACATGGAAAGCGATAGTGGTTGGCGCAATTGTTACATTCGGATTTGCACATCGTTTAACAACTTTTTGTTCATCAGCTCGAACAGATACATCAAAGTTATATACATAAAGTAATTGGTTTTTCTTACGAGCGTCGATTGCGCGGCGTACCGGTGTTACGGCAATAATTTCCTGTGACGTTACACCGAGTAGTTTTTGAATTCTACCATTTACATAGGTGTCGTTATCCAAGGAAACCGGGACTTTTAATTGTGAAATTCGAATCATACAAATACTTCCTTATCGAAGAAATGAACTTATATACACAACAACAGGGATGGTAAAAATAGACATAACAGTATTGATGGCAACCAATTGGCTTGCCAGGCCGCGGTTTTTGTTATAACGCTGTGCAAAAATAGCAACCATAGTTGCAATCGGGCAAGCAGAGGGAATCAGAACAGCCATATACACAGTTTCTTCCAAATCGAACAAATTTAAAATAAAACATCCGAGCAACGGAATTGCAAGGAGGCGTATAAAAGAAACAATATATAAATGTGCATTTTTAAAAATGCTTCCAAAATTAACGCCGGCTAGAAAGGCGCCAAGCAAAAGCATCGCTACGGGTGTATTCAAACCAGCCATATATCGAATCGGCTCCATTAGAATAAACGGCAATTTGATTCGTGTAAAAAACAGAGTTATGCCGAGAACAACGCTGATAATTCCCGGATTCAAAATTAGTTTTTTTGTGGAAAAATCTTTCCCTTTAGTGTAGAGATATACGCCATGCGTCCATACAAGAGCATTAAAGACTGCTAAGTACGCTGCACCGTAGAATACACCTTCGTTGCCGAGAACAGCTTGTAAAAGTGGAATTGCCATAAATCCACAGTTGGAATATATCATAGCAAAACTATTAATCGGCATATTTTTATATAATAATCTACCTAGAAGAATAGCGAAAACATGGATGAGAATAGAGCATGCGAATGCTAAAAGCAAGCCTTTAACCAAGTTAATTTCGAAATCAACTTGAAAAGCATTGATGATTACACATGGGGTTACAATGGTCAAAAGCACTTCTGAAAATTGTGCTTTGCCGTTTTCGTCAATCACCTTCAGCTTGGTTAAGATGAAGCCGAGCAAAATGAGAATAAACATTATAATTACTTGAATAAATACTTTATATGCCAGGTCCATATTGTCTTGCTCCTTTATTGTTGTCTTATGATTTCAAATTGCCCTGTTTTAAGTATATCAACGAGTGTTTTGCTGTCTTGAATTTCGATATTAGTTAAAATTCCGCAAGAAATATCACCAGGTTCGTGTGCATCCGAACCGGCGCAATTTAATAAATCATAACGTTCTTGCCAGAGTTTGGCTAAGTCGTTTCGGGAATCGTGACGCGGGTGTGCATTGTAAATCTCAACGCCATCGAGTAAGTTCGGATTTGTGATGGTCATACCGTTTCTAAAAGGATGCGCTTGAAACAAAAGAAGACCTGCTTCTTTGGCGAGCGGAGAAAACTTTTTGATGCCAAGATGCATAAGGTGCTCGGTTTTGAGTAAAAATTCTTTTAAATTTTCGCCGTACAGCAAATAGTCGTTGCTGTTTTCGTGAAAATGCACTTCCGCGCCGAGTAGTACGGTAATTCTGCCGTTCGCAATTCGCAATGCTTCTTCATAATCACTCAAATAGTATTCCATCAAATCTTTCCAACGACTTGTTCTTTGTTTCATAAAAGTCATGGCGTTGATATGATTTGTCAAAACAAAGCCATTATAGCCGCGTTCAATATAGGCTTCAACCATATCTTTTACCTGAAAGCGCGAACATGCGCTTACCGGGGTCGAATGACAGTGTAATTCATATTTAAACATATACATGCCTCCATAATTATTCCAGTATATTTTACCACATCTTTTAGGGATTTAAAAGGGTTTTTAATAAAAAAACGAAAAAAGTATGCAATTGACAAACTGCAAGAAATCTTTTAAAATAAATCGGTGAGGTGAGGTGCATGGTTGATTGCTGCGAAATTGAAAAAAGTATTATTAAGCGATTCAGAAAACAAATCTGGAGTCAATTTACCAAAGCGGTGAAGGAATACCGCTTGATCGATGAGGGCGATCGTGTTTGCGCGTGTATCTCCGGTGGTAAGGATTCTATGTTGCTTGCGAAGTGTCTTCAGGAGTTACAAAAACATGGTCCGGTACCGTTTGAACTTAAATTTTTGGTCATGGATCCCGGATACAATGAACAAAACAAACAACTTCTTATAGCCAATGCGGAGCATTTACGGTTGCCGATTGAGATTTTTGAAACGAATGTGTTTGATGTTGCCTATGCAAGCGAAGGGGCGCCGTGCTATCTTTGCGCCAGAATGCGCCGTGGTTACCTGTATAGCCATGCCAAGGCGCTGGGTTGTAATAAAATTGCACTCGGGCATCATTTTGACGATGTAATTGAAACGCTGCTTTTAAGTATGCTGTACGGCAGCGAAATTAAAGGAATGATGCCCAAATTACATTCGACGAATTTTGAGGGGATGGAACTGATTCGACCTCTGTATTATGTGCATGAAACTGATATTATTCGCTGGGCGGAGGCAAATGAACTTGAATTTTTAGCCTGTGCATGCCGGTTTACCGAGCAAGTTGCCGATAAAGAGATGCAGTCAAAACGTAAAGAGGTCAAAAGTCTCATTGCAGAATTGAAAAAGACAAACCCAAACGTAGAAATGAATCTGTTTCGCAGTATGTATAATGTAAACACAGAAACCTTTATTGGTCTAAAAGACCGTAAAGGTAAACACAGTTTTTTGGATACGTACGAGGAAAATGCGATAAAAAATGATTGACAATTTTACATTTGCGTGCGATAATGTTCGTATGCAATTGCGCGGGTGTAGTTTAGTGGTAAAACATCAGCTTCCCAAGCTGAGGTTGTGGGTTCGATTCCCATCATCCGCTCCAAAACCGACAGAAAACTCTGTCGGTTTTTTTTATGCTTTTATTTGCGTATAATGTAAATAAATGGAAATGCAAAGTCGGTGTCGACACGAAAAAACAACAAATTACTACCCTGTAAAGCAATATAATGACATTATCTTTTTTACACAGGATAAAGAAAGGTTAGGTAATGTGATTATGTCTACAAACGGAGTACAAATTTACAAAAAAGCCGAAAGCGAACAGGCACGGTCGTCGAACAAAAATATAACAAGGGCCAAAGTACATACGGATGTATTATACAGCATGCTTTCTTTTTTGTTGTCACGAGCAATGTTTCTTGGTCAACTTTGCCCTTTCGGTGTTTCGTATTTTGCTGCATCGTTTCAATCGAGCAGAGTGGTTTATGGCATCGTTGCAGTGCTATTCGGCACATTAACAGCAGGGTGTGGATTGCGTAGTTTGCAATATGCATTTGCGCTCGGTTTTGTTTGTTTGTATAAATTTTTAGTGGACCGCGAAAATGAACTCGGGTACATATGGTGTGCGCTTGTGGCCGGTGCAGGAAATTTCATGGGCGGAATTGTTTGTATGTTGTTTGATGAGTTTCTGATATACAACCTTTTAGTGAATGTTACAGAGAGTGTCTTGGTGGGACTAGTTACGGTATTGTTTTCAAATGTCTATGCTATTTGTCATACGGAATATAAAAATTTACGCGTTGTGAACAGGGAAGAAATGCTTGGAATTCTTGTTTTACTCGGACTTTGCGTTTGCGGCTTGTCCGATGTTGTTAATTTTGGAACAGTACGTATTGCAGAGATTTTGTGGTCGCTGCTGGTTCTTTCTTTTGCCTATGCCGGTGGTCTGTACGGCGGCCTGATTGCCGGTGCTTCTATTGGCTTGATTGCGGCTATGACGCAGACAGAGCCTCTAAACGTTGTCGGATTTTACACAGTTTGTGGTCTTGCGGCTGGGTTAGCGCAAAAGGGCGGTAAAATCGCAACGGCTGCTGTATATTTGCTTACAGCTGTTGTTTTCGGACTTTCAACAACCATATTTGCTTTTGGACAAATCGGGCTTGTAAATGTTTTGTTCGCCGCATTAGTTTTTGCATTCTTGCCGCAAAATCTGTATGAAAAACATTTTGCTTTTGAAGGTGACGGTTTTACTCGAATGCAACAAAAAGCATACGACCGACGCATAAATACATTACTGGCAGAAAAATTTATGAGTTTATCCAATACGTTTTCCGGTTTGTCGGAAACTATAGCCAATCTTTCTGTTCGTAAGGAAAAACAGTTTTCATTAAACTATGGCAAGGTTATGGACGAAGCAATAGAAAAGGTATGTGGGCAGTGCAGTATGCGCATTTATTGCTGGGATAAAGAAAGCGAAAACACATGTAAAACACTTGCCGGCGCAACGGCAAAATTAAAAACAAAGGGTTATGTGGATATCTTGGACCTTGGGGAGGGATTTCGAAAGGGCTGTATAGCAGCGCCGCAATTGATTGCAGCAATCAATGATGCGTATGCACTTCGAAGAATCAATGCGGTTTGGGAACATCAACTTAATGAAACGCGATCGCTTCTCGGAACACAGTACAAAAGTTTCGCGGATGTGATGCGTGGTTTTTCAAAAGAAATTACACAAAAGGTGGTTTGTGAAAGTAAGCAAAAAAATAAGATTCAACAGGATGTTACAATGCTCGGTCACGAAACGGCCGAGGTGTATTTATACGAGCGTGAAGATGAAAGTTACGATGTTGAACTACGCTTGGTTTCCATGGAAGAATCTTTGAAAATTAAATCGATTGAAAAAGTAGTTTCTTCGGCTATGCATCAAAAAATGCGCGTGGCGGTTATAGACGAATACAATTGCGCGCTGCGTTTAGAACCGCAATATAATTTTTGTGTCAGCAGCAGTGTTGCGACCGTAAAAAAAGACGGTGAAGAAGAAAACGGTGACAGCTATGCAGTGTTTAATATTCGGGACAATCGTTGCGTTTTGATTTTAAGTGATGGCATGGGTAGCGGACGACGTGCGAATATGGAAAGCAAATCTGCGGTCAGGTTATTAAAAAAGCTTTTGTGTGTCGGGTTCGAAATTGAGGCAGCTTTGCAACTTGTAAATTCAGCACTAGTGCTAAAGGCCGGTACGGAGTCGTTTGCTACATTGGATATAGCTGTAATCGATTTATTTTCCGGAGAAACAGAATTTGTTAAAGTAGGCGCCGCGAAGGGGTATATAAAACAGAAAGGTGGTGTCAGCGTTGTTCGTTCAAGCACTTTACCGATCGGAATACTCTCTGATACGCAGCTGCAAAAACAAAAGCATATACTGTCCAACGGGGACTGTATTGTTCTCGTGAGCGATGGCATAGGGGATTCGAAGAATGTCGCAGGAGGGTTGATGCGCTTTTTGGAGGAGATGCCGAATGGCGAAACAGAAGAAATTGCCAAACAGATCTTGAATTTTGCATTAAACAACAGGAAAGGAAAAGCAGATGATGATATGACGGTACTGGTTGCGAAAATTGGCGAAAACCGAAAATCAAATGCTGTATAATTCATATTTGTATGTTCAAAATAGTATACAGGATACTTAAGAAAAGGAGCCTGTGTATGCATCGAAAAAGTGAAAATAATGAATTTGATATTGTATTAGAGGCTGAGGCTGTGTTGGCCGCGTACAGTGAGCGCTGTAAAATATACTCTAAAAAAGCGGAGCATCGCAAAAGGAGCAGATGTATTCGTATTTTACTATGTGTGTTCGGTATAATTGTCATTGCAGCCGTGATGATGTTTTACATGAGGGGAATGTTTTTGTAAACTATGTGTAACGGTTTAACCGGGGAATAATAAAAAACTTTGATAAAAAAAGAAAAAGCGATGGCGTGCTCATCGCTTTTTCTTTGCACGACATCGCAAATTTTGTCATATACTGTAAGTGAAAACGGATCGATCCCGCTTCAAAATTAAAATAGGGGAGTTTTTATATGGCAAACGAAATGAACGAGTGCGGAAAAATTGCGTATGCCTATGTACCGGCTCAAACAATTGGTGAGTTATATTCACCGCATGAAGGCTTGAAACGCGGTACGGTATTTCCGGAGTTGGATTTACCGATGGAGGTTTACGGAAAGAATGCAGCACAAAAGGAGGTACGCTGATGGAAATTGTAGTAGAAACCAACAGACGTGAAGAAATGCTTAAAAAATTACAAAGCTACAACTTTGCAGCGTATGATTTAAATTTGTACTTGGATACACATCCAAATGATAAAAAAGCTTTGGAGTTATTTAAAGAGCTGACTTGCAAAGCGAAAGAGGCTTACGTTGCATTTATGAAAGAGTTCGGACCTCTGACGGCAATGGACAACACACAGGATACATGGGCATGGATTGAAAATCCGTGGCCGTGGGATTTTCAGTAAGGAGGGCGAGAGAATATGTGGCAATATCAAAAATTTTTGGAATATCCCGTCAAAATAAAAACGCCGAATCCGAAACTGGCTAATTTCATTGTCAGTCAATACGGTGGACCGAACGGTGAACTCGGTGCGTCAATGCGCTACCTATCTCAGCGTTTTTCTATGCCGGATGAAATCAGCAAATCTGTGCTCAATGATATTGGTACCGAGGAACTGGCGCATCTGGAGATTGTTGGCACACTTGTGCGCCAACTTGCAAAAAATGCTACGACCGGACAGATAGAAAACAGTCCGCTTGCGCAGTATTTTATCGACCATGGCCGCGGTGTCTATCCGGTGGATGCGGCAGGCTATCCGTTTAATGCTATCAGTTTTGCGGTTTCTGGCGATCCGATTACGGATTTGACGGAAGACTTAGCGGCAGAACAAAAGGCGAGAGCAACATATGATAATATCTTGCGCTTTTCCGATGATCCTGATGTAAACGATGTTATCAAGTTCTTACGTGCACGAGAAGTCGTGCATTTCCAACGTTTTGGCGAAGCGTTAAATAACATTCAGAATAAAGGCAAGAAAAAATGGTATATAGGATAATAGTTTAGTTACAGGGAGCAGGGATTGTATTATTCCTGCTCCTGTATTTTTTTGTCAGGCAATATAAGAGCCTTTTTGGAGTTTTTCATAAAACAACCGCTTGTTGCCTTCGGTCAAGGTGCATTGTCTGCGGGTATTATGCAGGGCCTTGCAAACACGGTCGGTATGATGAAACAAAAGCACGCAGATAAGCAAATTGCCGCAATCGAAGCCGGTCGCTATTTACTCACAACCGAAGCGCAAGAGTTTGATGATTTATCTCCTGCAGCACAGAAGATTGTTAAAGAAAATTTTTCCGACCATCCGCAGGATTTGCAGAAATTTATCCAGCAAAAAAGTCCCACCGGTTCTTTGTCGAAGGAAGCGCAAATGGCGATTGATGCCGCCGTGGATGTTTCGATGGGGAAAGATAACAGGGCTGCACAGGGAGAAAGCGTAAAGCAAAGGAGCAATGATGAAAGAACTGATTTGGTGACTAAACTCCGGAAACATTCTCAAAGTTTGCAAAGCATGCCTGTCGTCGCCAGACTTGGATTAGATATCTTTAAAAAAGGACCGATCGATTTAAAAACACAAGTATCGCAGTTTTTTAAAAGTATAGGTAATAAGGTTCATAGAGATGGTTTTGGGGATGTCATTTTAGACGAGAATGGAATCGGGAGCAGCATGGGACATGGCATAGGCCGTGCGAAAAGCATCGCCTTTCGTGCTGTTCCAGAGGTAATCGCACACGGAAAACAAATCGACTATCAGCCAAACTGGAAGGGGAGAGGAAAAGACACTTACATTTTCGCGGCTCCAATTACAATAGGGAATCAACCATGTATCATGGGCGTTATTGTCGATAAAAACACAAAAGACAACAGATATTATTTACATGAGGCAATTGACAACGAGGGCAATATCATTATAATCAAAAAGGACGAAAGCGACAATATCAAGACCGAGTCCTTCGCCGAAGCTTCACCCGGTGTGTCGCAATCATCCTTTGAAGAAATTGTATCACAACCTACCCCGATTGTCAATACCGAAACATCCCCAAAAACCGACATCGAGGCCATCGCCGACGATTTACCGATGCGGCACGTGGACGGTAGCGTTCGTTCGTACAAAGAGTATGCGGCGGAGCAGGAGGCAAAGAAGCAGGAAACACCACCGCCGGCGGACACAGAAGCGCCAACAGCAAATCCGGATATAGAGGCCGCAGTAAATGCCCCGGGCGTAAAACGCGCAGAAGATATCGACCTGCAGTATATACAACGCCTGAAGGGAAAAAATGCAATGCTGTTTAAGGATTTGCCGCGTGTACTCGATTATGTATGTGACAAGATGCCTGGTGTGCGCGATTTCTGGCGCAACCGTGTTGAAAAACCGTTCTGGGCGGCGAAGGCATCGTTTGCAAGACGTACCGAAGCGGCGCTCCGGGACTTGAAGAACCTATCGGATGAACTCGGCATTTATGTCGGCAGTAAAGAAAGTGCTGCCACACAGTGGTACGGCGAAGGATACCGCACAGTGCAAAAGAAAAATCCGATGTACGAAATAGGCGGCAATGAGACGAAATATGTATCTGTGCGTGATGACAACACGCTTTCGGATCTGCGCAACAAAAAAAGCACTTGCATATGCAAGTGCTTTTTTCACTGGAGCTGCCTAGCAGATTTGAACTGCCGACCTCT
This sequence comes from Clostridia bacterium, assembly GCA_045652745.1. Taxonomy (GTDB): domain Bacteria; phylum Bacillota; class Clostridia; order UBA1381; family UMGS1253; genus RGIG2041. The sequence continues at coordinate 175,353 of JAZRUW010000001.1, forward strand.
TCCTTACCAAGGAAGTGCTCTACCTACTGAGCTAAGGCAGCACAACAACGGAACTTATTGTAACACAGAAGAATAGACTTGTCAACAAAAATATTTAAAAAATAAGTCATTCTGTTTACAACGGTTGACACGAATCGCTTTAAGGCGGTATAATAATTATGTTAAATCTATTTGCGATGAGGTATTTATGCGAAGAATTATATCTGTAATACTTGTCTGTCTTCTTTTGCTGCCAAGTACTGTTTTACCGACATCGGCGCAAGATAATGTTTCCGTGCCGATACTATTATATCACAATATTGCGGATTTCATCCCGGGGTTGCCATATGATGCAAGCTTAAACACGCCTGTCTTTACATTTGAACGTCATATGCGTGCAGTATTGGACGCGGGGTACACACCGATTACATATGAGATGTATTTTCGTTTTGCCACCGAAGGCACACCATTGCCGGACAATCCGATTTTGATTACGTTTGATGACGGTTATTTAAGCAATTATCTGTACGCGTATCCGATTTTAAAAAAACTCGGCATTAAAGCCACGATTTTTACGATTACCGATCGCAGGGGTAAAGCACTCAGCTCTAATCCGCATTTTTCCTGGAATCAGGCAAAGGAAATGGTAGACAGCGGTATAATTGATATACAGAGTCATACACATTCGCATCAGGTATCCACTACGCTTTCTGAACAGCAACTTGCATATGAACTGATTGCATCTAAACGTCTGATAGAATTGCATACGGGAAAAAAGTGCAATGTGTTAGCATTTCCGAACGGCATTGCGGGAGAACGCGAATTGCTTGCAGCACAGACTGCAGGATATAAAGTTGTAAATTTGGTCGGCGATTACGGTTCTAACAGAAAAAATGATGATTTATACAAATTGCGCAGGCTGACCGTGTTCGGCACATGGACAGCGCAGGATGTATTAAATATGCTTGAGGTACATAAAAACTTATAGAAATCACGCAACACACAGGAGATTGAGTGTTGCGTGATTTTTTTATGCGCATTATGGAGATAGATATTACATATATCTATTAAACAAAGGGGGATATATGAATGTTTAAAAAAACCATTGTGCTTTTTATGTTGCTTTGTTTGCTCATTTCTGATTTTCCGGTGCAGGTTTTTGCCGAGGACGCGCTTTTGGAACTATCTTGCCCATCTGCAATTTTAATAGAAGCCGGCACGGGACGTGTTCTATATGAAAAAGAAGCTGATGCACCGCGACCGATGGCAAGTGTAACAAAAATTATGACAATGCTTTTGATTATGGAAGCGATAGACGGCGGACAAATCACCATGGATGAAATGGTCACGGGAAGTGAATATGCAAAGAGTATGGGCGGGTCTACGATTTATTTGGATGCGGGGGAAAGCTTATCTGTACACGATATGTTAAAGGGAATAGCGGTTGCATCTGCAAATGATGCCTGTGTTGCTATGGCTGAACACATTTGCGGAAGTGAGACTGCGTTTGTCGAAAAAATGAATCAGCGCGCAAGTGAACTCGGTATGAAGAACACAGCGTTTCAAAACACAAACGGTCTTGATGAGGCCGGACATTATTCATCTGCAAGAGATATTGCAATCATGTCAGCCGAACTTTTAAAACACCCTCAGATTCTGGAATTTACAACAATTTGGATGGACAGTTTGCGAGGCGGGAAGTTTCAACTCGCCAATACGAACAAACTGATTCGGTTTTATAAGGGCGCAAACGGATTAAAAACCGGCTCAACGGATGATGCGTTATTCTGTCTTTCTGGTGCTGCAATGCGTGACGGAATGCAACTCATTGCCGTTGTACTGGGCGCGCCGACTTCGCCGAAACGTTTTTCCGATACATCTAAATTGTTAGACTACGGCTTTGCGAATTATAAAGTATCAAATCTGGTTCAAAAAGATGCAGTCATGGGAGAGGTAGCTGTTGAAAAAGGCGTATCAGCTAAAGTTCAGCTGCTCGCCGAAACGGATTTTACGCATTTATTGAAGAAGGGTGAGGAATCGAAGTCGGAAACGAAAATATTTTTTGAAGAAAGCATAAAAGCGCCGATTGAAAAAGGCGAAAAACTCGGCGCTGTTACGATTTATGAAAACGGAAAGGAAATCGGGTCTGTTGCGCTTGTAGCAGCGCACGGCATAGATAAATTAAAATACGGTAGTATGCTTGTTAAAGTGCTGGCTTCGTGGATTGGCGTTGAAGCTTGATTCACTTAATTAACAACGGCTGGATTTGCGTATTATCCAATGCGGCTTCAGCGGCCGGTATGATTTTTTGCATATCTGCAACGATTGACTTGTGCTTATTGTACGCATCATCCTGACCGAACGGCACAAAATAAAAGTTTTTATTATTCATAAGTGTCATGATGTTTTTGCCTGCCGCGCCAAGGGCATCGTTCGTTGAGATTGCAACCAGAACAGGCCGTTCGTTGCGCAAATGTGCTTTAGCGGCCATGGTCACGGATGTATCCGTAATGCCGCAGGCTAGTTTGCCGAGGGTGTTTCCGGTACACGGTGCAATAATAAGTAAATCCAATAGCTTTTTCGGGCCGATGGGTTCGGCGTCGCAAATGGTGTGGATAATCGGTCTGTTACATATTTTACTGATTTCGTTTTGAATATCACCGGCCTTGCCGAAACGCGTGTCATAGCTAAAAGCAGCATCGCTCATGATCGGCATAACTTCTGCGCCGGTTTTGGCCAAAACGGCCAGTTGTGTAAGTACACTTCGAAAAGTGCAAAATGAGCCGGTGAGCGCAAAACCGATTCTTTTATTTTTTAGATCCATAACTACACCCCCAAATCATTACAAATATTGAGAATTGCGTTTTTGATTGCCGCGCCGGCGGCTAACGGCGCGGTTTTTCCCGGAAGGGACAGCGCATGGATGGCTTGTATGCCAAGATTTTTTGCGTGCACAAAATCTGTTCCGCCTTCGCCAGAGGCAAGGTCTAAAATTAGGCTGGATTCTGAAAGTCGGTTTATTCTTTCTGCTGTTAAAACCGGATGCGGAACAGTATTTATGATAATCTCATATGCCTTTGAATAGCTTTCGGCTGCTCTGATATCGGCATAATCCAGCCCGAGTGCTTCTATCCAAGCCTGTGTATCCGGACGTCTGCCTGCTACGGTGATTTTGCAACCAAATCCGGATAAAAGTTTTGCTAAAAATTTTCCGATGCGCCCAAAGCCTAATATAAGAATTTTTGCATTGCACAGCGTATCCGGATAGTGATTGAGCAGAGTTTGAACTGCACCTTCTGCTGTTAGCATTGCATTCGTGACGGTCAAATCTTCGCGTTTGAAATAATCTATGGCATGGATACCGTGGATGCTTAACTGCTTTTGAGTCGCGGTCGGAATGTTGCCTGCCAGCAAAATTTTATCTTTTGACATATGATTCAATATCGTGTCTATTCGTATAGGTTCATCGGTATAAGGTGCGTGAATATTTCCATCTTTATCTAACATCGGCAACGGCAAAATGCAAATGTTACCTTCATAAATGGTCTGTGCTAAATCTGTGCTGCTGGGTGCGATAAGTTTTGAATGATTATAAATGCCGTGCACGATAACAGAGTTTCCTTCGGCATGCAGTAAGTTGGCGAGTCTTACGATGCGCGCGTCACCGCCGATAATCGTGAATGCTCTCTTTTGAAGCATACGTTTCACTCCGTGTTCAGTTTTAGTATATCGTATGCCGACAAATTTTGTTGTGTGCAAAATCGGAGGTGTGTATATGAAAAAAATCAAAAACATTCTTACATTATCTGCCACGGTGATTGCTACGGTTATCGGTGCAGGCTTTGCGACCGGACGGGAAATTTTCAGTTTCTTCTGCATCCATGGTGTATGGGGTATAGTGGGGTTAATATGCGTTTTTGTTTTGTTTTGGTTTGCGTTTGATACCGTACTGTGTTTTTGCTATGATAACGCAATTAACGGATTTTCTTCATTTTTAAACTGTATTCCGATGCGGTGCCTCGCACGAATGGTAGAAGTTTGTGTTGCCGCATTTTCTTTTTGCGGCCTGTGTGCCATGGCTGCTGCAACAGGAACTTATTTTGCTCAAACACTGCATTTGCCGTACGCGGTTGGCGTAGTAATTTTGCTTGTATTGTGTTCTATTGTGCTACTTAAAGATATTCGCGGTTTAACAAATGTGAACTTATTGCTTGCGCCCTTTATTTGTGCAGGTCTTTTATGGGTGTGTGTGCACAGCATATTATTTCGGGATGTACAGACGTTTGCATACGGGCATTATTATCAGCGCACAATGGTAAGTATACGCGACGGCATTGTATATGTATCTTATAATCTTTTGTCAGTATTGGTTGTGCTTTGTTCGATGCGTACATATTGTGAAAACAAAAAAGAAATTAAATCGGCATGTTTTATCAGTTCAGCAACCTTAACGATGCTGGCAATATGCATTTGGGGCGTGCTCTGCGTTTATAGAAACAAAATCGAACTCGGCAGCATACCCTTATATGATATTGTTGTGCGTAGCGGAAGCTCGTATTCACTAATATATTCACTTTTGCTGTTGTTTTCTGTGTTCACCACAGCCATAGGATGCGGATATGGGGCTTTAGACTTTTTAAAGACACAATACCGAATGCAGACGCATACTGCAGTTATTGTTCTTATTCTGGCAACAGTACCGATTTGTGCTTTTGGTTTTTCGGAGATTGTTCGCGTTATCTATTCTTTTTTTGGATATCTTGGACTACCGTTTTTGATTTTTCTGATTTATTTATCTTCTAATTTAGGTCGAAAACATTTAAAGTGAGCAAAAAATATGGAAATTTAGTAAAAATTAAGGTTGCAAATCTGCAGGAAATATAGTATAATTGCGCTGTATGAAAATGTTCGGCACGTCCGATAAAAAAGGAGTATGAGTTATGGATAAAGAGACAGTATTGCAAAAAATTCAAGAAGTCGGTTTGGTTGCAGTTGTACGTGCAACATCGGCTGAACAGGCAAAGAAGATTACGGATGCATGTATTGAGGGCGGCGTTGCAGCAATCGAAATGACATTCACTGTTCCGTCTGCAGATAAAGTTATCAGCGAGGTAGCAAACATCTATTCTCCTGACCAGATTATCCTTGGTGCAGGTACGGTTATGGATTCCGAAACTGCAAGAATTGCGATTCTGGCAGGCGCACAGTATATCGTAAGCCCATACTTTGATTTGGAAACAGCGAAGCTTTGTAATCGTTACAGAGTGCCGTATATGCCGGGTGTAATGACGATTAAAGAAACTGTTGAAGCTATGGAAGCCGGTTGCGATATCATCAAGTTGTTCCCGGGTGACACGATGGGTCCGAAAATGATTAAAGCAATTCACGGCCCAATTCCGCAGGCGAAGTTTATGCCGACCGGCGGCGTAGATGCAAATAACGTTGGTGAATGGATTAAAGCCGGCGCGGTTGCAGTAGGCGCAGGCAGTTGTTTGACTGGCGGTGCAAAAACCGGCGACTACGAAAGCATCACAAGAATCGGTAAGCAGTTTATTGAAAACATCAAGGCTGCACGTGCTGCAAAATAATTTATACATATAACAAAGAAAAGGAGAATATAAAATGGCAAAGATAGTAACAATGGGCGAGATTATGTTAAGACTCTCGACTCCGGGAAACGAAAAATTTATTCAAGCAGACGAATTTGATGTTTGCTATGGTGGCGGTGAGGCCAATGTTGCAGTTTCTCTTGCGAACTATGGCCACGATGCTGAATTTGTAACAAAGGTTCCGGCCAACCCGATTGGTGAGTGTGCAGTTGCGGCGCTCAGAAAAATGAATGTTGAAACAAAGAATATTGCTCGCGGTGGCGAAAGACTGGGTATCTATTTCTTAGAGACGGGCGCTGCAATGAGAGCGTCCAATGTCGTATATGACCGTGCGCATTCTTCGATCTCCACGGCTACGGCTGAAGATTTTGATTTTGATAAAATTTTTGAAGGTGCTGACTGGTTCCACTTTACAGGCATCACTCCGGCTGTATCCGATGCAGCTGCCGAACTTACCGAAGCTGCACTCAAGGCTGCGAAAGCAAAGGGTATCACGGTATCGGTTGACTTGAACTTCAGAAAGAAACTCTGGTCGAGTGAAAAAGCACAGAAGGTTATGACAAACCTGATGCAATATGTAGATGTTTGTATCGGTAACGAAGAAGATGCAGAAAAAGTTCTCGGCTTCAAACCAGGCAACACGGATGTAACAAGTGGCGAACTGGAACTTGCAGGCTACAAAGATATTTTCGAGCAGATGGTTGCAAAGTTTAACTTTAAGTATGTAATCAGTTCACTGCGCGAAAGTTTCTCCGCTTCCGACAACGGCTGGTCCGCTTGCATTTACTGCAGCGAGACAAAGGAATTCTACCATTCCAGAAAGTACAGAATTTCTCCGATTGTTGACCGTGTTGGCGGCGGTGACTCCTTTGCCGGCGGCGTCATCTGCGGTTTTGTAGATGGCAAAAACTTCAAGGATGCACTTGAGTTTGGTGTAGCGGCTTCTGCGCTCAAGCACACCATTCCGGGTGACTTCAACCTCGTTTCCAGAGCAGATGTAGAAAATCTTGCCGGTGGTGACGGTTCGGGCCGTGTGCAGAGATAAATTATAATTTTTGAGTAAAAAACGGATATGTGTACGCATATCCGTTTTTTTAAATTCAGGTAAAGTTTCTGCGCGAAATGTTGAATTTTTAGATTTTTTATGGTATTATATCCTTGGCAATGAACAATCCACTAGAAATGAAGGTTTAATAATGAAAATCTCAGAATTATTCAAACAAAATAAACCTACACTGTCTTTTGAGGTATTTCCGCCCAAAACGGATACTGCATACGAGAGTGTAAAAAACGCCGTCGAAGAAATTGCGCAGTTGAACCCTAGTTTTATGAGTGTAACTTATGGCGCAGGCGGTGGTACAAGCCAATATACGGTGGATATGGCACAAGCGGTATTGAAACACGGCGTGACTCCGTTGGCGCATTTAACATGTGTATCCTCGGATAAAACCACTATACATACACAGCTCGAAAAAATAAATAACTGTGGTATAGAAAACATCTTGGCATTGCGCGGGGATATCCCTGAGGGCTATGATGTTGAAAAAAGCACCTACCATTATGCAAGTGATTTGATTTCTGATATTAAAGAATTCGGCGATTTTTGTATCGGCGGTGCTTGCTATCCCGAAGGACATACAGAATCAAAGTGTTGTTCGGAAGACATCTTAAATCTCAAACGGAAAGTCGATGCCGGTTGCGAGTTTTTAACAACACAAATGTTTTTTGACAATAATATATTATATAATTTTATGTATAAAATCAGAGAAGCGGGGATAACCGTACCGATTGTAGCCGGAATCATGCCGGTAACCAATGGTAGACAAATCAGCCGTATTTGTGCGTTGTCCGGCACATATTTACCACAGCGTTTTAAGTCTATTGTTGATAAATACGGAGATAAGCCGGAAGCTATGTTGCAAGCCGGCGTTGCGTATGCGACCGACCAAATCATAGATTTGTTGGCAAACGGAATCCGAGCAGTACATGTGTATTCGATGAACAAACCTGAAGTGGCTGCGAAAATTCAGCAAAACATATGTGAAATCATTAAATAATAGGGGATGAACGCATGGAGAATTCTCCTGTTTATACACACACATTAAATAAAGAAATAGATATAGAGCTGTCCGAGGTCTTGCGCTATATGGGCGATGCGACATCGAGGGATGTGCGTGTGATTCAACTCGCTGAAAGTGCAATCCAAACCGTCAGAGGACTTATGAGATGCAAGTGTGTATATATGCTTGTCGATTTTCCAAATGTGATGAATAATACAGTCGATTTGAATGTGTGTAAAGTGCAGTCAGTTTCGCTTTCGCGGTATATGCAGTCGTGTGAAAGCGTCTGTGTCTTTGCAGCAACCATCGGCATAGAGTTTGACCGCGCGCAAGCACGCGCTAACTTGCTTGCGCCAAGCAAAGCACTTGCGCTTCAGGCCGCAGGTGCAGCGGCGATTGAGGCGTACTGCGACCATCTGTGCAACGAGGTTTTCCTCGTGCATGCGCAAAAAAACGGCTTGAGTTTGAAAAACAGATTCAGTGCCGGTTACGGTGATTTGCCGCTCGAAGTTCAAAAGCAGATTATGACGGCACTGGATTGTCAGAGAAAAATCGGCTTGACTTTGACAGATGGATATATGATGGTCCCGACAAAATCCGTAACGGCTTTTGTGGGGATGAGTAAAGAAAAATCCTGCGCAAAAAACAAATGTATGTCATGTGAAAATTTAAATTGCAATTATCGTAAGGGTGATTATTGATGCAAATTATGGAGTCACTTCAAAACAGAATACTGTATTTTGACGGAGCTATGGGCACGCAATTGCAGGCACGCGGACTCAAACCGGGTGAATTGCCGGAATTGTGGAATATAACGCACGCAGAAGAAATCAGAGAAATACATAGCGCTTATCTTGCGGCAGGCTGTGACATTTTGACGACAAACACGTTCGGCGTTAATCGGTTAAAATACGATACGAGCGGCGAGTTCAGCGTCGAAAAACTGATTCGTGCCGCAATAGAAAACGCTAAACGCGCTATTGAACTATCCGGCGGCGAAAAGTTCGTTGCCTTGGATATTGGACCTTCCGGTAAGTTACTCAAACCGCTTGGCGAACTTGAGTTTGAAGAGGCTGTTGAAATTTTTGCTGAGGTTGTACGTATTGGCGCTCAGTGCGGCGTAGATTTAATTTTAATTGAAACAATGAACGACTGCTATGAAACAAAGGCAGCGGTTTTGGCGGCAAAAGAGAATTCGAATTTGCCGGTTTTTGTTACAAATGTATACGATGAAAATATGCAGTTAATGACCGGTGCCGAACCTGCTGCAATGGTAGCTATGCTGGAAGGTCTTGGCGTGGATGCGCTCGGTGTTAATTGCAGTTTGGGCCCTGTTCAGATGTTGCCGGTTGTGCGTGAGTTGTGCAAATACGCTTCAATTCCTGTCATTGTAAATCCGAATGCCGGTTTGCCGTCCGTGGTAGATGGCCATACGGTATATGATATTAACGCGCAACAATTTGCACTGGCTGTCCGTGAGATTATTGATCTCGGTGCACGTGTTGTTGGCGGTTGCTGCGGCACAACGCCGGAACATATAAGTGCAACGGTGCAAATGACAAAAGATATGCATCCAATGAAAATTACATACAAAAAAGACACGCTTGTATCATCTTACAAATCAGCTGTTTGCATTGGCGAAAGACCGGTTATTATTGGCGAGCGCATCAATCCGACCGGCAAAAAAGCATTCAAGGAAGCCTTGCGAGAAAAGAACATAGGCTATATTCTTAACGAAGGAGTTCGTCAGCAGGAAAACGGTGCGCATATTTTAGATGTCAATGTTGGCTTGCCGGAAATTGATGAAACGGAAATGATGTGCACGGTTGTTCGAGAATTACAGGCAATTACTTCTTTACCGTTACAGATTGACACGTCAAACGTAGAAACAATGGAAAGGGCAATGCGCATATATAACGGAAAGCCGCTTGTAAATTCCGTAAATGGCAAGCAGGAGAGTATGGATGCCGTTTTCCCGCTAGTAAAAAAATACGGTGGTGTTGTTGTTGCATTAACTTTGGATGAAGACGGCATACCAGACACGGCACAAGGACGGTTTAAGATAGCAGAAAAGATTTATAATAAGGCAAAAGACTATGGAATCGACAAGAAAAATTTGATTTTTGACCCGCTGGCTATGACGGTGAGTGCGGATGTGAATTCTGCAAAAGTTACATTAGATGCTTTGGAAATGATTTCTGAACATCTTGGCTGTAAAACCAGCCTTGGTGTGTCGAACATATCATTTGGCCTCCCGCAAAGAGATTTAATCAATTCTACATTTTATGCGCTGGCTCTTGCAGCCGGGTTAAATGCAGCAATCCTTAATCCCGGTTCTGGAGAAATGATGAAAACCTATACTACATTTATGACGTTGCATGGAATGGATGAAAATTGTGCACGTTACATAGATTTCGCCTCGTCGGTTTCGCTTCCGGCAGGCAGCGTTCGTCAGAATTCTGTAAAAGAAAATGATTCTACAAACAATTTAAAGGATTCGATAATAAAAGGCCTTAAAGATAGTGCTGCGGAGTGCACTCGTAAATTGTTACAAAATAAAAAACCTTTAGACATAATTCATGAGGAAATCATACCGGCATTGGATGTTGTCGGTAAAGGCTTTGAGGAAAAATCCATGTTTTTACCTCAACTTTTAATGAGTGCCGAGGCATCAAAAGTTGCTTTTGATGTGGTAAAGGATTACATGATCGCATCCAATGAAACTCAAGCAAAAAAATGCACGGTTGTACTTGCCACCGTAAAAGGGGATATACATGATATCGGAAAAAATATCGTAAAGGTTCTTCTGGAGAATTATGGTTTTAATGTTATCGATGCTGGCCGAGATGCGGCGCCGGAAACGGTTGTTTCGCTTGCAAAACAGCACAATGCACCGCTCGTAGGCCTGAGCGCATTGATGACAACAACTGTACCTGCAATGCAGGAAACAATTGAAGCTTTGCGCGAAAATTCGCCCGAGTGCAAAATTGTTGTTGGCGGTGCAGTGCTTACTCAGGAATATGCTGATGCAATCGGCGCGGATAAGTATGCCAAAGATGCAATGGATGCAGTACGGTATGCTGAGTTGGTGGAGCATAAAGAAGTATAACGGGGGAGAAAAATGAAAAAAAGCATTGCGGTAATATACAGACTTGCTTTTATCTTATTTTCTGTATGGGCAATCCTGGAAAATGTTGCATTTCAATTGCAAATGATAGGTGTAAAGTTGCTAGACTTTACAGTGTTTGCTGATGTAATCAATTTGATTTGTGTGACAATAGTATTTTTAGTATCTTTAAGACACGCACTTCCGAAAGGAATGTTGTTTTTTAAGGCATCATGTACATTTTTGTCCGTATTGGCATTGGCGGCAAATTTAGATATGCTGTTTTCGATTCATGACAGTTCGTGGATATTAAATGTTTTGTTGCCGCTCATGATGATTGTTGATTATTTGATATTTGATAAGCACAGCAGATTAAAACTTTGGCAAATTCTTTTGGGCTTAATCGGCACAACGCTTCTGGTGGCTTTGCTTTATCTTTTGGCGTCTAAGGCGCTTCATTTACCGAATGCTTTGGATTTACTTAATTTATTTTCAAACGAGAAAGAATTGATTCAAGTTCTTTTGAACACGGGCTTTATTGTTGGTGGATTGTATTTGCTCGACAGATTACTTTCCGGCGAGTTGTTTCGTGATATACACTCGATGCTTGCACTTTTACTACGTTTATTATTTTTGTTTCTGGAATTTCAAGCCTTTATGCGTTTATCCGGAATGAATCTGACAACGTTTTTGCAATCCTTGCGCTATTATGAAAATCTCGTAAACTTTTTGAGCTTTTTATGTATTTTAGCAGTTTTGATATGTAACGCCCTTCGATTTAAGGCGGCAGCCAAAAGTGCGTATGTATTTTTACGAATTAAGTGCTTTTTTACGCTATGTATGATTTTCGTATTTATTGTCTACCACTTTTTTGCAAAAGGAAGCTACAACCCCGACAGCGTAGCAATAGTGCTGTACTATATTGGTCCGTTGCTTATGTTGCTTGATTGGATTCTGTTTGACCCAAGTTGCCATATGCGCGGCTACGATCCGCTCATTTGGACCTTATTTCCATGCGTATATTTTTCTGTAATCACTCTGCTTTCGCGTGTCGGTTTTGCTACCTTGTATCCACTGATGTCGAGCGGTTACACAGGGGTAGGCATTTTAACGGCGAGCTTTTTAGTTGCCGGATATATATTTTATTTTGCAGATCGTGTCATCAAGAGGAGATAACAAAAGATGAGTAATTTAAACAGCGCACAGAATTTGGCTGTGCAAACAATAGAGGGACCACTGTTAATTTTAGCTGGTGCCGGCAGCGGCAAAACAACAGTACTTGTAAATCGCATCGCATATATGATTGAGGAGAAAGGTGTAGCGCCTTATCAAATTTTGGCGATTACATTTACCAATAAAGCTGCAAAGGAAATGAAAACCAGAATCAGCGCTAAAATGGAAGGCGGAGATGAGATTTGGGCTTCTACGTTCCACTCGTTATGCGTGCGAATTCTGCGCAGGGATTGTGACCGTCTAGGTTATGAGCGCAGTTTTGTCATTTATGACACACAGGATACAAAAACACTTTTAAAAGAGTGTATAAAAGAACTGAATTTGGACGATAAGATATTTACACCCAATATACTCTACAGCGAGATCAGCCGCGCTAAGGACGATATGTTAGAGCCGTCGCGTTTTGAAGAAATGTATGCTTCAGATTTTCGCATGAGTAAAATTGCGGCAGTGTATAAGCTTTATCAAAGGAAGTTACAAGCCAACAATGCAATGGATTTTGATGATTTAATTGTAAACACAATTCGCTTGTTTGAAAAAAACGAGGATGTACTTGCGTACTATCATCACAGATTCAAATATATTATGGTTGACGAGTACCAGGATACGAATAATGCACAGTACAGACTAATTTATCTAATGGCGAAAAAACACCGGAATCTTTGCGTTGTCGGTGATGACGATCAAAGCATTTATAAATTCCGCGGTGCCAACATCAGAAATATTCTTGATTTTGAAAAACAGTTTCCTGATGCAAAAGTTATAAAACTGGAACAGAATTACCGTTCGACCAAAAATATTTTGGACGCAGCAAACGCGGTAATTGCAAACAACAGAAAGCGCAAGGGGAAAGATTTATGGACAGATGGCGTTTTAGGCGATGAGATTTGTGTTTATCACGCCGATGACGAGCGAGACGAAGCATATTTTGTCGCAAAGGAAATTGACAGAATGGTGTCGGAACAAAATTATTCCTTCAAAGATTTTGCGATTTTATACCGCACCAATGCACAATCACGTGTGATGGAAGATACGCTTTTAAGACACGGACTTCCTTATCGTGTTCTTGCGGGGCTAAGGTTCTATGATCGCAAAGAAATTAAGGATGCAATTGCATATTTGCGTGTGATTGTAAATCCGAATGATTCCGTAAGTTTGAAACGTATTATTAACGAACCTAAGCGCGGTATTGGGGACACTAGCGTTGCAAAGGCCGAGTGGATTGCACAACGTGACGGCATGGGATTGTTTGATGTAATTTGCGAAGCTTCTGCGCATGCAGATATAGCGCGAGCCTCGGCGAAGTTTGATGTATTCACCAAAATGATTCTATCTTTGCGCGAACGAAAGAATACGATCTCTGTTGCGGACTTTGTGGAAACCGTACTTGTAGAAAGTGGTTATCGTGCGGCATTAATTGCAGAAAACAGTATAGAGGCAAAATCTCGACTTGAAAACTTGGATGAATTATTAAGTGCTGTACAAGAATTCGAAAAAACAGAGCATGAAACACCCGGTCTTGAAGGATTTTTAGAAGAAATTTCTTTGGTATCCGATATTGATAACTATGATGAAGATCAACCTACAGTCACATTGATGACGATTCATGCGGCAAAAGGCTTGGAATTTCCTGTTGTATATATAATCGGTGCTGAGGAAGGACTTTTTCCGGGCATGCAATCTATGCTTGAAGAAGATGAGCTCGAGGAAGAGCGCAGACTTTGTTATGTTGCGATTACGAGAGCAAAACAAAAATTGTATATTACACACGCTGCTTCTCGCATGATTTTCGGTCAAACAAAATACGCACCTGTCTCACGTTTCATTGGAGAAATCCCTTCTGAACTTACGATGTGCTTCGAAGGAAGAAAAACAAGAGAACGTAAGCGCATGGCACAAACGCATACAATGGATTTTATACCGGACTATTCTCATAGCGGCTTCGGTGGTGGTGTTAAAACTACAGCGACCGGATCTACTGCAAAGGCTGAAATTTCTAACTTCGGTGGCATGAGTAAAGCTGCGCTGTTTAAGAGTTTTGATGTCCGCGCAAACGATAAGGCTGAAACAGATTTTGTTGTAGGCGATACTGTTGAACACAAAAAATTCGGTCGAGGAAAGGTTTTAAATGTGATTCCTCTCGGCAACGATAAAAAAATTGAGATTCAATTTGACAGCGGTGAATGTAAAAATTTAATGGCATTATTTGCAAATCTAAAGAAAGTGTAAGGGGGAGTACAAAATGGCAGACATGAATTTGACAATGCTTACAGACTTTTATGAATTTACAATGGCGAACGGTTATTTTGAGCATGGCTTTAAAGACCGTATTGCATACTTTGATATGTTTTTCAGAAAAGTGCCGGATGATGGCGGGTACGCAATCATGGTTGGTGTTGAGCAATTAATTTCCTACTTTAAGGACTTAAGATTTAACGAAGAGGATATCGCTTATTTGAGAAGCAAAGGCGTGTTTAGTGAGGGTTTTCTCGAATACCTGAAGGATTTCAAATTCGAATGTGACGTATGGGCGATTGAAGAAGGTACACCGATTTTTCCCGGCGAACCGATAGTGTGCGTAAAAGGACCGATTATTCAGGCCCAGTTTATTGAAACTATGATTTTGCTTACAGTCAACCATCAAAGTCTGATTGCGACAAAAGCGAACCGTATTGTACGCGCTGCACGCGGGCGCGCTGTTATGGAATTTGGCTCCAGACGCGCACAGGGATACCATGCGGCAATCATGGGCGCACGTGCGGCGTATATTGCCGGTTGTTGCGGCACGGCGTGCGCAATTGCGGAACGCGATTACGGTGTACCTGCGCTTGGTACTATGGCGCACAGCTGGGTGCAGTTGTTCGATACGGAGTATGATGCGTTTAAGGCTTATGCACAAACCTATCCGGAGAGTTGTACGCTGTTAGTTGATACGTACAATGTGCTCAAAAGTGGTGTGCCTAATGCCATTAAAGTATTTAATGAGGTCCTTGTACCTATGGGCTACAGACCAAAAGGTGTACGTATTGACAATGGTGACATCACATACCTTTCTAAAAAAGTTCGGAAAATGCTCGATGACGCCGGTTTTGAAGATTGCGGAATTGTTGTATCCAATTCCTTGGACGAATACATCATCCGCGATACTTTAACGCAAGGCGCGCAAATTGACTCTTTCGGTGTAGGCGAACGCTTGATTACTTCTCGTTCTGAACCTGTATTCGGCGGCGTTTATAAGATCGTGGCGGTGGAAGATAAAGACGGCAATCCGATACCGAAGATTAAGTTGAGCGAAAATGTAGCAAAGATTACCACGCCATGCTTTAAACAAGTTTACAGATTGTTTTCTAAAGAAACGGGAAAATCAATTGCCGATGTGCTTACGCTTCACGATGAGACAATCGACGATACGAAGCCATATGAGATTTTCGATCCAGAGCACGCATGGAAACGTAAAACCATTGAGAATTTTGAAGCAAAACCTCTGCTTACGCAAATCTTTAAAGCGGGCGAGTGTGTATATGAAAGTAAGCCGCTCAATGAAATTAAAGCTTACTGCAGCGAGCAGGTCGATGCTTTGTGGGATGAAGTGAAGCGTTTTGAAAATCCGCACAAATACTACGTTGACCTTTCACAATCCCTGTGGGATATTAAACAGGAATTGCTTAAGAAATATTCCAAGTAAGGTCGGAGGTGCTTTGATGGCAATTTATGCAATATCTGATTTGCATTTGCCGCTTGGTGTAGATAAGCCGATGGATGTCTTCGGTAAATCTTGGGAGAACTATGTATATCGGTTGGAAGAAAACTGGCGGTGTGTCGTGCGAGATGAAGATTGCGTAGTGCTTCCGGGAGATTTTTGTTGGGCTATTAATCTGGAAGAAGCAAAGAAAGATTTCGATTTTCTTAACAGTTTGCCCGGTATAAAAGTGCTGCTGAAGGGCAATCATGATTATTGGTGGGACACATTGGCAAAAGTGGAAAAATTTACCCAAGAACATCAATATACAAACATGCATTTTATTCAGAATAATTTTTTTCTGTATAAGAATTATGCGATTTGCGGAACAAGGTTTTGGCAAAGTCCCGCTTTTGAAAGTTTGAGCGCGCAGGATATAAAAATTTATCAGCGCGAATTGGGCAGGGTAGAACTTTCGCTTAAAAGCGCACGCGATGCAAATGCAAAAGAAATTTTGTTTTTTTCACATTATCCTCCGATTTCCGGCGGGATAGTTGATGAGAATTTTGCACAATTAATGAAAAACTATTGCGTCCAAGATGTATATTACGGACATCTTCACAGTGTCAGCGCAAATTTTGAACGCAATCAACGAGTGGACGGTATCTGTTATCACTTAATTTCATGTAATTGTATTGGTTTTAATCCGATTTTGGTTCGAAATGACGAATGAATAAAAAAATTGGGACAATTTCACAAAAACACTTGCAAATTTTTATACATATGTTATAATATGTTATTGTCTGCAAGTTTGAAAATTTTTGACGAGCATTTTGCAGATTATTCGTCAAATTGGAGGAAGTAAAGAATGAGTGTAAAGGTAGAAACAAATGAGAAAAACATCGTAACCCTTGAGTTTGAGGTTTCGGCTGAAGCTTTTGAAGCGGCTATGCAGAAAGCATACATAAAGAATGTTAAAAGCTTCAATATTCCCGGCTTCAGAAAGGGCAAAGCGCCGAGAAAGATTATCGAGAAGATGTATTCGCCGGCAGTGTTTTATGATGATGCCATTAACTTTGTTTTCCCGGAAGCATACGAAAACGCAATTCAGGAAGCCGGCATTGAGCCTGTAGACCGTCCTGAAGTTGATATTAAGCAATTCCCGGAGGAAGGCAAGAATTTAATTTTAACCGCGAAGGTAACCGTTAAACCGGAAGTAACACTTGGCAAACTCGACAAGATTGCTGTTGAAGTTCCGTCTTATCCAGTTGCAAAGAAAGATGTCGACGCAGAACTGGAAAACATGCGCAAGCAGAACGCACGTATTATTCCGGTAGAGGATCGTGCAAGCCAACTTGGCGATACTGTAGTTATTGATTACGAAGGTTTCTGTGACGGGGTAGCATTTGACGGCGGTAAAGCCGAGGGTCATAGTTTAAAGCTTGGTTCCGGTCAGTTTATTCCGGGCTTTGAAGATCAGCTCGTAGGCAAGAACGCCGGCGAAGATACAGAAGTAAATGTAACTTTCCCGACAGAGTATCACGCAGAAAATCTTGCGGGCAAAGCAGCAACATTCAAGGTGAAGGTACACGAAATCAAGGCTGAAGAACTTCCGGAACTCGATGATGAGTTTGCAAAGGACGTCAGCGAATTTGAAACCTTAAAGGAACTTCGTGACGATATCAACAAAAAACTTAAGGATACTGCTGAAAAGCGCGCAAAGCAGGAACTTGAAAACAATGTAATTGATTTTGTAATTTCCAAGATGAAAGTTGAAATTCCGGAAGTTATGTATGAAAACAGAATTGATGACATGGTAAGAGATTTCGAGATGCGCCTTTCGTATCAGGGCATGAGTGTAGAAAAGTATCTGCAATTCAGCGGTATGGATATGGCTACATTCAGAGCGCAGTTTAAAGAACAGGCAGAAAAACAGGTTCAGGGCATGTTAGCACTCGAAGCAGTTGCAAAACAGCAAAAGATTGAAGCTACAGATGGTGAAGTGGATGCTGAATACGCAAAACTTGCTGAACAGTACAAGATGGAAGTTGAGCAGGTTAAGATGTATGTTCAGGCTGAAGACTTGAAAAAGGATGTTGAAACCAACAAAACCATCGAGTATCTCCTGTCTTTGGTAGAAGAAAAACCGGCAGCGAAGAAGACAACAACAAAGAAGACAACCGCAGCAAAAGAAAAGACTGCAGATGCTGAAGAAAAGGCAGAAAAACCGGCAGCGAAGAAGACAACAACCAAAAAGGCAACTACAACGACTGCTACAAAAAAGACAACGACAGCAAAGAAAACAACAAAAAAAGACGCTGAGTAATATCAGCAAGCCAAATAAATGTGAATAGGAGTGATTTGTGTGAATATGAGTTTAGTACCTACCGTAATTGAACAGACAAATCGTGGAGAACGTGCTTATGACATCTTTTCACGCTTGCTTAAAGAAAGAATTATTTTCTTGGGTGATGAGGTAAACGATGTAACAGCCAGCCTCGTAGTTGCACAGCTTTTATTCCTGGAGAGCGAAGATCCGGACAAGGATATTCAGTTCTACATCAACAGCCCGGGTGGCTCAATTACAGCCGGCATGGCCATCTACGATACAATGCAATACATCAAATGTGATGTTTCTACCATTTGTATCGGTATGGCAGCAAGCATGGGTGCGTTTTTGCTTGCGGCAGGCGAAAAGGGAAAGCGCTTTGCTTTGCCAAACAGTGAAATTATGATTCATCAACCGCTTGGCGGTATGCAAGGTCAGGCTACCGATATTAAAATCCATGCAGACAGAATTCTTAGAATGAAAGATAACTTAAATAAGATTCTGAGCGAACGTACTGGGCAGCCACTTGAGAAAATCCAGGCCGATACCGAGCGCGATAATTTCTTGTCGGCACAGGAAGCTAAAGAATACGGGTTAATTGATGCGGTAATCTCCAAAGCATAACAGAAGAGAGATTTATGAGGTGATTCTATGTCCAACGGTAAAACACCTACAAACACAAAGAAATTAAAATGCTCTTTCTGTGATAAAACACAAGACGAAGTTAGACGCCTGGTCGCAGGACCGGGTGTCTACATTTGTAATGAGTGTGTTGCATTATGTCAAAGCGTTTTAGACGGTGATTTCCAACAAGAAACTACATTTGACTTAGACAGCATTCCTAAGCCGAAAGAAATCAAAGAAATCCTGGATCAATACGTCATTGGCCAGGATGCGGCAAAGAAAGCGATGTCTGTTGCGGTATATAACCATTACAAACGTTTGGGGCATAACAGCACGGAAGAGGATGTTGAAATTCAAAAGAGCAATATTTTGCTAATTGGTCCCACAGGCTCCGGCAAGACGTTCTTAGCACAGACGCTTGCAAAAATCCTCGAAGTACCTTTTGCAATTGCAGATGCTACTTCAATTACGGAAGCAGGTTACGTCGGTGAAGACGTTGAAAACATATTGCTTCGATTGATTCAAGCTGCAAACTACGATATCGAACTCGCTGAACGAGGCATAATCTATATCGACGAGATCGATAAAATTGCAAAAAAATCCGAAAACCCATCGATTACCAGAGATGTAAGCGGCGAGGGTGTTCAGCAGGCACTTTTGAAAATACTGGAAGGAACAGTTGCATCTGTTCCGCCTCAGGGCGGAAGAAAACACCCACAACAAGAGTTTATTCAGATAGATACAACGAACATACTGTTTATTTGCGGAGGTGCCTTTGACGGCATTGAAACGATTATCCATAACCGTATGGGCAAAAACTCCATGGGCTTTGGCGCCAAAGTTGAAAGCAAAAAAGGTGATGTGCTTGGTAAAGCCTTAAAGCATATTACGACACAAGATTTATTAAAGTTCGGCTTGATACCGGAATTTATTGGTCGTATGCCACTTGTTTCAACCTTGGATAACTTAGACTTAGATGCACTTGTTCAAATTTTAACCGAGCCTAGAAACGCATTAGTTAAGCAGTACAAAAAGCTTTTGGAAATGGATGACGTTGAACTGGAGTTTGATGAAGCAGCCATTCGGGCAATTGCACAAAAAGCATATGAACGTAACACAGGTGCGCGTGGTCTTCGTTCTATTGTTGAAGATCTTATGCTCGACATTATGTTTGAAATACCGTCTGATCATTTTGTTAAAAAGTGCATTATTCATAAAGACGTTGTAACAGAAAATGCAAAACCGGAAATGATTCGTGTGCATTGCAGAAAAGATTTACGAAAAACACTGCAATCAGCGGACAATGGGGAAGAGGATTTAGACTCTGCAATTTGATTTTTTGTGTTTTTAGAAGCAAATCCATTTCGGATTTGCTTCTTTTTTAATAATTATGCCTTAATTCGTCAAAAGGCTTGAAATTTTATCTGTTTTATTATATAATAAATTGATAATTTATGAACATATGAGGTTGTAAAATGACAGAAGAGTTTGAAATTTTTGAATATATAAACGAAGATGGAATGCAAACGAAGTTTCCAACAATCGCTTTGCGTGGTATGGTTGTATTTCCGAAGGTTAGTTTAACTGTAGAAATCGGCCGTTTTAAATCGATGAAAACGCTGAATTATGCGATGACTAAAAATATGCCGATTTTCATGGTTGCGCAAAGAAACAATATGATAGAAGACCCTTCTAAGAATGATTTGTACGAAATCGGTACATTGGTCAAGGTAGTAAATATTCAAGGTGGTTTCGGCGAAAGTGTGACCGTGACCGTAGAAGGTATTCGTCGCGCCAGATTGTTAAAATTCAGTCGTACTATCCCTTGTCTTATCAGCGAAATAGAGTTTTTGGACGAGGAAGAAGAAGGGCATGACGCAGATTTAGACGAAGTGCTTCAACGTATTTTATCAAGAGCATGCGAAGATTATTTCTCCATAACAAACCCTCGTGTATTTGAATCTTTAATTCCGCTTTTGGAAACGAAAGATATATCCATGATTACAGATGCCGTAGTGGCGCGTTTAGATGTAGAATCTGACACGAAGCAACACATTTTAGAAACGTTACCGTTGTCCGACCGTGTTACGGAACTCGTTGCATTACTGCGTAGCGAAGTTACAATTGCGGAAATCGAACAACAGTTAAACGATAAGGTTGAGGCGCAGATTCAGAAAAACCAAAAAGAATACTATTTAAGAGAACAAATTAAAGTATTTAATGAGGAATTAGAAAATTTATGTGGCGAAGGGGAAGAAACGGGTAAACTCAAAGAACAAATCCTCTCGCTTAAGCTCAAAAAGATTTACGAAGAGCAGCTATTAAAAGAGGTTGAGCGTTTAAAGAAAACGCCACCGAATACGGCTGATTATGCGGTTTCTAAAAACTATTTAGACTATGTAGTTTCTTTGCCTTGGAACAAGACAACAAAAGAAAATTACGACATAATGCGTGCGCAAAGTATTTTAGACAGGGATCATTATGGTCTCAAGGATGTTAAAGATGCTATTTTAGAATATTTAGCCGCAAAAAAGCTCTCAAAAGAGCAAAATGCGCCGATTCTATGTTTGGTAGGTCCTCCGGGTGTCGGCAAAACGTCCATTGTAAAATCTGTTGCTGAGGCTTTAGGGAAAAACTATCAGCGCATTTGTCTTGGTGGTATCAAAGATGAATCTGATATACGCGGACATAGAAAAACATACATTGGCGCAATGCCGGGCAGAATTATTAATGCGATTAAACTTGCAAAGAGCAATAATCCGCTTATCTTGCTTGATGAAATTGATAAACTCGGCAAAAGCATAAACGGCGATCCGTCTTCAGCGCTTTTGGAAGTTTTGGATGCGGCTCAGAATGTAGAGTTTCGTGATCATTACATTGAGGTATCATTTGATTTATCAAAAGTATTGTTTATTGCAACGGCAAACACATTAGATACAATTCCTTTGCCGCTTTTAGATCGTGTGGAAATTTTGGAGCTTGGTAGTTACACTGCGGAAGAAAAACAGCAAATCGCTAAGAATTACTTGATTCCCAAACACACCGATAAATACAGTGCTAAAAAACTTTCAGTAGATTTTAGCGATGCGGCAATTGCACATATCATTGAATATTATACACGCGAAGCCGGGGTGCGCGAATTAGAAAGATGCATCACCAAAATTTGCAGAAAGCTTGCAAAAGAAGCTTTGTCTAAAGCAGAACCATCACCTTTTGCGCGCACAATTGATACGACGGATATTGATAAATATCTCGGTGTAGTTAAGTATAAGACAGAGAAAGCGAACAATAAAGACGAAATCGGTATTGCACGCGGATTGGCCTGGACATCTGTCGGAGGCGATACATTATCTGTTGAGGTCAATACAATGCCCGGCAGCGGCAAGGTTGAAATTACGGGTAAAATTGGCGAGGTTATGAAAGAATCATCTATGGCGGCAATGAGTTTTATTCGCTCTAATGCTGATTTGTTTGGCATAGAATGCGACTTTTATAAGCGCCTGGATATTCATTGTCATATACCCGAAGGTGCCGTCCCAAAAGACGGTCCGTCGGCGGGCATTACGATGGCGACTGCTATGATTTCGGCATTGACGGGTAGGGCGGTAAAGGCATCAGTTGCCATGACCGGTGAGATTACATTGCGTGGTCGAGTTTTACCGATTGGTGGTTTAAAAGAGAAATCTATTGCCGCATATAGAGCAGGGATCAAAACCGTACTTTATCCAAAAGAGAACGCGAGTGACATGGAAAAAATCCCTGAAATTGTAAAGGAAAATTTGAAATTTGTACCGGTTTCAACAATGGATGAAGTTCTTGAAATTGCTTTGAACAAGAAATCGGCTGCTGATTTCAGATTGAACTTGTCCGATATAACAGAAACTAAATCGAATGTAGCAGGTACAATTTGTTAAGGAGGATGTCTATGAATTTGCATAATGCTCAAATTACCGTTTCTGCAGTACACCCGAAACAATATCCTCAAACCGGCGTGCCGGAATTTGCATTCGCCGGACGTTCGAATGTAGGGAAATCATCTCTAATCAATAAACTTTTAAACAGAAAGTCTCTTGCACGTGTGAGCTCTACGCCCGGAAAAACCGCAACGATAAATTTTTATGATATTGACGAGAAAATATTTTTAGTTGACCTTCCCGGCTATGGCTATGCTACACGTTCTAAAGAAGAAATAAAAAAATGGGGCACAATGATTGAGTCCTATTTAAACAATCGAGAGCCGTTGCATCTGGTTTTTCTCTTAGTGGACAGCAGGCATAAACCAACGGCAGATGATAAAATGATGTTAGACTGGATTCGTCATTATCAGGAAAGCGTTGTCGTAATTGCAACAAAAACGGATAAATTGTCCAAAAAAGCAATTGAAGAAAATTTGGAAATGATATATTCCGAATTAAATCTCACAGAGGATGATGTGCTCGTTCCATTTTCTACCAAAAATGACGAGGGAAAATTTACCGTTTGGGATATTATAAATTTACTACTCGAAAAATAATACAGTTTACAAAAAAATTTTTATGTAAACTTTGGAGGTTTACTTATGTTAACAAAAGCGCCAAGAGGTACAAATGACATATTTTATCCAAAGAGTAATCTTTGGCAGTATTTAGAAACAAAGATGCGTTCTGTATGCGCAAGGTTTGGTTATACTGAGATTGTGACGCCTACTTTTGAACACACTGAGTTGTTTTTAAGAGGTGTAGGGGATACGACGGATGTCGTTGAAAAGCAAATGTATACTTTTACGGATAAAGGCGATAGAAGCATAACACTTCGACCGGAAGGCACTGCATCCGTGGCCAGAGCGTACATCGAACGTAACATGTACGCAAACCCGCTCCCGATAAAACAGTTTTACATCATTCCTTGTTTCAGGTATGAAAAACCGCAGGCAGGTAGATTGCGAGAGTTTCATCAGTTTGGTGTTGAAGTGTTTGGCTCACAAAATCCGACGATTGACGCTGAAATTATATCTCTCGTCCACATGTTATTATCCGAAATCGGTTTAAAATCTGTGGTTTTAAATTTGAATTCCATCGGTTGTCCGGCTTGCCGTAAGGCGTATAACGAAAAACTGATTGCTTACTTTAAAGAACACTACGAAACGCTTTGCGATACTTGTAAAAGTCGTTTGGAGCGTAATCCGCTTAGAATTTTGGATTGCAAGTCACCGATTTGCGGCGAACTTTCAAAAAATGCCCCGAAATTGATTGATCATATTTGTGATGAATGTTCCCAACATTTCGAGGGTGTGAAATCAAGATTAGATGCACTTGGCATAGACTATAGAATTAATCCCGACATCGTGCGCGGCTTGGATTATTATACCAAAACCGTGTTTGAGTTTGTTGCAGAAGATATCGGCGCACAGAGTACAGTTTGCGGTGGTGGCCGTTATGATGGCCTTGTACAGGAACTTGGCGGACCGGAAACACCGGGTATAGGTTTTGCAATGGGTATTGAACGTTTGATTTTAACTTTAGAATCCCAAAATGCTGTACCGGAAATCACAATGCATCCGGATGTTTACATTTCCAGCCTTGGCGAAAACGCGGATATTGAAGCTGAAAAACTTGTATATACTTTGCGTAGCGAAGGAATCTATGCTGAAAAAGACAGAATTGGCAGAAGCTTAAAAGCACAAATGAAATATGCTGATAAAATCGGCGCTACGTATACCATTGTGCTTGGCGATGATGAAGTCTCTACCGGTAGCGCAGAATTAAAAAATATGCAGACAGGGGAGAAACTTGCAGTACAACTCGCTACACTTGCAGATACAATAAAAGAAATTAACAGAGGTGAAAAATAATGGATACATTACAAGGTATGAAGCGCACGCATTATTGCGGGGATTTATCTGAAGGCAACATTGGTGAAACCGTTACCGTTATGGGTTGGGCAGATGTTTATCGCAACCTCGGTTCTTTGATATTCATTGATTTACGTGACCGTTCCGGTATCGTTCAGCTTTCGTTTGATACAGATATTGATGCCCAAATTTTCGAAAAAGCAGCAACAATTCGTACAGAATATGTCCTCGCTGCAACCGGCGAAGTTGTTAAACGCAGTTCGCCGAACGTCAAAATACCGACGGGTATGATTGAAATTAAGGTGACGGAACTTCGCATTTTAAATAAAGCTGAGACTACACCGTTTGAAATCAAAACTGAAACCGATGTTAAAGATGAGCTTCGTTTAAAGTACAGATATTTGGATTTGCGTAGCGATTATAATCAAAAAATGTTAAAATTGCGTAGCGACCTTATGTATTTTGTACGTACATACTTTAACGACCTTGGATTTACCGAAGTGCAAACCCCAATTCTTACAGCATCAAGTCCAGAGGGCGCAAGGGACTTCCTAGTGCCAAGCCGACTAAATCCTGGAAAGTTTTATGCTCTTCCACAAGCACCTCAACAATTTAAGCAATTGCTTATGACAAGTGGGCTTGATAAGTATTTCCAAATTGCGCCTTGTTTTAGAGATGAAGACGCG
>JAZRUW010000002.1:0-34290 GCA_045652745.1 Clostridia bacterium
ATTTGCAAACGTCTTCTGTATCGGTGATTGATTCAAAGCCATCTCTTGTACCTGATGCAGCTTCTCTGCCGATAAGAACAACGGGGGCATCTGCACCGCCAACCTCGCTCCAATTTGTGATTTCGCCTTTGTAAAGTCCTGCAATCTGTTCGATTGTAAGGTCTTTAACAGGGTTTTCAGGATTTACAATTACGGCAATTCCGTCAATCGCAACTACTGTACCGGTAAGGTCTGCTTTTTCTTCGTCTTTCAAATCACGGCTTGAAAGACCGATGTCGCATCTACCGGTCTGTACCGCCTGAATACCGCTACCTGAACCCGTAGGATTGTAAGTAATCTTTACATCGGAATTTTCTTCCATATAGGCTTCTGATAAATAACCGATTACCTTTTCCATCGAGGTTGAGCCGTCTGTTGCAACTGTTCCGCCGTTACTTGTTGCGTTGTTTGTGCCACACCCCGTAAAAAAAGCTGACATCAAACCTACCACTACGAACATACTTATGATTTTTTTCATCAAAATCACTCTCCTTAAAATTATTTTGTCTTTTTGACTACGATAACAGTTTAGCATAGTATATGTAAACTCTAAAAGCAAAGGTATGTTAATTGTAGGTTAAGCAAATTGCCCCGCCAAATTGACGGGGCAAAACTTTTTAATTCAATAACAATTTTCTTGCAAGAATAAACAAGCTATTGTCTACCGGCGGAATATCTCTCGAAAGCGGATCTTTCATATATTCAACATCGGGATTGAATGAAGGGTTTACAGATTGATAAATTTTTACACGGGCATTGAACTCTGCTTCTGTATAAGTAATTTTGCCGGATTTATAATCTTCTATTACGGGAGCGATGATAACTCTGACTTTTTCAAGATTGTTTGCATAAAACAAGGAGTATAACCCCCACGGTTATACTCCTTAAATTTTTTATTTAGTTTTCTGCAAGCCATTTGGTTGCTTATTCCCACTCGATCGTACCAATCGGCTTCGGTGTGAGGTCAAGAAGCACGCGGTTGATGCCCGGTACTTCCTTGGTAATTCTGTCGGTGATGCGGTGGAGCACATCGTACGGGATTTCCTCGATGGTTGCGCTCATGGCATCTACGGTGTTGACTGCGCGGATAATCGCCGGCCAACCCATATAACGTTTATCGTCCTTTACGCCGACGGAGGTGAAATCTGGAACAGCGATAAAGTATTGCCAAACCTTGCCTGCAAGACCGCACTTGTCAAATTCTTCACGCAGGATTGCATCTGCTTCGCGCAGAGCGGTCAGTCTGTCGCGTGTGATTGCGCCGAGGCAACGAACGCCGAGGCCCGGACCCGGGAACGGCTGACGATAAACCATTTCGTCCGGCAGGCCGAGTGCGCTGCCGACTACGCGGACTTCGTCTTTATAGAGCAGTTTTACCGGCTCAACGAGCTCCATTTCCATATCCTCCGGCAGACCGCCCACGTTGTGGTGCGCTTTTACGCCGTGGCTTTCTAAAATGTCTGGATAGATGGTGCCTTGTGCGAGGAAGGAAACATCGGTAAGTTTTGCGGCCTCTTCATCAAACACTTTGATAAATTCGCCGCCGATAATTTTTCTTTTCTTTTCCGGCTCGTCCACACCTGCAAGCAAGTCGAGGAAACGGTCGGTCGCATCTACGTAGATGAGGTTTGCGTCGAGCTGTTTGCCGAAAACTTCGATTACCTGCTCGCTTTCGCCCTTGCGCATCAGACCGTGGTTTACGTGTACGCAAACGAGCTGCTTGCCGATGGCTTTAATCAAAAGTGCGGCAACAACCGACGAGTCTACGCCGCCGGAGAGGGCGAGTAATACTTTTTTGTCACCAACCTGTGCGCGTACTGCGGCAACCTGCTCTTCAATAAAGGCATCCGCAAGCGCTTTGGTTGTAATTCTTTCCATTGTTTCTGGACGTACGTTGCTCATTTTCTTATCCCCCTTGTCAGATTACATGGTATAGTTGTCAAAATAACCCTGGACTAATACGACCGGTGTACCCTTGTCGCCGGAGCCGCTGGTTAAGTCGCACAGAGAACCGATAAGGTCGGTCAACTGGCGCGGGGTCGTGCCTTGCGAAGCCATGTTGCCCACGAGGTTGTCTTCCTTGGCACGGATGCTGTCGGAAATCGCCTGCTTGAGCGCTTCGCCGGAAAGGTCCTTAAAGTCATTGTCCGCAAGGTACTTGAGTTTTAACTCGTTCGGTGTACCGATGAGACCGTCGGTAAATGCCGGGGAAACGACCGGATCGGCAAGTTCCCAGATTTTGCCCTGCGGGTCTTTGAATGCACCGTCGCCGTAAACCATAACCTCTACGTGTTTTCCGGTAGCATCCATAATGCGTTTCTGGATATCCAACACGAGATCCTTGCACTCGCGCGGGAACAGTTTTACGGTGTCCTCGGTGGATTTGTTCGAACCGAGCAGGCCGTATTTTTCGTTACAACCGCTGCCGTCAATCGACGCGTTCATAATATCGTCTAAGCTGCAAACCACCTTTGCGCCTGCCGCAAGCAAAATACGCTTGGTGCGTGCTCTGGTGTGAATGTCACAGTTAATGATGCAGTCGGTATAATCCAAAATGGCTTTCGGCTGATTTGCGAAAATGATTTCTGCTTCCGCACCGCATTCGCGGATGAGGTCGCCGTAGTATTTTACATAGTCTACGCCGGTAAATTCGTGTACGTTTTCGCCGAACAACTCGCGGTATTTTGCTTCGGAGAGTACATCCGAGAACGGATTTACGCCCGATTCGTCGATTTTATCCATGCTGATAAGCGCGTTGCCGACTTCGTCGGAAGGATAGCTGAGCATCAGTACGATTTTCTTAGCACCCTTTGCAATACCTCTAAGGCAGATGGCAAAGCGGTTACGCGACAAAATCGGGAAAATGACACCGACGGTGCCGCCACCGAGTTTTGCACGCACGTCTGTTGCGATATTCTCTACCGATGCGTAGTTGCCCTGTGCACGCGCAACGATGGATTCCGTAATGGAGATGACATCGCGGTCGCGCAGGGAAAAGCCTTCGTATTCGGCTGCTTCCAGTACGCTGTCTGCTACGATTTTTGCAAGGTCATCGCCCTCACGAATGATGGGGCAACGGATGCCTCGGGATATCGTACCGACTCTTCTTTCTTTATTGTTCATAGGTCAGCGCTTCTTTCTATAATAAAATATAAAATAAAATTACACTATATTTTAACACTTTTTGGAATAATATTCAATAGTTCGCTTGTAAAAAATTAGCACTTTTTGAAAAAATTTTATAAAAAAGCTTCCGCAGACTTATTGTGTCCGCGAAAGCTTTAAATTATCCGAATAAAGGTGTAGAGAAATAACGCTCTGCCGTATCCGGCAAAATGGTGACAACGGTTTTGCCTTTGCCGAGTATTTTTGCCAGTTTGATGGCCGCGGCAACATTGGTGCCGCTACTGATGCCGCACAGGATGCCTTCTTTGCTTGCAAGCGCCTTGGAGGTATCAATGGCTTCTTCGTCTTTGATGATGCAAATATCGTTATAGATTTCGCAATTCAAAATTTCCGGAATCAGGCCGTCGCCGATGCCCATCTGCAAATGTGTACCGATGGAGCCGCCGGACAAAATCGCCGCGTTTTCCGGCTCCACTGCCCAGATGGTGATCTCCGGATTTTTATCTTTGAGCGCCTCGCCGATGCCGGTGATAGTGCCGCCTGTGCCGATGCCGGAGCAAAAACCGTGAATCGGACCATCGATGGCCTCTAAAATTTCTTTTGCTGTCTGATTTCTTTGAATTTCCGGATTGGCCGGATTTTCAAACTGCTGCGGCACGAAAACATTTTTATCATCAGCTTTCATTTTTAAGGCGAGATTGACGCACTCTTCAATGCATGCGCCGATGTTGCCTGCATCGTGTACCAAAATCACTTCCGCACCGTACTGGTTTACGAGCTTTCTGCGCTCTTCGCTGACGGAGTCGGGCATAATGATTTTGGTTTTGTAGCCGCGTACGGCGCCCACAAGCGCCAATCCGATGCCCTGGTTGCCGCTTGTCGGCTCAACAATGATGGTGTCTTTGTGAATTAAACCCTGCTTTTCGGCTGCGCAAATCATATTGTATGCAGTACGTGTTTTAATCGAGCCGCCGACATTTAAGCCTTCGAATTTCACATAGATGTCTGCGCCCTCGGGGTCTGCCATGTGCTGGAGTTTAATCATCGGCGTGTTGCCGATGGCCTCTAAAATATTATTGTAAACCATAAAACCATTCCTTAATAATAAACGATATGCTCTATTATATTCCAAAATGGTTACAAAAGCAACTAAAATTTTGCAAATTCAATGTACAACGATTCTTGTTTTTCTTCATTTCAATTTCTGTCTGCCGTTTGCGTCCATATAGAAATTATCTTTATAAATCAAATCTCCGACAGTGCCGACGGTGAAGCCGCGCGCCTCAATGGCTTCGAGAATCGGGCCGAGGGCGTTTGCAGTGCCTTTGGTACCGGTGTGAAACAGCAGAATGGAGCCGTTTTGCAGATTTTTTAAAATACGTGCCTGCATGGTTTCGGCAGACGGATTTTTGTAGTCAAGGCTGTCTGCGTCCCATTGGATGCAAGAAAGTCCCATGTTTGTCACGGTTTCGATGACCTTATTATTGTACTCGCCGTAGGGGGCGCGATACAGGGTAGGGCGCACGCCGAGCAAGGCTTCGATTTTGTCCGAACACTTGGCAGTATCCGCACGCAGTTGCTCTTCGGTGAGTACATTGACGTGCGGATGCAGATCGGAATGGTTGGCGATTTCATGCCCGGCCGCGTGGAATTTTTTTACGCTCTCGCCGCATCGGTCCACAAAATCCCCCGTCACAAAAAAGGTCGCTTTTATATTTCGGTCAGAGAGTACTTTCAAAATCGCATCGGTGTCGGCATCTTCCCAGGCAGAGTCGAAGGTGAGGGCGACCTGCTTTTTCGGCGTGTCCACGCTGTAAATCGGAAGCAGTCTTGCCTGCGTGCCGACGCTTTGTGTGCGTCCGGCAAGCGCAATACATACGCAAAGCGCACACAGACCGCCCAGCCAAAGCAATATATGTTTTAATTTAAATGTATAAAAAGTCATATAACCACCTCTGTAATGTATATGGGAATGAAGCAGATAAAATACGTTTCTGTCGGTATATTATTGCAATTTTTCGCGGAGTGTGATATATTTGATGCATAACTAGTTGTTTTTGTGGTGCAGAAATATAGGGGGTAGCAGTGATGCAGGAACAGGATAAAGTACATGCTGCAAGAGTTCCGCAAGGGGATGTACTACCATGCAACATACTAGCCGTTCGAATGTAATGTATTTTCAACGAGGGAAAGGTGAATGGTGTCGAGAGTTGTCTGCTGATGACAAAGCAGGCCTTGCGGAAATCTATGGAGGTGGAAACATATGAGATTTAAGGCAGTAGTTTTACTTATTGCCATTGTATCTGTAATAATGGGCGGCACAGCTGTTTATATACATCATAGAATAGAGCCGATGGAAATCAATGTATACGGTTTAATTGCTGAGTGTACACAACAGGAATTGATTTTAAATTCGGACATCATTGTAAAAGGAACTGTTGCCAGCCTTGGAGATGGAAAATGGAGCAATCCGGATTTAAAGATTGAAGGTAAAAATAATATTATTCAAACGGATATAATCGTTTCGATAGAGGAATTGATTTCTGGCGACTATGACAAAAATGACGTGGTTGTCCGTATCGGCAAAGGGTTTGACAAAGAAAGTAACACCAAGGTGATTTCGGAGGGCTATCCTGACTTTGAGGTTGGGGAAGAGGTTGTATTGTTTCTTTCCCGCGACGATGGGGAGTTTGCAACACGAGAGGACTACTTTGTTTTGACGGGTATGCGGCAAGGCAAGTGGAGTTTGGATGCAAGTAAGCGTTTAATTTTGCCAGAGGGCACAGACTATGCGCTAGAGCATCAAGGCATAGATGCGCTGGAAGCGGAAATTCGAAAGCAACAGGCAAGCCATCCGGATTGGAAAGCGAAAAAAGAAATAGAAAAAGAAAGAATTAAGAAACAGAATATAGAGTTGTTCGGCGAATAAAGTACAAAAAACGGATGCAAAGCGCATCCGTTTTTTGTGTTTTATAGAATATTTAATTATTCTTCTGTGGTATCCACTGCCTCGGTTGTGCCCTCGGCCGTTTCTTCGCCTTCCGCTTCGTCCTCTTCACGGTCTGCCACGGCGAGCGAAACAATCTTCACATCGTCGTTTAAGCGCATCAGGCGTACACCCTTGGTTACACGCGAATAGGTGCTGATTTCGTCTGTGTGCATACGAATGATGACACCGGCATCGGTAATCAGCATAACGTCGGTTTCATCCGTTACGGTGCAAATACCGGCAAGTTTACCGGTTTGCTCGGTAATTCTGTAGGTAAGCACACCCTTACCGCCGCGGTTTTGCGCTTTGTATTCGTCAAACTCAGTCTTTTTACCATAGCCGTATTCGGATACAACGAGCAGTTTAGAGTTTTCGTCTGCAATACACACGCCGACAACCTTATCGTCACCGACCAGACGGATGGCACGCACACCGTGCGCTGTTCTGCCCATCACGCGGGCATCATTTTCATCAAAACGGATAGCCATACCATTTGCAGTACCAATCAAAATTTGCTTGGAGCCGTCGGTTAAGTTTACAGCCAGCACTTCATCATCCTCATCTAAGTTGATGGCTCTGAAGCCGTTTTTACGGCTGGTATCGTACTCAGCAAGGATACTGCGCTTGATGATACCCTTCTTGGTAACAAATGTGAGGTAATGGTCTTCGTCAAACTCGCGCAGAGCGATGGTTGCATTCACCTTTTCGTCCGGCTCGAGCTGCAGCAGATTTACAATCGCCGTACCCTTGGATTGTCTGCCGGCCTCCGGAATCTGATAACCCTTGAGCTTGAACATTCTGCCCATATTGGTGAAGAACAGAATGTGGTTGTGCGTCGAGGTGGTCATAATGTTTTCCACAAAGTCTTCGTCACGCACCTGCTGGCCCTTGATGCCGCGGCCGCCGCGGCGCTGTGAGCGGTATGTATCTACCGGTACACGCTTTACGTAGCCGAAGTGGGTGAGGGTAATCGCAACTTCCTCTTCTTCTATCAAATCCTCATCGTCAATATCGTCATACGATGCGGTAATTTCCGTGCGGCGCGCATCGCCGTACTTTTCGCGGATGGCTACAAGGTCATCTTTGAGAATAGAGAGCACCAGATTTTCATCGGCAAGCACCTCGTTGTAGTAACGGATGGAATCCTGAATCTGAAGCAATTCGTCGTGGATTTTCTGTCTTTCCAGACCGCTTAAACGACCGAGACGCATATCCACAATCGCCTGTGCCTGCTCATCGGTGAGAGCAAAACGCTCCATCAAAAGCTGCTTTGCCTCTGCCACACCTTCCTTAGCGGAGCGGATGGTATTGATTACTTCATCAATATTATCAATGGCGATGTTTAAGCCGAGCAGGATGTGCTCACGCTCCAACGCCTTTTTGAGGTTAAATTTCGTTTTGCGGATGATGACATCCTTTTGGAAGTCAATATAGTGGTCGAGCACCTGACGAAGATTTAACAGCTTCGGCTCGGTTACATTGACGAGCGCAATCATATTTACGCAGAAGCTTTCCTGCAGCTGTGTAAATTTGTAGAGCTGATTTAAAATCACGTTTGCATTGGCATCGCGCTTAACTTCGATTACGATACGCATGCCTTCGCGGTCGGATTCATCGCGCACTTCGGAGATGCCCTCTACGCGCTTATCGCGCTGTAGCTCACCGATTTTTTCAACCAACTTTGCTTTGTTGACTTGATAGGGGATTTCCGTAACGATAATTTGCTGCTGGCCGCCCTTGAGTTCCTCAATTACGGCGCGTGCGCGCATTAAAATTCTGCCGCGGCCCGTGTGGTAAGCGGAACGGATGCCACTTTTGCCCATAATCAGCGCGCCGGTCGGGAAATCCGGACCTTTGATGTAGTTCATCAACTCATCAATGGTGATATTCGGGTCGTCGATTACGGCGATGATACCGTCAATGACTTCTGTCAGGTTATGCGGCGGAATGTTGGTTGCCATTGCAACGGCAATACCTGAAGAACCGTTGACGAGCAGGTTCGGGAAACGCGACGTGATGACACATGGCTCCTGACGGCTGTCGTCATAGTTGGGCATAAAGTCAACGGTATCCTTTTCGATGTCCGTTAACATTTCGAGCGAAATCTTGCTCATGCGCGCCTCGGTGTAACGGTAAGCCGCCGGCGGGTCGCCGTCCACGGAACCGAAGTTACCCTGACCGTCAACGAGCGGATAACGCATCGAGAAATTCTGCGCAAGGCGAACAAGCGCATCGTATACGGATGCGTCGCCGTGCGGATGGTATTTACCGAGTACGTCACCGACGGTTGCCGCACATTTTTTGTACGCCTTATCCGGGGTAAGACCTGCCTCGTGCATCGTATACAAAATACGTCTGTGTACAGGTTTTAAACCGTCACGAACGTCCGGCAATGCTCTGCCGATGATAACGCTCATGGCGTACTCCAGATACGCTTTTTTCATTTCCGTCGAAAGCTCACGATCGACGATGGTTTGATTTTCGTAATCAGCCATAATTGACCTCCTAACTGTAGCAAAAACGCAGCGAACAAATGCTTTGCTTTCTGTGCGGGTTTGCCGCCGGTTTCTGCTTAAAAAACTGAATTATCTTACAAGAAGAGACTCGCCTGTCATTTCTGCCGGCTTAGCAAGCCCCATCATATCCAAAAGTGTCGGTGCGATATCGGCAAGTCTGCCCTCCGGCTTTAATTTGCCTTCAAAGCCAACCATCACCATTGGTACCGGATTGGTGGAGTGTGCGGTTACAACGTCGCCGTTATCGTCAAACATTTCGTCTGCGTTACCATGGTCAGCGGTTACGAGTGCGCAGCCGCCCATCTTTTCAATCGCAGAAAGCACCTTGCCGAGGCATTTGTCTACGGCTTCCACGGCTGCTTTTGCGCAATCGAAAATACCGGTGTGACCGACCATGTCGCAGTTTGCAAAGTTTAATACAATGACATCATATTTGCCGGATTCGATGCGGGCAACTGCCTCGTCAGCGACCTCGTAGGCGCTCATTTCCGGTTTCAAGTCGTAGGTTGCAACCTTCGGGGAAGGAATGAGGGCGCGATCTTCGCCTTCGGATTCTTTTTCAACGCCGCCGTTGAAGAAGAAGGTTACATGTGCATATTTCTCGGTTTCCGCAATACGAAGCTGTGTAAGACCGTTGGCGCTGATGTATTCACCGAAGGTGTTGGTCAGTGCGGTCGGCTTGAAAGCAACGTCTACGTTCGGCATGGACTTATCATACTGTGTCATGCAGACATAGTAGAGCGGGAAGAATTCTCTTTCAAAGCCATCGAAGGCTTCGTCTACAAGTGTTCTTGTGATTTCACGTGCTCTGTCCGGACGGAAGTTAAAGAAGATCACGGAGTCGTTTGCAGCAATCTTTCTTGCGCCGTCAATTACGGTCGGCACAACGAATTCGTCTGTTACATCGTTTTTATAGGATGCGCGAACGGCAGATTCTGCATCGGCTGCGTGCTCGCCTTCGCCTTTAACCATAGCGTTGTATGCCTGTACAACGCGTTCCCAGCGGTTGTCGCGGTCCATCGCATAGTAACGGCCCATTACGGTCGCAATTTTACCAGAGCCGAGTTCGTCGAGTTTTGCCTGTAACTGTGCAATATAGTCTGCACCGGTGGTCGGACCCACGTCACGGCCGTCTAAGAAGCAGTGCACGTAAACTTCGGAAAGACCTTCGCGCTTTGCCATCTCCAGAATGGCAAATAAATGGGTTATATGTGAATGTACGCCGCCGTCGGACAAAAGACCGTAAATGTGCAGCGCGCTGTCGTTTTCTTTTACATTGTTTATAGCGTTTTTAAACGCTTCGTTTTCAAAAAAGTCGCTGTCCTGAATGGATTTTGTAATTCTGGTCAGCTCCTGATATACAATTCTGCCTGCGCCGATGTTGGTATGGCCAACTTCGGAGTTGCCCATCTGACCGTCCGGCAGACCGACATCCATACCGCTTGCATGGATAATGTTGTGCGGGCAAGTCTGCATGAGCTTGTCCATCACCGGAGTTTGTGCGGCATCAATTGCCGATTGCTTTACTTCTTTTGCGATGCCGTAGCCGTCTAAAATAATAAGTGCTGTAGGTTTTTTCATTGTGTTACTCCTTCACGGTCATCTCGCAGGTCGGGGAAGATGCCCCGACCGCAAGATACAATTTCAATTAGAAATCAACAATTAGAAATTAACAATTAGAAATTAACAATTAGAATTTTACAATACCTGCAAAGTCATCAGACTTTAAGGATGCGCCGCCAACGAGGCCGCCGCCTATGTCGCTCATGCCGAACAGTGCTGCTGCGTTGCTCGGTTTTACGCTGCCACCGTACTGGATAACCAGACCGTCAGCTACGCTGTCACCGTACAGTTCGCGAACAACTACGCGGATGGCTGCGCAAACCTCGTTTGCCTGCTCATCTGTTGCAGTCTTGCCTGTACCGATTGCCCAGATCGGCTCGTATGCGATGATACATTTTGCCATGTCTTCAGCGCTTACGTTCATGAATGCGATTTTTACTTGGCTTCTAATTAAGTCGATGGTGATGCCCTGTTCTCTTTCTTCGAGGGATTCACCTACGCAAACGATCGGCTTTAAGCCCTTTTCGAGCGCCTTGATGACCTTTTTGTTTACGGTTACATCTGTTTCTGCGAAATACTGTCTTCTCTCGCTGTGACCGATGATTACGTACTCAACGCCCATATCTACGAGCATATCTGCGCTTACTTCGCCGGTGAAAGCACCGCTGTCTTCAAAGTGGAGATTCTGCGCGCCGATTTTAATGCATGTGCCCTTTGCAGCTTCAATTGCTGCAGCGAGGCTTGTGTATGGAACGCATGCTACAACCTCTGCAACTGCGCCTTCTACCTTCGGAGCCAATTCTTTGATAAAAGCAGCCGTCTCGGACGGAAGCTTGTTCATTTTCCAGTTGCCTGCTACTACATACTTTTTCATTTTGTGTTCTTTCCTTTCGTTAATCTGTCCGGCAGAGGCGCTTATACCTCTGCCGGCGAAGATAAATTATTTATCGTTTAATGCCACGATGCCCGGAAGTGCCTTGCCTTCGAGGAACTCAAGGGAAGCGCCGCCGCCGGTGGAGATGTGGCTCATCTTATCGCCAAGGCCCGCCTGGTTTACAGCCGCTACGCTGTCGCCGCCGCCGATGATGGTGATGGCATCCAAATCAGCGAGCATCTGTGCGATTGCGTTTGTGCCCTTTGCAAATGTTGGCATTTCGAATACGCCCATCGGTCCGTTCCATACAACTGTCTTTGCATCTTTGAGTGCATCTTTGTACAGTTCGATGGTCTTTTCGCCGATGTCGAGACCCTGCCAGCCTTCTTCGATTTCGCCACGACCTACGGTCTTGTGCTCTGCATCGTTATCAAATGCGGTTGCAACAACGGTGTCTACCGGAATCAGAAGCTTAACGCCCTTCTTTTCCGCCTTTTCCATCATTTCCTTCGCGTAGTCGATGAAATCTGCCTCAAGCAGGGAATCGCCGACTTCTTCGCCGCAAGCCTTCATAAACGTGTAAGCCATGCCGCCGCCGATGATGAGGGTGTCTACCTTTTCGAGCAGGTTGTTGATTACGGAAATCTTGGAGGAAACCTTGGAGCCACCGAGGATGGCTACGCACGGTCTTGCCGGATTGTCAACGGCGTTGCCGAGATATTCGATTTCCTTTTGGATGAGGTAACCTGCTGCGGATTCTTTGAGGAACTTCGTAACGCCCTCTGTGGAGCAGTGCGCTCTGTGTGCGGTGCCGAATGCATCGTTTACGAATACATCGGCAAGGGAAGCGAGCTCTTCACTGAAGGTTTCGATATTTTTGGTTTCTTCTGCTCTGTAACGGGTGTTCTGGAGAAGTACAACGTCGCCGTCTTTCATTTCGGCAACAGCCTTCTTTGCGTTTTCGCCTACAACGTTATCGTCTGCAGCGAATACGACTTCCTTACCGAGTTTTGCGGAAAGGGAAGCGGCAACCGGTGCCAGAGAAAATTCCGGCTTCGGCTCGCCCTTCGGCTTGCCCAAATGGGAGCAAAGGATTACCTTTGCACCGTTTTCGATCAGGTACTTGATGGTCGGCAGTGCGCCGTTAATTCTGGTTTCGTCGGTAATCTTGTCACCGTCGAGCGGCACGTTAAAATCACAACGTACCAATACGCGCTTGCCGCTTACCTGCAAGTCTTCGACTGTCTTTTTGCTAAACATTTTACAACACCTCTTAGATTGTATTTATTTACCTTTAAAAGTAACCTTATATATTATATATGAAACAGAGTGAAATTTCAAGAGAAAATTCACAATTTGTGAAAGTTTTGACACGCCAAAACTTTAAGTGTACCTTTTAAAGGAAATTGTGCGGATATTTTTGCCTAAACTAAAATTTTTATGCAAATCAACTGCCGGAAACGCTCGGATTTGCGGCAGTGAAAAACGGGCGAACGGGAGTTTCGATATTTTTATGTTCAAATTTCGCGACGGAGGTAAAAATGCTTGAAAAATCGTTAAAAATTTGCAGTTTTTTTGAAGGTATCGTAAAAAATGTGAACGTTTTTTAGAAAAAATAAACATTTTTTAAACAAATAAG
This sequence comes from Clostridia bacterium, assembly GCA_045652745.1. Classification (GTDB taxonomy): domain Bacteria; phylum Bacillota; class Clostridia; order UBA1381; family UMGS1253; genus RGIG2041. The sequence goes on from JAZRUW010000002.1 coordinate 12,747, forward strand.
TGTTTACAATTTCTGTGGAATATGTTATCATTACATTATAAAATTTCCAAATTTGACGGACTTGGTGTGAACGAAAGGATTTGGAACATAAATTTTCGTCTCCGGCATACGGAGCGAACGATTATAATTGTAAAGGGAGGATGTCACATGGCGATTGTTGGTGCATCGGGCGAAATCAGACTGTTTGAGCCGCCTGTAAAACCGAGTGTCAGCATGAAAAACCTCAAAAAGAAACACGCAAAAGCTGTCAGCGATTTGAAGTTTAAGAACAGAATTGCAATGCGCTTTTTACGTGCGGATTACAAAGAGGACCTTGCTGCTGCAAGAAAAGAGAAAAAAGGCGCAGATGAAATCGCAAAAATCAAATCGGTATTTGCCGAGGAAAGTGCAAGAAGAACTGCAGCATTCAAAGCGGAATTGGAAGCAATTTTAGCTGCGAACAAAGCAGAAGTAGAGGAAAAGAAAGTTTCCTTTGCGGAAAACTATAAGGTAGACCTTGTACAGTGGAAGAAGGCTCCGGAAATCAGCGCGGAAGATGCTGCTGCAATGAAGGCGGCGTATGAGGCGAAGGTAGCTGAACTGAAAGCAGCGCTTGCAAAGGTGAAAGCGGAAAACAAAGCCGCTGTTGTCGAAGCGAAGAAGCTGGAAGATCCATCTGCAATGAAGCTTGCGCTTGCAAAGCAGAAGGAAAAGTTCGAAAAGGAAAAGGGCGACATTTCGGAAGCAAAGCGTGTTGCTGCCGAAACCTATGAAAGAGCTGTTTATTCCGAAGAAAAGTATTACGAAATTCATCAGAGGCAAAAGAACATCAACGCGATTCTGCGTGATAAGACATTGCTTCTTATGTTGATTCCTTATCTGTTGCTCTACGCCGTATATCACTATGCTCCGTATTTCGGCTTGCAGATTGCATTTAAGGATTATTCCATCCGCAAAGGTATCTGGGCAAGTGAATGGGTTGGTTTTGAACATTTCAAAACCTTCCTCGGTGGTCCGTATTTCGGACGATTGCTTAGAAATACGGTCGTACTTAACTTATACGGCTTAATCCTCAGTTTTCCGTCGTCAATTATTTTTGCGCTGTTGCTCAATGAGCTTCGCAGCAAGCTGTTTAAGACGGTAACGCAGACGATTTCTTATCTGCCGCACTTTATTTCGACGGTTGTCGTTGCGGGTATGGTTGTAAACTTCCTGGCACCGAGCGGTTTGATTAACCACTTGTATGTTTCGGTGATGGAGTTCTTCACGAAAGAACACGTTGACCCGGTTTACTTTTTGATGAAGCCGGAATATTTCCGCATGATTTATACTTTGAAGGGTATGTGGCAGGGCTTCGGTTTCGGTTCTATCGTATACACCTCTGCAATTTCCGGTATTGACCAGGAACTCTATGAGGCTGCAAGAATCGATGGTGCCGGCAGATGGCGCCAGGCCATCAGCATCACCATTCCGAGCATTATGCCGACGATTGCAATCTATTTGATTGTGAGAGTCAGCCACATGCTTACGGTTGGTTACGAAGTCATCATCTTGTTGTATCAGCCGGTTACATATGAAACAGCCGACGTTATCAGTACATATTCGTACCGTCAGGGTCTCGGTTCGACATCGGGTCGTCCGAACTACTCGCTGTCTACGGCAATCGGTTTGTTTAACGGCGTTGTATCGCTGACATTGGTAACGATTGCAAATAAGATTTCCAATAAGATCGGCGATGTAGGTCTTTGGTAAGAAAGGAGGTATACTGAGATGGCACTTTTTAAAAGAGAGAATAAAATTAAGCGCAGTGTCGGCGAATGGATTTTTGATACGCTCAATGTTCTGTTCATGCTGTTCCTTGCGTTCATCACGCTTTATCCGTTCTGGTACGTACTCGTATCCTCCTTCAGTAATCCGGTTTCCGTGGATGCCGGTATTATTTACTGGTGGCCGGATGCATTTAATGTGAATTCGTACTTGGAAGTATTTGCGATTTCGAACTTCTGGTCTGCGTACGGTAATACGATTTTCCTTGCTGTGGGCGGTACGGTAATCAGTATGTTCTTTACAATTTTGACGGCTTACCCGCTGTCCAAGAAGCGTTTGTGGAAGAGAAAGTTCTTCACGCTCATCATGATTATTACAATGAACTTTATTGCAGGTATGGTTCCGCGTTACCTGGTGTTCAGAGCGACCGGCGTTATCAACAACCTGCCGATGTATTTGTTCGCTACGGCACTTACGCCGATGAACATCATCTTGGTTCGTTCTTACTTTGAATCGATTTCTGATTCTTTGGAAGAATCCGCAAAACTCGATGGCGCAGGTGACTTGACCATTCTGTTCAAGATTTTCATTCCGCTGTCCGTTCCGGTAATCATGACCGTAAGCTTGTATTACTTTGTAGCACGTTGGAACTCCTACTTCTGGGAAATGATTCTTTTCACAGACGACAGCAAAGTTCCGTTGCAGGTTGTACTTAAGAACCTTATTGTAGAACAGCAGGGCAAGGATGACCTCGCTGAAGAAGACGGTTCGATGAAGAAGAGCAAACAGACAATCATCTATGCGACAATTATCTGTGCTGCCCTCCCGATGCTTGCAATCTATCCGTTTATTCAGAGATTCTTCGTTAAGGGTATCATGATCGGCGCCGTTAAGGGTTGATTTTCTCCTAAAACATATAAAAGGTTACAGAAACATTGTGTTCTGTAACCTTTTTTGTTTAATTTATCTGCGTTAACGCAATATCCTATCCTTTTTAATTGTAGGTATTTGTTATTCAATCACTACGGTACAACGCAAACTGCTTTTCGGTTTTTCATTTTCCGTTACGTTCAGCGTTAGATAGGCATATGCGTCACTTTCAACTTTCAATGCATCCGGTTCTTCTAACTGTTTTGCGGTCAGGATGCGTGTTTCCAAAACTGTGTCGTCTTCGTCGTAGCCGCATACGGTCAGTATACCCGACTTTTGCGGCACGTAGAGATTTAAGGCAATCTCTTTTTCGGCGGTGCATATATAGTATTCATCCAGTTTGGTGTTGTACTGCACCGTATAGGTCTCGCTTGGCATAATTTTAAGTTCGTTTCCGTTTTTGTATACGTTAAAAATTCCGACGCCTAAAATAATCAGAAGCACCGCGCCGCGGAATATCCAAGATTCCGTTACCTTTTTAAGTGCGATGGTTTTGTACCAATCCTCTAACCGCTGTAATTTGCCCCATACGGTTTTTTTGTAAGCCGCATCTATGGTTTTCTGCGCGATGGCTTCGCCGCAATGCGGACAGAATTTCGCGCCGTACGGCACGTGATTTAAACATTTACTGCAATGCATACGACCCCTCCTTATATACGCTCGTCGGATGCGATATACCATTCGCCGTCCGATTTTACGAAAACAAATTGATAGGGGATGGATAAGACTGCCTTTTGTGCCAACTCCTCATCTGTTTCCGGATAACAGAACGCAACGTGGCCGGTGTAAACAATTTCTGCTGCGGTATAGCCTTCTTTTTGCAGTTGCTTGCCGAGCGGTGTCTGTAAATTCTCGCCATAGCGAAGGGTATCGAAATCCCAGGCATAACCTGCGGTGATTGCGGTAGTGCCGACCGGCGGGCTTGGCCATTGTGTGTTATACAGTTCATTATATGCAAAGTCATGTTTACCGGTATGCGTATATCCCGGTAGGGTTTCTGCAAATAAAGTTTCGCAAGCCGGCGGTTTTATGTCGGTAACGTTCATGCCCTGTTCATGTGCATAGGATTCGTAGGAACCTGCCAGGAAGTCCCACGCCTCTGTAAGTGCAGTTTCGCTCCAATCCGTATCCTCTGCAAAACCTTCATCATCTTGCATTTCTTCTCGCATAAACGCTTCTTCCGGATGCATGCGCACGCGCTCGGTTCCTGCCGGCAGACGCGCGGCATAGGCGCTCATAGCAACCGTAGCAACTACGCAAACGGTGAGCACCGTACCGTACAAATGCGACAAAAGAAAATTCTTTATCAGCGAAAAAATATTTTCATTTACCGTATCTTGCAAGTTGTCTTTGATATGGTCTTTTATGTAAGTTACAAAGGGCGAGCCTTTGAGGTTTAAGTCTTTTTCGCAGGCGCAGCATTGCGTTGCGCTTTTTTTATTTGCCGCACCGCAGAAGGTGCAATAGCGAATTTCTTCCGTGTTTTGCATATTTATCAGTCCTTTTTATAGTTGACAATCAAAATGCCCGTGCAAATCAGAATTAGCGTTACGATGAGCTGGAGCGGTGTCGCACTGCTCGGTTCAGCGAGCATCAGTACGGACAAAAGCACACCGAATACCGGTGTCATAAAACTGTAAATGGACACTTTGGAAACCGGATTGTGCTTTAAAAGCATGCCCCATACGGAGTAAGCAACGGCGGAAAGTGCCGACAGATATAAAAGTACGCCAATGGCTTTGACACTGCCAAGGGCAATATGTCCGCCGAGCAGGAGTGCGACAATCACCATAACCGCACCGCCGATAATAAACTGCCAACCGCTGAGGATTACGGGATCTTCATCCTTGGAATAAATCTTTACAAGCGAAGACGACATCGCATAGCAGATGGAAGAAATCAGCGCAAAGCCGTCACCGAAGAAGTTAAAGTTTAATTCAAGGCCTTTTAAGTTAATTAAGATAACGCCTGCAAAGCCGATGAGGCAGGCGAAAATCTTTTTAAATGTAAGCTTTTCCTGACGGAATAAAAGGCTTGCAATTAAAATGGAGAAAAATACATTGCAGCCGCCGGTGATGACCGTGCCTTTTACACCGGTGGTGTAGCTTAAACCGATGTAGAAGAAAAAGTATTGCAGTACGGTCTGAAATGCGCTGATTTTGAGCACTTTGTCCCAATTCTGCTTTTGCGGCAGTAAAAATTTCTTTCTGCCGATGCTGTAAATCAACACAGTCAGGATGCCGGCAAGCGTAAAGCGGACACCTGCAAACAGAATCGTCGAGGTGATTTTTTCAAACGTCGGCATTAAATCTCTGCCGGGCATCGCAATTTCATAGCCGATTTTGATAAACGGGGTTGCGCTGCCCCAGAGTGCGCAGCAAAACATTGCGAGCACGGCTACGAGCCACGGTTTGGTTAAAATGCTTTTTTTCTTTTCCATATGTAAATACGCTCCTTTTGTGTTATCTTGCTTATTCTATCATATATTTGAAAAAATGGCAACGATAAAAGGTTGTTGCGGATAAAAATTCAAATTCAACCGAAAAATTATATACAGAAAACAAAATTTGTGTTATACTATTTAGAAATAAAGGATACAGAGGGTTGAATATGGGACTTCGACTGTCGGCCGCAGTCAGTGCGGCAAAATTTACTCGCCTGCTCTGCCGTCTTACCGGTACGCGCGCATCGTCGCTTCCGGGGAAGGTGGCGCGCTTGGTGTGTCCGGATTTTATTGCGCAGATGGCAAAAAAGGTGCGCGGTGAAATTATTGTGACCTGCGGCACCAACGGCAAGACAACTACGAACAATTTAATGTATGCGTGCCTCAGTAAGGCGGGGAAAAAATGCGTGTGCAACAACATCGGCGCGAATATGCTCAACGGCATCGCGACGGCGTTTGTGCGCAGTGCCTGCGCGTGCGGAAAACTTGATGCGGACTGCGCGTGCTTTGAAATCGATGAAGCGTATTTACAGCATGCATTTCGCGAGTTTACGCCGGATGTGATTGTGGTAACCAATTTGTTTGTGGACCAGCTTGACCGTTACGGTGAGGTGGATGCGACGGCAAAGCTGCTGTCCAAAGCATTTGAACTTGCACCGGACGCAACGTATATTTTAAATGCGGATGACCCGGTGACTTCCGTGTTCGGACAGGGGAAGAAAGCTGTGTATTACGGCATCGGCGAAGCGCTTTCCTTGCGCCGCCCGATAGAAAAAACATCGTCTGCGGTTTGCGCGCTGTGCGGCGGTAAATTGGAGTATGACCATATTTGTTATGATAAAATCGGACAGTACCGTTGCGGTGGTTGCGGTTATACAAATCCGTGCGCCGAGATGGTTGCAAGCAATGTTACGCTTTCGGACGGACGGCTTTCTTTTGCAATCGACGAAAGGCAGATAACAACACCGATTACGGGTATTTACAATGTTTATAATATTTTGATGGCGGCAACGGCGATGCACAGTGTCGGTATAGACGATGCGGTTTGCGACGCAGTATTTAATGCGCGAAAGCCGGAGCCGGGGCGCATGAGCCAATTTACGGTCGGCGATAAAACGGCATATCTGATTTTGTCGAAAAATCCGACGGGGTTTAACCAGTCGGTGATGACGGTGTTAAACGATACAAGAAAAAAGGATATTTTGCTTGCGGTCAATGATGCGCCGGGCGACGGCGAGGACGTTTCGTGGATTTGGGATGTGGATTTTGAATCCCTTGTTTCCGTGGCGGACGGACGGGTATACCTTTGCGGTAGACGTGCCTATGATGTGTATTTGCGTCTGCAGTATGCAGATATGGATATGCGCAAGGTATTGGTGTTCGGTGATTGCGGCGAGGCGGCGAATGCGTTGATGCAGGGCGAAGAAAACCTCGCGTATGCGCTGGTGAATTATACCGCGATGTATCCGACCTATCAGGCACTCGAAAAATTACAGAAGGGGGACAAGTAGGATGGAAAAATTGCTTACAATTTATCATTTGTACCCCGATTTGCTGGATGTATATGCCGACCATGGCAATGTGACGGTCTTGAAAAAGCGTCTTGAGTGGCGTGGTATGGAGGCGAAAGTACGTACGCTGACAACAGGGGGAACGCCGGATTTTACGGATGCGGATATTGTACTCATCGGCACGGGCAGCGCACAGGCGCAAAAGGCGGTTGCTTCTATGGGCGAGGCATTGGCCGCACCGCTGAAAACTTATATTGAAGACGGCGGCGTGCTTCTGGCGATTGGGGCAGGGTTTGAACTGCTCGGCAATACGTTTGAAAATAACGGCGAGATTTTAAACGGCTTCGGCATACTGGATATGGATGCGCGCAAGGGAAAAACACGCATGGTCGGACATTTTGCGACTGAGGCGGTATTAGACGGCCAAGCGGTGGCGTTGGTTGGATTTGAGCACCATACCTGCGGTGTGGATATCAAGGCACTTTCCCCGTTTGCACGCGTACTTTCGGGTTTTGGCAACGGCGACGGTACGGATGGTGCGGTGTATAAAAATCTCATCGGTACGTATATGCACGGGCCGATTTTGCCGAAAAATCCGGCTTTGGCGGATTTTCTGCTTGCTAAGGCATTAGAGCGTAAGTATGGCGAAAAGGAGCTTGCACCGCTCGAGGACTCAGCGGCGCAGCCCGCAAGAGAGGCGGTAAAGTTTAATGCGTAGTTTTTAATGGCGGCAGGGGATTCTTATGGGGATGCAATCCCCGGGACTTTTGCTCACAAAAGCCATATCCTTTCTTGACACGCAAAAAAATGTCGAAATTTGCGGAAGAAAGTTGTAGACAGTAAAAATAGAATGTGATATACTGAATATGCGACTCAAGTGAATAGCAAAAAGACCGTAAGTGATGCAATTTTACCATCCGGTAAAAATGCATGCTCTTTTTTGCATCCTTTACGGTCGCAAATTCGCTTGAGTCGCTTCAGCGGAGCCATGCGTTTTTCATGCGTGGCCTTGTGCTGCGCATTTTTTTATGGAAAGGGTGATTGGGATGGACGCAGAACTGTATTTTCAAATCTTCAACAAAATCACGGAAATGATTGAAGAATTAAAAGCCATGCAATGTGCAATGGAAGATGCCTATATTTCCGCGGAGGAATAAAGTAAAAAGGAAACGGCGATGCCGTTTCCTTTTTGAGTTTTATATTTACTTATCCTGTTCTATCAGTGCATACTTGCCGTCCTTGCGCTTATATACGATGCTGATTACATCGTCTTCGGCGTTGTCAAAGACGAAGAAATTGTGGCCGAGAAGTTCCATTTGCAAAATCGCTTCTTCCACATTCATGGGCTTGAACGCAAAGCGCTTCACTTTAACCACCTTTAAGTCGGGTTCTTCCTCAATCGGGGCAAAACCCTCATACGGCATATCGAATGCGCCTTTCTTTAATTTCTTTTCCAGATGTGTTTTGTGCTTTCGAAGCTGTCGCTCAATCACATCTACAATTTTATCAATTGCGGCGTACAAATCGGCATCTCTTTCTTCTGCGCGGTACATTACGCCGTTTTCATAAATGGTGGCTTCAATAATCTGGTCATCCTTTACGGTGCGGATGGTGACTTTTGCTTCCGGCTCGCTCTTAAAATACTTTTCGAGTTTACCGAGGCGCTTGTAAATTCTTTCTTTCATGCCTTCCGTTACGTCAATTTTTCTGCCCGTGATTACAAATTTCATATGCGTCATCTCCTTACCTGTGCTCTGCAGAGAAAATCTTTCCCTGTAATTATATATACCGCCGTTTTATATGTTTCAAACAAAAAAATGTGCAAATTTTTAAATTCGCACATTTTACTTATATTATATGTTTTCTGCTGTCAGGGGTTTGCACGCAGACGGAATATTTTTTTCGGCGAGTGTGCCGAGGTGCTGTTCGAGAAGTACACCGTCGCGCGGCAAGGTGCCGGCTTCAAAAGTCGAGCGGATGCACAGCGACACGAATTCTACGGCGCGCGTGATGGCAACTTCTAAGGTGCTTTTTTGCAAAAGTGCGCCTGTCAGTACGCTGGCAAAGGTGTCGCCCGTGCCGGGGTATTCTGCCGGAATATAGGTGCAGGCAAGCCGCAAAAAGGTGTCTGTTTTTTTATCGTAAGCGATTACGCTGGTTTTGCTGTCTTTAAGTGGCGCGCTGGTAATAATCACGGTTTCGGGGCCGAGGTCGGCCAAAGCACAGAGCCACTCTCTTGCTTCTGCGGCGGACAGCACTTTGGGCAGGTCGCGGCCTAAAAGGAAAGCGGCTTCGGTGATGTTCGGCGTGACGATGTGCGCGCGTGCAACCAGGCGGCGCATATGCGGCACAAAATCGTTGTCGAAAGTAGAATAGAGAGTGCCGTCATCGGCAAAGGCCGGATCTACGATCACGAGCGGCGCGGTATCGGCAAACGCATCAATCATATCCGAGAGAATATCGACTTGTTTTGCCGAGCCGAGAAAGCCGGAATAAATGCAATCGAAACGGATATTTAAACTGCGCCAATGTTTATAGTAGGCCGTCAGCGTATCGGTTAAGTCTACAAAGGTGTAGCCCTCAAAACCGCCGGTGTGTGTCGACAAAACCGCCGTCGGCATCGGGCATGCCTGCATACCCATGGCGGACAAAACCGGCATTACAACAGACAAAGAGCATCTGCCGAAGCCTGCCAAGTCGTGCACGGCCGCGACGATGGGGATGGGATTTTGCATGGTTACACACCTCGCTTTCGGTAAAAATCATAGTTGTAATGCCCTTATTTTACTACAAAAGTTCGCGCGGTGCAAGGGGTTGAAAAAAATTTGCCGCAATCGGAAAAAAAGGCTGGAAATCGGCGCGGAAAAGTTGTATAATAAAATCGTAAACGTATAAATTACATGGGAGGTAGAAACTGTGGCCGGATTTTGGACAAATGTGACGGAATTTATTTCCACAATTCGTATTTGGGATTTTATAGATGTTGCCATTGTTGCCGTTTTGGTGTACTGGGCAATCCGACTGATTCGCGAAACGCGCGCGGCGCAGTTGATCAAGGGTCTTTTGGTGTTGGTGGTGCTGTTTCAGGTCAGTTCCTGGATGCACTTTAACACCTTGCAGTATATTTTACAAAACACGCTTCAGCTTGGTTTGATTGCACTTTTGATCGTGTTTCAGCCGGAGCTTCGCCGTGCGCTTGAGCAAATCGGTCATGGTGCGTGGGGCAGAATGTTCGGCTTCACCAACCGCCAAAACAGCGGTGTGGAGGAGTTGGCAGAGCAAATCAGCCTTGCGGCAGACAGTTTGTCGAAAAACAAGGTCGGCGCGCTCATTTGCGTGGAACGCATTACGAAGCTCGGTGATATTGCCGCGGGCGGTACGCAGCTTTCCGCGCATGTGTCGGCAGAGCTTTTGGTCAATATTTTCGTGCCGAACACGCCGTTGCATGACGGTGCGGTCATTATCGGAGACAATCGTATTCTGGCGGCCGGCTGTGTACTGCCGCTGACGGCGAAAAGCGATTTGTCCAAGGAACTCGGTACGCGCCACCGTGCGGCCATCGGGCTTTCGGAAAACTCCGATGCGGTTGTCGTGGTGGTCAGCGAAGAAACAGGTAAAATTTCTATTGCCCTCAATGGTGATTTGACGAGAAACTTAACAAAAGAAACCCTGCGCCGTGCGATTGTAAAATCGCTTGCGACGGAGCAGGCGGTAAACAAGGCGAAGAAGCTTTTGTTCTGGAAAGGCGATAAGAAGGAGGCTGACAAATGAAAAAGTTTTTAACTTCAGATACAGCCTGGAAGATATATTCCGTTCTCATTGCCATTGTGCTTTGGTGTGTAGTTGTGGTCAACGAAAATCCGGACAGTACCCGAGAGGTAGAAGATATTCCGATTACAATTGTCAATCACGATGCCCTGGAGCAGGCTGGACTTGCGTATGTGCAAAATGAGGATTTGACAATGGATTTGAAAGTAAGCGGCAGACGTTTGGCAATTGCCAAGGCCGAACGCGTGCTTGCGACGGTTACGGTGCCGAATATTCGTGTGGGCACCTATGATTTACCGATTGAAATTCAGCCGCCAAGCAATGATATTCGTATTGTCAGCAAGAGCCGCGATACGGTGCGTGTGGTGGTGGAAAGGCGTGTTGAGAAGGCGCACACGGTTGAAGTGGTGATTAACGGTGTCAGTGAAGATGAGCGCATGCTCTACAAAACGCAACTGGATGCGACAAGTGTGCTTTTGACCGGTCCGCAGAGTGTGATTGAAAGAGTTGGCCGTGTATATGTGAGCATCAACAAAAACGATGCCGGCAAAAAGATTAAAGCGGATTTAATTATTGAAGATCGTCGCGGTGACAACATAACGCAGGATGCCAACATCGGCAAATCTTTTGATGCAGTTAACCTCAGCCTGACGAAACTGACCAGTGCAAAAACGGCAGTAGAGGCTGTTTTGGAAGGTGCGCCTGCCGAAAAATATGCAGTGCTGGAAACAGTAATCAGTCCGGATACGGTGCTTCTGGGTGCGGCAACGAAGAGCGACAGTTGGCTTGAAACCGTAAAGACCCTGCCGATTTCGGTCGAGGGAAAAACGGCAGACTTTACCGAGAGGGTAGAACTCGATGTGCCGGATGGGTATGAATTATTAGAAGAAAAAACAACGGTGCAGGTTACGGTGAAAATCGGGCCGGCGACAGAGCAGTAAAACACGGGGCGTGCATAACGCCCCTTTCTAATCAAGACAAAGGAATTGTAGAGCATTATGACAAAGGTGAAAGATATTTTCCCGGATGCTCCGGGAGAAATACTGGAAATTGAAATAGAGAAAATCAACGTAAACAAGGCGACCCGCGTGATGGATATTGCGCTTTGCGGCGCAGGGGACAACAACTCCGAGCTGGCAAAACAGATTGCGCAGAGTTTTAAACAAAAGTTTAAACTCAGCGAGGCGCTGGTGCATTATATGGAGCAGAGCCTTTCGCGCGCAGAGCAACATGCCAAAGCGCGTGAAGCCGAGATTCTGGCGCGCCTGAAAAGCGAGAGTGCAAACCGCGGTCCGAGCGAGATTATCATGGGCAAAAAAATTAAGGGAGAGCTTACACCGCTTGAGGACATTACGCCGGAAATGGGCAGAGTGCGCACCAGCGGTGAAATCTTTGATATAGAGTTTAAAGAACGCAGAGACGGCGCATGGATTGTAACGGTGGACATCACCAACAAAAAAAGTTCGATTACGGTCAAACTGTTTTGTGACGTGCCGCAGCGCGGTGACCGCGCAGGTGGCGGGTACTCTAAGCCGACACCGCAGAAAGAAAAGATGGAAAAGCGCCTGAGTAAGGGCACGAACATTGCGGTAAATGCTGACATTGTTTACGATAAGTACGCAGGCGACTATGTTTTGTTTGCCAACGACATCAACGAATTGGAAAAAGAGGGCGTAAAAACCGATGACGAGCCGCAAAAGCGCGTAGAGTTGCATGTACATACGCAGATGTCGGCGATGGACGGTGTGTCCTCGGCGACGGATTTGATTTCGCGCGCGGCCAAGTGGGGACACAAGGCGATTGCCATTACCGACCACGGCGTGGTGCAGGCGTTCCCCGAGGCGGCGAAGGCGGCCAAGAAAAACGGCATCAAGGTACTTTACGGTGTAGAGGGCTATGTGGTCGACGACCGTCAGCAGATTGTATTCGGCGGTAAAGAGGCTTCCTTGAAAGACAGTTTTGTGGTATTTGATATTGAAACTACGGGTCTGTCCGCAGATCAATGCTATATTACCGAAATCGGAGCGATTAAGGTTGTCAACGGCGAGATTTACGACTCGTTTTCCACCTTTGTGCATCCGCCGGTGAGCATTCCGCAAAAGATTGTGGAGCTGACGGGTATTACGGATGCGATGGTGGCCGATGCACCGGAGGAAGAAGAGGCGGTGCGCAAGTTTATGGAGTACTGCGAGGGCAGTGTTCTTGTGGCGCACAATGCAAACTTTGACACGGGATTTATCCGTGCGGCACTGGAGCGTATGGGCGAGGAATTTACCCATACTTATGTAGATACTTTGGAACTTTCGCGCAAACTTTTGACGGAACTGAAAAGCCATAAGTTAAACATCATTGCCAAGCATCTGAAAATTAAGCTGGAAAATCATCACCGCGCGGTAGACGATGCATTTGCAACGGCGCAGATTTTCGTGCAGTTTCTGGGCATGCTGGAAAAGCGCGATATTCAGAATATCAGCGAATTAAACAGTGCATTTGGTGAGGAAATTGACGTGCGTGGGGCTTCGTCGCACCATATTATCATTTTGGCGAAAAATTATGTCGGGCTGGAAAATCTGTACCGGCTGATTTCGGCATCCAATTTAGACTATTACTATCGCCAGCCGCGTATGCCGAAGAGCATCATCAACAAATACCGCGAGGGTTTAATTGTCGGCTCGGCCTGCGAAGCGGGCGAGCTGTATCAGGCGGTGTTCGGCGGCAAGAGCGCCGATGTGATTGACGCGATTGCTTCGTTTTACGATTACTACGAAATCCAGCCGCTCGGCAACAACGCATTTATGCTTCGAAACGGCGCGGTGCAGTCCGAAAAGGAATTGCAGGAAATCAACAAAAAGATTATCGCGCTGGCCGATAAGCACGGAAAGCCGGTTGTCGCAACGGGCGACGTACATTTCTTAAATCCGGAAGACGAGGTGTACCGCCGCGTACTGATGGCGGGCAAGGGCTTTGACGATGCCGATTTGCAGGCGCCGCTGTATCTGCGTACCACAAAAGAAATGCTCGATGAATTTTCGTATCTGGACGAAGACACCGCTTACCGCGTGGTCATTGAAAATCCAAATAAAATCGCGGATATGGTGGAGGTGCTCGAGCCGGTGAAGGATGGCACCTATCCGCCGAGCATTGAGGGTGCGGAAACAGACATTGTCCGCATGAGTTATGAAACGGCGAAGAGCATCTACGGCGACCCGTTGCCGGAACTGGTGGAAGAGCGTATAAAAAAGGAACTCCATTCCATTGTGACGTACGGATTTTCCGTTATGTATATGATTGCGCACAAGTTGGTTAAAAAATCGAATTCAGACGGCTACCTCGTTGGTTCCCGAGGTTCGGTCGGCTCGTCGTTGATTGCATTTTTAACGGGTATCACGGAAGTAAATGCGCTTCCGGCGCACTACATATGTCCGAAGTGTAAGCACAGTGAATTCAATAGTGACGGTACGGGTATTTCGGGTTGTGACCTGCCGGACAAATACTGTCCGGAATGCGGCGAACTGTATAAAAAGGACGGTCATGATATACCGTTTGAAACCTTCCTTGGTTTTAAGGGCGACAAAGCGCCGGATATTGACTTAAACTTCTCCGGTGAATATCAAAGTGTCGCACATAAGTATACGGAAGAACTCTTCGGTGAAGGGTACGTTTTCCGCGCAGGTACGATTGGCACGATTGCCGACAAGACGGCGTTCGGTTATGTAAAAAAATACTTTGCGGAGCGTTCGCAGGTGGTGCACAGTGCGGAAATCAAGCGAATTACGCTCGGCTGTACGGGTGTAAAACGCACGACGGGACAGCATCCGGGCGGTGTTATTGTTTGTCCGAAGAATCTGGATATTCATATGTTTACACCGGTACAGCATCCGGCGGAGGACCCGACGAGCGATATTGTAACGACACACTTTGACTATCACTCCATTCACGATAACCTTTTAAAACTCGATATTCTCGGCCACGATGACCCGACAGTAATTCGTATGCTTGAGGATTTGACGGACAAAGATGCCAAAACGATACCGCTTGATGATGAGGATACGCTCAGTTTGTTCGACTCGACCAAGGCGCTCGGCGTAGCACCGGACGATATCGGCTCCCCCGTCGGAACCTTCGGTGTGCCGGAGTTTGGTACGGCATTTGTACGCCAGATGCTTGTGGATACCAAACCGACAACCTTTTCCGAACTTTTGCGTATTTCTGGTCTTTCGCACGGTACGGACGTGTGGCTCAACAACGCGCAGGATTATATTCGCGAAGGTACAATCACTTTAAAAGAGGCGATTTGTACGCGCGATGACATTATGATTTATCTCATTCATATGGGTCTGCCGCCGCAGGATGCCTTTACGATTATGGAAAAAGTCAGAAAGGGTAAAGGCCTGACGGCTGAAGATGAAAGATTGATGCGTGACAATGATGTGCCGGAGTGGTACATCGAGTCGTGTAACAAAATCAAGTACATGTTCCCGAAAGCGCACGCGGCAGCCTATGTAATGATGGCCTTCCGTATTGCGTGGTTTAAGGTGCACAGACCGGTAGAATACTACTGTGCGTATTTTTCCATCCGCGCACTCGGCGCGTTTGACGCGGAGCTCATGTGCAACGGCATGGAAAATCTACGCACGGCGATGCGCGAAATCGAAGCGATGGAAAAGCCGTCGCAAAAGGATGCGGATTTGTATACCACAATGGAATTGGTGCGTGAGATGTATGCACGAGGATTTGAGTTTGCACCGATAGATTTATATGCTTCGGATGCGAAAAACTTCCTGCCGTGTGACGGTAAAATTCTGCCGCCGCTTTCGAGCTTGCCGGGCATCAGCATTGCCATTGGTGAATCGGTTGCCGAGGCGCGCGCACAGGGCGAGTTTACGTCCATTGAAGATTTTGCAACACGCACAAAAGTGCCGAAAACCGGCGTGGAAACGCTTGAGCGCAACGGCTGTTTTAAGGGCATGAAGGAAAGCAGTCAGTTGACCTTTGATTTTTAAAACCTGAGGAGTTCGTTAAGGAGTTGCCGCATGATTAAAATACTGTTCGTTTGTTTAGGAAATATTTGCAGAAGTCCGATGGCGGAGTTTTTGATGCGTGACGCCGTGGAAAAACTGGGGTGCGCAGATGAATTTGAAATCGCCTCTGCGGCAACGAGTACGTGGGAGCTCGGCAATCCCGTGCACCGCGGCACGCGTGAGATTTTGCAGGCGCACGGGATAGACACGGCCGGAAAACGCGCGGTGCTGCTCACAAAGAAGGACGGCAAAGTATACGATTATATTATCGGCATGGAAATGATGAATGTAAAAGACATTTATCGCATCATTGACAATGCCGATGCGCATAAAGTGTGCAGGCTTTTGGATTTTACCGATACGCCGGGCGACATTGACGACCCGTGGTATTCGGGCAATTTCGAGCAGACCTATCGGGATATTTCCAAGGGGATAGAGGGGCTTTTAGCGCATATCAATGCGCAAAAATAACAGTTGCCAAATGATGGAGTTAGTATAACTATCCACCGTGGGTATAGAAAAGAAAGGATGGTATAGATGAAAGTATTGGTAACGGGCGGTACAGGTTATATCGGTTCGCACACCTGTGTGTTGCTTTTGGAGGCAGGACACGATGTAGTTGTAATTGATAATCTGTCCAACAGCAGTGAAAAGTCTTTGGAGCGCGTAGAAGAGATTACGGGCAAGAAGGCAACCTTCTACAAATGCGATATTCTGGATACGGAAGGTATGCGCAAGGTATTTGCCGCACACAAGATTGATGCGGTTATCCATTTTGCAGGGCTCAAGGCCGTAGGCGAATCCGTTGCGTTTCCGCTTAAGTATTATGATAACAACATCACCGGCACACTCCGTCTGTTGGAAGTGATGGTTGAGTTTGGTGTAAAGAAGATGGTATTTAGTTCTTCTGCAACGGTGTACGGCGTTACCGACAAAATGCCGCTGACGGAAGATTTGCCGACCTCGGCAAACAGTCCGTACGGGCAGACCAAGCTGATGATTGAGCAGATTCTGACCGACCTTTGTGTATCAGACGATAGTTGGAAGATTACGCTTCTGCGTTATTTCAATCCGGTGGGTGCCCATGAGAGCGGTAAAATCGGCGAAAATCCGCGCGGTATTCCGAATAATCTGATGCCGTATATCACACAGGTGGCTTCGGGCAAGCTGCAGCAGCTTTCGATTTTCGGTGACGATTACCCGACCAAGGACGGTACGGGCGTGCGCGACTACATCCACGTTGTGGATTTGGCGGACGGACACTTAAAGGCACTCGATAAGCTGGACGGTCAAAACGGCGTGGAAATCTATAACCTCGGTACGGGCGTAGGCTACAGCGTGCTTGATTTGGTACATGCTTTTGAAGAAGCCAACGATTTAAAGATTAACTACAAAATCGCACCGCGCAGACCGGGCGACGTTACGGTTTGCTATGCGGATGCATCCAAAGCTGCACGTGAACTCGGCTGGAGTGCAAACAAAAACGTTGTAGATATGTGCCGCGACTCCTGGAGATGGCAAAAAAACAACCCGAACGGTTACGAAGAATAAAAACATACCGACAAATTTAAAACCTCTCAAAACATCTATTTTGAGAGGTTTTTTGTTTTACTAACATTTTGCTACATCTTCCGCGATTTCTTTTGCGATTTTGATTTCGTTTTCCGAAACGGGTTCGTCGAAATCGGCGAAGGTGTTATTGAGAACGGATTTGCCGGTTAAGGTTTTATACCATACCAGACCGAGCAGGTATCTGCCGAAGCCCAGGCTTGCATGATAGGTGTCGCGATGGATTTTAATTCCCTTTTCACGCGCCTCTTCCATGGCTTTGCCGCTATAAATTACACCGTCCGCCTTGATGGCTTTTATAGCCTTTTTATATGCGGATTTTACTTGCTTCCACATATTTTTTGCGGTACCGTAATTGTATTTTTCTAAAATAGGTGCGCCTTCCTCGTACGCCCAGGTGTGATGAATGTAGAGCTTTGCCTGCGGAGCGTGCTTGTGTACAAAGGCTGCAAGTTCATCTAAGTATGGTTGGTAGGTTTCGAAATTTCCGGAAAAGCCGCTTGCTTGCTGGAGCGTTACAACATCCCAGTCGTTGCTCGTAAGCATTTCCTTAAGCGCAAATTTGAGACCCGGAACGGCTTGGCCGTTAAAATGCATCGTATACGCCTTTGCATCCATAAGCATATTCATATAATGCGTGCGCAGAGGACAACCTCCGATATACATATTGACCGTGGTTAAATCCGTGCCGTCCGCCTTTGCAATCTGATGCAAATAGCGCATAGAGTCTTCCGAAAAACTGTTACCGATTGCTAATACTTTCATTTTTTACCCCCCTACATTTTTGTGTGATTGTTAGCACCTTATAAGTATAGTAGTATTTGCAAAAAAAGTCAAGCAAGTGTAGAAAAAAGCCGTCTGCGTTTTACACGACCGTCTCCGTGTTGCAACCTGCAAAGCGGAGCATCAGAGCTGTGCTGAGAAAACGCATGAAAAAATATTTTTCTTTTCTTTTTTCGAATTTTGGTGTATAGTATAGTAGTACAGTTTATTGAGTAAGGAGAATGTGCTTTGAGTGCGATACTTGCTTTTTTTACACAAACTTTTACAGGAAAAATTTTGACGACACTGTTTGTATCCATGGTGCCGGTTATAGAATTGCGCGGTGCAATTCCGATTGGCGTAGGGATGAGACTGCCGTATGCGGTGGCGGTGATTGTATCGGTTATTGGCAACTGTATTCCGGTGCCGTTTATCATTATTTTCATTAAAAAGATTTTTGCGTGGATGCGCAAAGTGTGGCCGGCGCTCGACGGCCTAGTGTCAAAATTGGAAGCACGCGCGGATAAGCATCGCGATACTGTAGAAAAATATGCATTTTGGGGTTTGTTCGTTTTGGTAGCCATTCCGCTGCCGGGGACGGGCGCGTGGACAGGTGCGCTTGTAGCGGCGATGATGGATATGCCGCTCAAAAAAGCTTTTCCGTCGGTGGCGCTCGGCGTAGTCGGTGCGGCGGCGATTGTAACCGTTGTAACCTTTTTGGGATTTTCAATTTTGGGATAAAGGTGTGTAAACATGAGAGAAGCCCGGAAGGTGCGATTTTGGAAAAATCCCGATGTGTCGTATAGCCGCAGATTGCCCATAAGGGACTAAAATTGACATATAAGCGAATATGTTTTAAAGATATATGCAATTCTGTAAGAAAACATTGACAGAATTGCATATTTTTTGTATAATAATAAGGTATAATGTGCAAATATGCAATTTCGCACAAAACAAAACGAAAAAGGGGTTTTTAGGTATGAAGAAAAAGACAATCGTCGGCATCGTTTTAGGCGTGCTGGCAGTTGCTATCGTTGCGGCGTTGTCCGTATTCGTAAATAACGGTGCAGCAGAAGGCAGCCGTTATGCGGCAACATTTATGGCACTTTTGCCGCCGGTAATCGCAATCGGTCTTGCGCTGATTACGAAAGAGGTTTATTCTTCTTTGTTTATCGGTATTGTATTTGGTGCACTGTTTGCAACAAACTACAAGCCGCTCGGTGCAATGGATGCGCTCTTAAATGACGGTATCATCGGTGCGGTATCCGGTCTTGCGGGTATTTTTGTGTTCCTCGTTGTGCTCGGCATTATCGTTGCACTTGTGAACAAAGCAGGCGGTAGCGCGGCGTTCGGTGAATGGGCGAAAAAGAACATCAAGAGCCGCACAGGTGCAACGCTTGCAACCTTCGTGCTCGGCGTACTTATCTTCATTGATGACTATTTTAACTGCTTGACTGTAGGTTCGGTTATGCGACCGGTTACGGATGCACAAAAGATTTCCAGAGCAAAACTTGCGTATATCATTGATGCAACGGCTGCACCGATTTGTATGATTGCTCCGATTTCCTCTTGGGCAGCGGCTGTTGCCGGCTATGCACCGGAAGGTCAGGGTCTGTCTTTGTTTATTCAGGCAATTCCGTATAACTTCTATTCGCTTTTAACACTCGTATTCGTTGTGGCACTTGCGCTGATGAAGTTTGATTTCGGTCCGATGAGACTGCATGAAAAGAATGCAATCGAACTTGGCGATTTGTATACTTGCGGTGACAGAGCGGAAAGCGAAAAGGTTGAACCGAATGCAAAGGGTAAGGTAATCGATTTACTTTTGCCGATTATCGTATTGATTGCAGTTTGCGTGTTTGCTCTTGTATATGTTGGCGGTATTTTAGACGGTGTGTCCTTTGTAGATGCATTTGCAAACACAGATGCAACCGTTGGTCTGCCGTGGGGCGGTATCATCGCTTTGCTTGTGACCATCATCTACCTCGTTGCAAGACGTGTTGTTACCTTTAAAGAAGCTATGGATTGCATCCCGAAGGGCTTTATCGCTATGGTGCCGGCAATTCTCATTTTGACATTTGCTACAGCGCTAAAGAACATGACCGGTCTTTTGAGTGCAGATGCTTACGTTGCAGGCTTAATGGAAGGCGCTGCTGAGGGTCTTGCAAACTTCCTGCCGGCCATCATTTTCCTCGTAGCATGCTTCCTTGCATTCTCCACGGGTACATCCTGGGGTACATTTGGTATTCTCATTCCGATTGTTGTTGCTATCTTCCCGGCAGGCAGCGAAATGTTGATTATCGGCATGTCCGCTTGTCTTGCAGGTGCGGTTTGCGGTGACCACTGCTCGCCGATTTCCGATACAACCATCATGTCCTCTGCAGGTGCAGAGTGCAACCACTTAAATCACGTTTCCACACAGATGCCGTATGCAATCTTTGTTGCAGCGATTTCTTTCGTGGGTTACATTATCGCAGGCTTCGTTCAGAACTGGATGATCGTTCTGCCGATTATGGTAGTGGTAATGATTATTGCGCTCTTTGTTACAAAGGCAATCACAAAAAAAGCTGCATAAATTATACGCAACTTAACAGTATCCGCTCCAATCGGAGCGGATATTTTTTTGAAAACTATGGATTATTCCTCTCCATTATGGTATGATGAAACAAGCCTTTGCGGCGATGTGTTACTTTTTATACTCGGAAAGGATTTTTGCTATGAAAAAGCACAGCAGTTTACTTAAAATGATTTTAGCTGCCTTGTTTCTGGCGCTTGCGTATGTGATGCCGTTTTTGACGGGACAAATTCCGCAAATCGGTGCAATGCTTTGTCCACTGCACATTCCGGTGCTGCTTTGCGGCTTTCTCTGCGGCCCTGCATGGGGACTGGCCGTGGGATTTATT
Source organism: Clostridia bacterium (assembly GCA_045652745.1). Taxonomy (GTDB): domain Bacteria; phylum Bacillota; class Clostridia; order UBA1381; family UMGS1253; genus RGIG2041. The sequence continues at coordinate 33,400 of JAZRUW010000002.1, forward strand.
GCGCCGCTGTTTCGCTCGTTTGTTTTAGGTATGCCGCCGTTGTTTCCGAAGGCGGTTTGCATGGCATTTGAGCTGGCCGCTTATGGCGTAATTGCCGGATGGATGCATCAAATGTTACCGCGCAAAAAAGCGTGTATTTACGTTTCGTTGGTGATTGCGATGCTGGTCGGCAGACTGGTGTGGGGTGCGGCGATGTTTGTGTGCATGGGCGTGAGCGGCGGCACTTTTACGTTTGCGATTTTCCTTGCGGGCGCATTTACCAACGCAATTCCGGGCATACTTGCGCAGCTTGTGCTGATACCGGTGCTGGTGATGATTTTAGATAATCCAAAAATATTGAATTTCAGGGATTAAAAGGTGAAGGCATGCAGATTGCGCCCGAAAATCTTGTTATCGTGGAAGGTGCATATGCCATGCATCCCGCGCTTGAAAAGCTTTACGACTTTTCGGTGTTTTTGGATATTGCGCCCGAGCTGCAACGGGAAAGAATCTTAAAACGTAACACACCGCAGACGGCACAGCGGTTTTTCGACGAATGGATACCGCTTGAAAATACATATTTTCGCCACACACGGGCGAAAGTACGATGTGATATGTGGGTAAGTATTTTATAGTGTGGATTCAGGGAACGGCAACGCCGTTCCTTTTTGTATGTGCGGGGCAGTTTCGTTACAAAAAGAACAAATTACAACCAATTCCGTAGGGAACGGCCTGTGTGCCGCTTGCGTTTTTATGCGCATAAACCACACCCAACACCGTAGGGCAGGGGCTTGCTCCTGCCGCAAGTTTATGCGATATTCACGGGCGATTCGTGAATCGCCCCTACGCACAAATTTACAAATTACAAAAAAGAAAATATTTTATGTACAAATCAACAAATACCACATGGTC
>JAZRUW010000003.1:0-80827 GCA_045652745.1 Clostridia bacterium
TACCGGCTTCTTAAACTGAGTCGCAATCTGTACGTCTTCAATCATCTGACCCATAGAAAGCTCAACAGAAACGAATGCCTTTACCTTATCAGCAGCAGCCAAAAGCGGCTTTTTCGGGAACGGCCAGAGTGTGATCGGACGAATCAGACCAACTTTGATGCCCTGCTTTCTTGCTTCAACAATTGCATTTTTGGATACGCGCGCCGCAATGCCGAAGGCGACGATGCAGTATTCAGCATCATCCATCATATACTCTTCGTACATAACTTCGTTTTCTTCAATTTGCTTATAACGCTCAAATCTTGCAATATTTAACTGTTCGAGTTCTTCCGGAACCAAGGACAAAGAATTGATAATGTTGTGCTTTCTTGCCATTTGTGTGCCTGTTACCGCCCATGGTTTTTCAATCGTTGCAGACGGCTGGATATCCAAAGATACCGGCTCCATCATCTGTCCCATTGTACCATCAGCTAAAATCATAGATGTCACACGATACTTATCTGCTAAATCAAAGCCTTTAACGGTCATATCTGCCATTTCCTGTACAGATGCCGGCGCAAGAACGATCATATGATAATCGCCGTGCCCGCAACCGCGTGTCGCCTGAAAATAGTCGGACTGCGAAGGCTGAATACCGCCAAGACCCGGTCCGCCGCGCTGAACGTTTACAACCAAAGCCGGCAAATCCGAGCCTGCAAGATACGAAAGACCTTCTGCCTTTAAAGAAATACCAGGGCTGGAAGAGGATGTCATAACACGCATACCTGTCGAAGAAACGCCGTATACCATATTAATTGCGGCAACCTCACTCTCTGCCTGTAAAAATGTACCACCGATTTTCGGCATTCTTTTTGCCATATATGCCGCAATTTCAGTCTGCGGCGTAATCGGATAACCAAAATAGAAACGGCAGCCGGCCATAATAGCAGCCTCTGCAATCGCTTCGTTACCTTTCATCAATGCTTTTTCTGCCATTTTTTTCACTCACCTTTCAACTGTAATGATACAATCCGGACACATAATCGCACAGGATGCGCACCCAACACAAGCGTCCATATCTACCGCTTCCACCGGATGATGACCCTTTGCATTGATTTTGTCTTTAGAAATCGCCAAAACTTGCTTAGGGCAAGCATTTACACACAAGCCGCAACCCTTGCAAAGGTCAGTTCTGAAACTTAATTTTGCCATTTAAGTTACCTCCTCAAGATTTCTGTTTATTAAAATATTTTATCTTGTAAATTCAATGCGAACAGATTCTCAATTTTATCGTTCAATTCTTCATAAACAGAAGATTTTACCGTTGTCATTTTTATCGGCAAATTGCATGCCGATGCAATCTGTTGCACTAGCGGGACGGAATCAAGCACCATTTGCGCTGTAGTTTCTTCACCCAAATTTGAATTATTAATGATTGCCGTGAAAGGAATTTTAGATGCAGTCTCAATCTCTCGCACTACTTCGAGCATATCCTCCAGATTTGCTGTAAGCGGTCTGTAAACATTGACCACTAAAAACATTTCATAATCGTTTTCATCTTTGATGTCATCTGCAAGTCTGCCCAGTGCAAGTGCACCGCGGTCATCTCCGCCAATATCCACTACAGCGAAGGTATCACGTTTTTCAACAACTCGATACATTTCCTGCGGCAAAGCAGGAATATCTACATTAGAATTTGCGTACGGCGAGCAGATGAGTTCAATCCCCGCTCCCGCTAAGTCCGCTTGGCTGTCTTTTGTGCGAAAATACGGATTTACAATGTCAATATCCGCAATCAACACCTGTTCCCCTTTACGTTTTAAATCTAAAGCCAGATTTACGGCAATATTGGTTTTGCCGCTACCATAGTGACCAGATAAAAGAAGCACGCGTTTAAATTCCATAGAAGACTCCTTTATTGTCAAGATTAAAGCTTATTTCTCTGAATCTTACCGCTGACCGTCTTCGGCAAACTGTCTCTGAATACAACAATTCTCGGATATTTGTACGGCGCGGTCTTTTCCTTAACATAGGTTTGAATCTCTTTTTTGAGTTCATCCGTAGGTTTCGTGCCGTTTACAAGCACAATGCTTGCTTTAACGACCTGACCTCTAACCTCATCGGGTTCAGCAGATACTCCACATTCAAGCACATACGGAAGTTCCATGATGACACTTTCGATTTCAAAAGGTCCGATACGATAGCCGGAGGACTTAATTACATCGTCCACGCGACCGACGAACCAGTAAAAACCGTCTTCATCTTTCCACGCTGTATCGCCTGTATGATAATAACCGTCGTGCATAACCTCTGCAGTCTTTTCTTCGTCTTTATAGTAACCGGTAAACAAACCGCAAGGTCTGCCTTCGTCGATGCGAATTACGATTTCACCCGTTTCACCGACAGCAACTTCCTTACCGTCCGAACCCATAAGCATAACATCATAGGTCGGACTTGGCTTACCCATAGAACCGATTTTGTGTTCCGCACCATAAAGGTTACCAATAATCATGGTACTTTCACTCTGACCGAAACCTTCTAATATCTGCAAACCGGTTACCTTCTCGAATTGACGGTAAACTTCCGGATTGAGCGCTTCGCCTGCTGTTGTCATATGCTCAACCGAAGATAAATCATACTTTGAAATATCCTGTTTGATCAGCATGCGCAGCATTGTCGGCGGCGCACAGAAGGTAGTAATCTTATATTTTGCAAACATCGGAAGGATTTCCGCAGCATCAAAACGGTCAAAATCATATACAAAAGTTGCAGCTTCACACAGCCATTGTCCATAGAGTTTACCCCACATAGATTTTGCCCAGCCGGTATCGGAAATCGTAAAGTGTAAGCCATTCGGATTTACACAGTGCCAATACTTTGCTGTATGGAAATGACCGAGCGGATATTTATGGTTATGCGCAGCAATTTTCGGATACCCTGATGTACCGGACGTAAAGAACATCAAAAGCAAATCTTCGCCGCACGGAGAATCTTCCGTACGCTCGAAATGCGTACTGTACATCATGTATTCTTCATCAAAGTCACGCCAACCGTCGCGCTTACCGCCAACTATAATTTTATTTGCGAGCTGCGGACATTTCTGAGCAACTAAATCCACTTGATGCGCCGTATCACCATCAGCAGTACAAAGAATCGTCTTGATATCTGCCGCGTTGAAACGATACTCAAAGTCATGCTCCTGAAGCTGATTTGTTGCCGGAATAGCAATTGCACCGAGTTTATTTAAACCCATCATTGCAAACCAGAACTGATAGTGGCGCTTTAATACCAACATAACGGTGTCGCCCTTCTTGATGCCAATAGATTTAAAATAATTTGCGCAGCGATTGGATGCTTTACTGATATCTGCAAACGTAAATCTGCGCTCCGTTTTGTCGCGGTCAATGTGTAACATAGCCAATTTTTCCGGCTTTGTCTTTGCCAACTCGTCTACAACATCAAATGCGAAGTTAAAGTCGTCAGTATTCTTAAATGTAATCGAAGTTGGTGTGCCGGCCTCGTTTTTAACTACATCAACATATTTGTTATAAACGCGCTTTGTCTTGCGGATTTCCGGATTTTCCATAGAAGCGGATTTTTTGTGCGCTTCAGGCATCTTTTTCGGTTGGAGCTCCGGAATCGGTTCACCGGTAGGATTTAATACAATTGCATAAAACAAACAATCCTGTCCGTCAACTGCAATCATGCCATGCGGCGTTGAGGAATCATAATAAATACTATCTCCCGGTCCAAGCACAACGCTATGACTACCAACCTGGACTTTTAAGTGACCTTGAATGATAATATCGCATTCTTGACCGTCATGCGTGGTCAGCTCGATATCTCTTCTCTCCGCTTCCGGATCATATTCACTCTTGACATAAAGCGGCTCTGCGATACGGTTTTTAAAAGCAGAAGCCAGATTGTAGTACACCATACCATGTGCCTGTTCAATCTTTTGACCGCCGCCTGCACGCGTAACTGTATAAGACTTCAGTTTCGGGCTGGAGCCTTCAATAATATCGGTTACGTCGACATTGAATGCAAGTGCACAACGATAAATAAATGCAAAATTCAAGTCACTTTCGCCGTTTTCACATTGTAAATACTCCTCTACCGTCACGTCGGTTTTTGCGGCCATATCCTCTACGCTTAAACCAACAATTTCACGCAGTTCGCGAATACGGCCGGCCATTTCTTTAATTTTAAAATCGAGTCCGGTGATTTGTTTCATAATTTACCTCCTAAGTACCCGGATATAAAAATCGCTCGTCCCAAGACGAACTTGGGACGAGCGTTGCAATAAGCTTTGCTTACACCCGCGGTACCACCCAAATTGCAACGCGAAATTTGCGTTACCACTCATCGGAATCCATCAATTCCTGCACCGTAACGTAGTGCTGACGGAAAGGTTCTACTTACCTTACGGCTTTCTTCCTTCCAGCTCAGAAGCTACAGACATTCAAATCAGATTTCGACGGCTCGCACCAAACGCCGCTTCTCTTAAAAATCCTCCTTGACGCACTCTTCGTCAACGCTTTTAACTTTAAACATTATAGTATATTTTCGCAGGAAAGTCAACAGTTTTTTATGATTTTTGCATTCGTTAACAGAATTGTAAAAAAATCAACCCGATGCTAATTGCATCGGGTTGAAATCATTACTTGATCGGATAATCTGCAGAGTCCATATCGATGTATTCCACATCAAATGCAGCCTTTGTTTCTGCAGGTGCACTCTCCTCTGCTTTCGGTGCCATTCTGTACTCAAAGTACTTTTGTGCAACGGGACCAAACAGCGCATAAGACAAAACATCCTCGTCTTGCTGGATATAATCCTTGATTTCTTCTCTGAGCTTATCAATTTCCGGCTCAAGCTTATCTGCCGGACGGCAAGTGATTCTTTCCTCATCACCGATAACTTTTTTAACAATTTCATCGCTAATCGGAACCGGAGTCTGACCGTATTCACCACGAACAATACCCTTGGTTTCCTTGGTAATCATCTTGTATCTTTCGCCCATCAAAACATTAAGCACAGCTTGTGTGCCGACAATCTGGCTGGACGGTGTTACAAGCGGCGGATAACCCAAGTCTTCGCGAACGCGCGGCACTTCCTTGAGCACTTCCATAAACTTGTCTTCCTGACCCTGCTGCTTAAGCTGGGATACAAGGTTAGAAAGCATACCGCCTGGAACCTGATAACGAAGTGTATTAACGTCTACACCCATAACCTTCGGATCCATAAGGCCACTCTTAAGGTACTCTTCACGAAGCGGTCTGAAATAATCCGCAATATCACTCAAAAGATCAAGGTCAAGACCTGTGTCATACTCAGTTCCCTGCAATGCGGCAACCATCGGCTCCGTAGCCGGCTGGGATGTGCCGAGTGCGAGCGGGGACATAGCACAGTCGATTACGTCTACACCGGCTTCAATCGCCTTCAAATAAGTCATGGAAGCCTCACCGCTTGTGTAATGCGTATGCAACTGAATCGGAATCTTAATTTCTTCCTTCATAGCTTTAACGAGGTCATATGCAGTATACGGAAGCAGGAGCGCCGCCATATCCTTGATACAAATGGAGTCTGCGCCCATTTCTTCGAGCTGCTTTGCAAGTTTTACGAAAGACTCGATGTTATGCACCGGGCTGATTGTATAACAAACAGTAGCCTGAACATGTGCCTTTGCCTGATTGGCTGCCTTGATTGCTGCTTCAAGGTTTCTCGGGTCGTTGAGCGCGTCAAAAATGCGCAGGATATCAATACCGTTGTCAACGGACTTTTTAACGAAATAATCCACAACATCGTCCGCGTAATGTCTGTAGCCAAGAATATTCTGACCGCGGAAAAGCATCTGCAGTTTTGTGTTCTTAGCCTTATCCTTAATTTTTCTCAAACGCTCCCATGGATCTTCGTTTAAGAAACGCAGGCAGGAGTCAAATGTAGCACCGCCCCATGCCTCCAAGGAATGATAGCCGACTTTATCTAATTTTTCAACAATCGGAAGCATCTGCTCCGTTGTCATACGCGTAGCAATCAAAGACTGATGCGCGTCTCTTAATATGGTTTCTGTAATTTTAACAGGTTTAGCCATAATGCTATTACCTCCTTTTCGTTATTATAAACTAAAAATTAATGCGGAATCATGGAAAGGAACACGCCCGCTGCCACCGCAGAACCGATAACACCGGCAACGTTCGGCCCCATAGCATGCATTAAAAGGAAGTTCTTCGGATTTGCTTCCTGACCAACCTTTTGGGAAACGCGTGCAGCCATTGGAACAGCAGAAACACCCGCGGAACCGATAAGCGGATTAACTTTGCCCTTCGTGAGGAAGCACATAATCTTACCAAGGAACAAACCGCCTGCAGTAGAGAACGCAAAAGCAACAACGCCGAGACCTACAATCAGGAGAGTCTCAACTCTCAAGAAAGAATCTGCTGTTGCAGTAGCACCAACGGTTGTGCCAAGAAAAATCGTAATAATGTTCATCAATTCATTTTGTGCTGTCTTGCTGATTCTGTCCGTCACGCCACATTCTTTTGCAAGGTTACCGAGCATAAGCATACCTACGAGCGGGATAGCATCCGGTACGATAAGACCAACAACTACGGTTACGGCAATCGGGAAAATGATTTTTTCCGTCTTAGAAACCGGACGGAGCTGCTCCATTACGATTTCACGTTCCTTTTTGGTTGTCAAAAGCTTCATAATCGGCTTCTGGATGACTTCAATGAGCGCCATATAGGAATATGCTGCAATTGCAATTGCAGAAAGCAAATGCGGTGCCAGCGTCTTTGTAACATAAATCGCTGTCGGACCGTCAGCCCCACCGATAATACCAATAGAACCGGCTTCCGGCAGTGTAAAACCAAGCAAAAGCGCAACAGCAAATGTGAAGAATACACCAAACTGTGCTGCAGCACCCAACAAAATGCTCTTCGGATTCGCAATCAACGGACCAAAGTCTGTCATTGCACCGACACCCAGGAAAATTAGCGGTGGATAGATACCTAATTTAACGCCAAGGTACAAAAGGTCTAACAAACCGCCTTCTTTAATTACTTTACCATAATCTATTACACCGGAGGCATCTGTATACCACTCCGGATGCATGATTTCTGCACCTACCATTGAAGGCAAGTTCGCCAAAAGCATACCAAAAGCAATCGGTAAAAGCAGAAGCGGCTCAAATTTCTTTGCAATCGCAAGATAAATCAGCACAAAAGCGATTAAAATCATAATAATCGTTTTTACGCCTTCTACCCAACCGCTGGCAAACATCAGGTTAAAACCTGTAGTTGCCATAAAATTATTAAAAAGCTCCAACATTTTATATCACTCCACTTATATAATGCAATTCATTAACCAATTGTTACGAGAACGTCACCGGTATTTACTGTGGAGCCCTTAGTTGTGCTTACGGAAGAAACCGTACCGTCGCACGGAGCAACAATTTCGTTTTCCATCTTCATAGCTTCCAGAATGCAGAGAACATCGCCGGATTTTACTGCCTGACCAGCTGCTACTTTTACATCCAAGATGTTACCCGGCATCGGTGCATTTACTGTGGTTGCGCCAGCCGGAACAGTTGCCGGAGCCGGAGCTGCAGCCGGTGCTTCTGTCTTTGTTTCCGAGATTGGAGCATTAACAACACCTGTTGCTTCTTCAACTTCTACATTGTAAACATTACCGTTTACTTTAACTACAAAATTTTTCATAATACTTTCCTCCAAATTCAGTTATTGCTAAAATCACTTACTCCACAGAACATTGCCGTTCTGATCCTTGATGGACATAACGCGAAGTCTCTTGTTCGGGTCATCACCGCTCATCGCAGCAACCACTGCAGAGATTATCGCAATAGTCTCATTTTTGTCTATTGCCACGCTCGCCTTTGCCGGGGCTACCATCGGCGCCGCAGTTTCTGTAGCCTCAGCCTTATCCTCTTTTTTGAGAAGTTGCATTAAATAGATGACAACCATCAAAATAATAAGAACCGAAAATACAATCAACATGCCCATGCCGGTAAAAAGCAAGCCTGTGTTCAAGTTCTCCATATTCTCACCTCACAGTACAATTTGTTGTATGTCAATTATTAAACACCAACATTACCTAGTGTATATTATACGCATAGCGTTATGAAATTTCAAGTATAAAATGAAATTTTTGCAAACTTTTTGATAAAGCGCGTATTTCATTGTCCGCAGCCTTGACATCCGGACTCAAAATACCCTTTTAAATCCACTGTCCACTCACCGTCTTTTTCAGCAAAACGCAAAAATTTAGCTAAAGCATGTAAAGCAGGATTTTTAATTTTAACATATCGGACACCGCCAAGTTCCAGCGCATTCAAAAGGGCTTTACCAATCAACCATCCAATCTCCTCGTCAAAAACGATTTCTTCAATTACAGTTTCGCCGTCATTCATCGATACGGCACCCACACCCAAAAGTTTACCTTTTTCCGTTGCGCACATCACAAAAAGAGGTTGTAAATCCGTATAAACATTCTTTGAATGCAAAAATTCAGCTGCCTCGCTTTTATCAACAACCGCCTTAACTTCAACCATTTTTCTTACCTCCTCCGGACAAATAACCAACTTCCACACTGGTAAGGTGACGCCAACGGCCCACCTGTAAACTTCCAAGTTCTACAGGACCGATTGCAATTCGTCTTAATGCCTTTACGCTGTAACCTAATGACTCGAACATTTTTCTGACTTGTCTGTTTTTACCTTCATGTATCGTTATTTTAACAACACTGTGTCCTACAAAGCCATCCAGCAATTCAACTTCCGCCGGCGCAGTTTTGTAGTCCTCCACACGTATACCGCGTCTTAATGCATTCAAATGTGCCGGTGTAATTCCTCCTTTTAAGGTTGCAACATAAGTTTTGCCGATATTGTGTTTCGGATGCGTAACTTTATAAGTAAAGTCACCGTCATTGGATAAAATCAAAAGACCTTCTGTATCATAATCCAATCTTCCGACCGGGTACACGTTGACTTTTAATTCCTCTTTGAGTAAATCCACCACCGTCGGCCTGTCAAACTGGTCATGCACGGCGCTGATATAACCAAGCGGTTTATTTAACATAATATAATACTTTTTAGAAACCACCTTGATTTCTTCCCCGTCCAAAAACACCCGATTGGCTCCAATTTCCACCTTGGTACCCAATTCTGTAACAACCGTATTATCTACGCGTACACGACCTTCTTCAATCATCGTTTCAGCGCTTCTTCTGGATGCTTTTCCTGCCATAGCAATAAATTTTTGTAAGCGTACTATTTCTCCCATGTCTATCCTCCCGACAGTCTTAATTTTTGTACTGTTTTTCAACAATATTCGCACAAAATTATATTACAAACACTCAAAAAAAGCAAGTAGTAAATAAAAAAAGGAAACCTTATCGGCTTCCGGTATAGTTAAAACATATGATTATATATTTTTTTAAATATATCCCAAAACGTTACACTGGGCAGAGCATCAACGGAACTTTCTGCAATCAAGTCCGTAACCCCTTTTTGTTCATCGTTTATATACACAGTTAACTTTCCAACGATTTGTCCACGGAGAACCGGCGCCATCAAATTCTGTATTAAATCAATTTCTGACTGCACAGATCCACCATTATTCTTCTGCACAATCCCGCTTAACGTTTGCGCTGCAATACTGCGCACCTCTTTTTCTACGCCGTTTAAAACTGCAACACTCCCTGTATCAGTTCCGTTTTCTATCCAAACTTGCTTTTCGTACATAGCATGCGCTTCATCGTGTAAAACTTTATGGTCATTCCAATCATCACCGGCATTCAATGTTACACATACAGTTTGCATACCGCATCTTGTGACCGAAGAAACCAAACATCTGCCGGTTGCTTTTGTAAAACCTGTTTTCACGCCATCGCATCCTTCCAGCGTTGCCAAAAGCTTATTATGATTATGTAAATAAATCGAACGTTTGTCCTCGCCTACGGTTTCAATTCGCATTTCTTTTATAGTAACAATTTTTTTAAATGCATTGTTTTTTAAAGCATGAACTGTAATTCGTGCTAGGTCAGCCGCCGTCGTATAATGTTCTTCATCACTAAGGCCGTTCGGATTTGAAAAATGCGTCTGTTGTGCGCCAATTTCAATTGCTTTCATATTCATCATATGCACAAAATTTTCAACATTGCCGCCAATATGCTCTGCTAAAACAATTGCCGCATCATTACCGGAGTTTAACATTAATCCGCAGACCAAATCATAAACTTTTATTTTCTCTCCTGGTTTTAAATACAGCGATGAACCGATGGTGCCGGCAGCATTTGAACTGACAGTGGCGATTTCTTCTGATTTCCCTGACTCAAGCGCCAAGAGAGCCGTCATAATTTTAGTTGTGCTTGCCATCCCCATTCTTATATTTGCATTGTGTGCTTTTAATATGCTTCCTGTTTCGCCGTCAACAACGCAATAACTTTCGGCAGATATTGCCATAATTTTCATCGGCATTAAAAACACAAAATGGAAAATCAATATAAAAACAAGCATTCTGCTCTTCATCTTCGCACCTCCACACAATAATAAATATATGCATGGTTTTGAAATTCATGAGCACATGCTTGTCTAAACATGTTATTTATAGCAAAAACAAATCACTTTACTTTTGTATATCAAATCCTTTAAATATAATTGTTCGGCAATAATTTTTGTCATTTATCCTCCTGAAACACACCGAACTTTATCATTTTTGCCTTTAAATTTGTCAAAGCTCTAAATCTATGACTGATTTTATTCTTTTCTGTTTCCGACATCGCGGCAAAAGTTTTTCTCAGCTCCGTTGAATAAAAAATCGGATCATAACCAAAGCCGCCCTCGCCATCCGCAGCTTCACTTATGTAACCATCCACCGTCCCGACAGCCGTTAGTTCCGTTCCGTCTGGATGCACGTATGCGGCCGCAGAAATAAAAAACGCTTTTCTCTGCGCCTGCTCCACACCTTTCATTTCAGCTAAAAGTTTCGCGATGCGCTGAGCATCCGTAGCACCTTCTCCTGCATAACGAGCAGAATAAATCCCCGGGGCCCCATCCAAATAATCCACACACAAACCGGAATCGTCTGAAATCGTAGGCATACCGGATACTTTGGCAACTGCACGCGCTTTTATTAAAGCATTTTCTTCAAAAGTGTTACCATTCTCCTCCGGATCAATCGAAATGCCGACTTCCTTTAAGCTGACAACCTCAATGTTTTCGGCCGAAAGTATGTTTTTAATTTCACGAACTTTTCCTGCATTATTTGTTGCTGCTAAAATTTTCATAATTCAACCCCATTTTGTATAATATTGTAAATATTATATAATATTTCTAAATTCAAATCAAGTAATATGAACAAAGAAAGAATTTTTTATAGAACATATTGCACTTTTTATAATTCTATTGTAAAATGTGTTTATAAATTGTTGCAAAGGAGAATTTAAAGTGAGCATAACACCAAATGAAAATTTTGAAAACGAAAATGTTATAACCGAAGATGTTAAAGTTGAGTCCACCGAAGAACAGGCCACCGAGGAGTTGACGGAAGATATACTCGAAGGAACTTCTACAGAAGAATTAGCGATACCGGAAGTTTCGGATGAAACTGTATCTGATGCAATACCACAAAAAGCAAAAAGTAAAAAATTTGCATTTGCAGGTCTGTTCGCATTAATCTTGGTTTGTGCTACCCTTTGGGTTGCATATTCCGGCTTCTTTACTAATAAATATGCTGAAATTTATGATACATCAAATATGGCAGCGCTCTATTTGAAAGATAATGCGGTATTTTTACACCGTGCAAACGGCAAAATCGAAAAGGTTACAGATGCACCAAGCGCAACTGGCTATTCTGCCGCTGATATTATTAACGGCACAATGTTGCGTTCGCCGGACGGCAGCACAACTTTTTTCTATGAAAATTATGATGCGGCTACCTATACCGGTGACTTGTATGCAATGTATAACAACAAAGATAAAACTCTCATTGATACAGGTGTATCTGCAGGTTTAATGTGCTCTGCAGACGGAAAAATTGTGATTTTTGCCAAGAAAAGCAGCGACGAAGCAACTGCTCAAAAAGTTTCGCTTTATATGTTTAAAAAAGGCGGTAAGCCGCAAATGCTTTCCGATAGTTATACTCCGTCAATTAGTCCGATGTTAAGTTATAACTCCAAGTATGTAGCTTACGCATCCCAGGATCCAGAACTCGGTACAAATGCTTTGTACATCGCAAAAATTTCTGCATTCGGTTCCAAAGCTGTCAAAGTCGCAGATAACGTAAGTCATTTGTACTCTGTAAACGATAAAGGATTTGCTTACTTTGTTCAAACAACATATGACGAAGTAGACAACGCAACTTCTACACTTTGTTACGCATCACGTAATACCGTAGCTACGCCGGTTGCAGAAAATGCTTCCGTCCGAGAAGATTGTTTTGCGCAATTCTCAAATAATTTTGCATACTATACACATACAGAAGACGGCAGTGCACAGTTCTATGCTGCAAAGGCTGGCAAAGAACCTACACTTTTATTTGAAGATACAGACTTCTATCTGAATCCGGATGTTGAAAATAAAAACTATATCTTCATTACGATTGATAAAGAAGACGAAAATATGCTTCATATCTCTCGTATTAACGGCAAGAAATTATCAACCGTAGCAGAAAACACAAGCGCAAACGGATTAAACAACGTACTAAACAGCCGCGATTTCAACAAAATCACTTTTATGAGAAATTACAATGATGCTACCTATAGCGGCGAATTCTACATCAGCAAAACATTCCTCGGTTTCAAAAAAGAAACCAAAATTGCCGATAATGTTTCGCTCGCAATCGGTACGCCTGACTTAGAGTATATTGCTTATTTTACGGATTTAAATTTAAACAAAGGCACCGGAACACTGCATTTGTATAACGGCAGAAAGTCTGAAATGGTTGCAGAAAACGTACCCTACTATTCCGTATCTTTCAGTTCGGACACCAAGAAGTTGTTTTATTTGAGCAATGTGACCGAAGATTACAAAACTGCGACTTTGAATATGATTCATACGAATAAGCCGACAAACACAATTGTGGTCGACAACGAAATTACAACAGTAAACATCTACGAGTTTTTATATGCAGCCAGAACAAATGGTTCTTTGTATTACTACAAAAACTATGATGTTGCAACCGGTAAAGGTGATTTGTACTACGCAAAGAAAGGCAAAAATCCTGTACTTGTTGAAAGCGGCGTTGCCGGTTTAGTATTAGAATAAGCATAAAATTCCGAGGTGTTTCTATGCAAAGAACGCACCCCGGAATTTTTATAAAAAGGAATTTTAGAACATGAAAAATAAAACTGTATTTTTTTGTAGTGACTGTGGTAATGAAACAGCAAAATGGTACGGCAAATGTCCCGCTTGCGGTGCCTGGAACACATTGGTAGAAGAAACAGTTGTGACCAGCGCATCCAAAAACGGTCACAAAAGCGGTACAACGGCGTTAACGCACTTTGCTGCGCCTACAAAATTAAAAGATATCAACACAACAGACGAACTACGTAGTTCTACCGGATTGACCGAGCTTGATCGCGTCCTCGGTGGCGGTTTGGTGACAGGATCGCTCATCTTAATCGGTGGTGATCCCGGCATCGGCAAATCTACACTGCTTTTACAAATTTGTGATTCCTTGGCAGAAAACGGAAGTGTGCTGTACGTCTCCGGCGAAGAATCTGAAAAACAATTAAAAATGCGTGCCCAAAGGCTGAACATTCATTCAGACCAACTATTAATCGTTTCACAAGTCAACATGGACGCTGTATTAAAAAACATAGATGACAACACTCCTAGCTTTGTAATTATCGACTCTATACAAACGATGTATGCTCCCGAAATCAGTGCGGCACCCGGAAGCGTATCTCAAGTACGCGAGGTTACAATGACGCTGATGCGAAAAGCTAAAGAAAACGGAATTACCATTCTCGTGGTTGGACATGTAACCAAAGACGGCGGCATCGCCGGTCCTAAAATACTGGAGCACATGGTAGATTGTGTGCTTTACTTTGAAGGCGAGAGACATCAGAATTATAGAATATTACGCGGCGTTAAGAACCGTTTCGGATCCACAAACGAAATCGGCGTATTTGAAATGCGCGAAAACGGCTTAATACAGGTCGAAAACCCTTCCCTCGCATTATTAGAAGGTCGGCCCAAAAATGTTGCAGGCACTGCAGTGATTTGTGCCATGGAAGGCAGTCGTCCTTTATTAGCTGAAATACAATCCTTGGTAGCATCAACATCTTTTGCTGCCCCTAGAAGAAGCACAAACGGCGTAGATTACAACCGCGTTGCAATGCTTTTGGCCGTTTTAGAAAAACGTGTCGGTATGAACATGTCATCACAAGATGCTTATGTCAATGTGGTAGGCGGCGTGCGCATTGACGAACCAGCGGCAGATTTGGGCATTATATGCTCTTTGGCTTCCGGTTTTCGCAATTTTGTCATCCCAGATGATACAGCGCTGATTGGCGAAGTTGGCTTAACAGGCGAACTGCGCAGCATTAATCATATCGAAAAACGCATTTCTGAAATCGAGAAACTCGGCTTTAAAAAATGCATATTACCTAAGAACAATCAAGGGGCACTAAAAACATTTAAAACTACCGTTAAACTGCTATATGCAGGTAGTGTAATTGAAGCATTATCTTATATCAGAGACTAATAAAAGAACCGATGTAATATTATTACATCGGTTCTTTTATTCTAAATAACGAACAACCGTTATGCATCGTCTGCTTAATAACTTCGTCAACAGTTAAACCTTTAATTTCTGCAATCTTTTGCGCAACAAAGACTGTCTTAGACGGGTCATTTCTTTTTCCGCGGAAAGGCTCCGGAGACAAATACGGGCAATCCGTCTCCACCAAAAGACGGTCCATTGGCACATTCTTCACTACCTCAATGATCCGATTGGCATTTTTAAAAGTTAAGGCGCCTCCAATGGACACATAAAGTCCCATTTTTAAGACTTCTTTTGCTGTCTCGACGCTACCCGAAAAACAGTGTACGGTGCCACTGTTTTTCTTTAAATCAAACTTACGTAAAATATCCAAACAATCTTTGTGCGCATCCCGATTGTGAACCACAACCGGCATATCTGTTTCCACAGCAAGCGCAAGTTGTCGTTCAAACCAGTATTTCTGCATGTCACGAGGCGAATTGTCATAATAGTAATCCAGTCCAATTTCACCGATTGCACATACTTTGTCTTCCTTTGCAAGAATTTTCAAAGTTTCAAATCCTACCTCATCCAATTCTTTTGCATCATGCGGATGGACACCGACGGTTGCATATATCCCTGGATACTTCTTAGCCAGGGCTATGGAATCACGCGAGGATTTAATACAACAACCGATGTTTACAATCAAGCCGATATTATTTCGAAAACAATTCTGAATTACCGCATCACGGTCATCGTCAAAACGCGGATCATTCAAATGTGCATGTGTATCAAAAATCATCCTTATCTGTCCTTTAACAGTTTGTATTCTTTAGAACTGATGACGGATTTGTACGCAGGGCGAATAATTTTATCGTTCGCAATCACTTCTTCAATTCTGTGCGCGCACCAACCTACAATTCTGGAAATTGCAAAAATAGGCGTATAGAGTTCTTCCGGCAGATTTAACATTTTATATACAAAGCCGGAATATAAATCCACGTTTGCGCAAATCGGCTTATTTATCCTCTTCTCTTCAATAAAAATAGCCGGTGTATGCTTTTCAATCAATTCATAAAGATGGAATTCTTGCATCATACCACGCATCTGGGCAAGTTCTCTAGCCTTCTCTTTGAGCATAACTTCACGCGGGTCAGACAAGGTATAAATTGCATGTCCCATACCATATACCAAACCGCTTCTGTCATAGGCCTCCTTGCGAAACAGCTTGCGAATGTGTGCGCAAACCTGCTCTTCATCATTTATATCCGTCAAATTTTGTTTAAAGTCGTTAATCATACCGATAACTCTGTGATTCGCGCCACCATGTTTTGGCCCTTTCAAAGAACCAACAGCAGCCGCAATAGCAGAATACGTATCCGTGCCGGAAGACGCAAGTACACGCGTTGTAAACGCAGAGTTATTACCACCGCCATGCTCGGCATGCAGCATAAATGCAAGGTCCAATATTTCCGCTTCAATGTGCTCAAATTTATTATCCGGACGAAGCATATACAAAAAGTTTTCAGCCGTGGATAAATCCGCACGCGGACTGTGGATATACAAACTCTGTCCATCATGATAATGACGCTTCGCCTGGTAACCATATGCTACCATCGTCGGAAACCGAGAAATCAGTTCAATAGATTGGCGAAGCATATTGGAAAAACTTGTATCGTCTGGATTGGAGTCATAGGAATAACTTGCCAAAACACATCGAGCAAGCTTATTCATAATATCCGCGCTAGGTGCACGCATAATCATGTCCTCCGCAAAGCCATCCGGCAAATCACGAAACTCGCCCAAAAGCCTCGTAAAAGAATCTAACTCACCTTTGTCTGGCAACCGACTGGACAAAAGCAAATAAATGACTTCCTCAAACCCATAACGCCCATCTGCCTTACAGCCGTTCACAACTTCACGTACATCTATACCTCGATAGCGCAGTCTGCCTTCGCACGGAATTTTTTCTCCATCTTCAATATAATAGCCCTTAACATCACCGATTGCAGTGAGCCCGGCCATAACGCCCGTACCGTCATTGCGTCTCAAACCTCTTTTAACATTATATTTATCATATAGTTGTCTGTCTAACGGACTATACGCATCTTTGATAGCGCGAAAAAACATCTCTACACCAGTTGTCTGTCCTTTTTCCATTACGGAACCCTCCCGTCGCGTATAAATATAATCCAGTATATCACAATTCAGTATTTTTGCAAGAAAAACTGAGCAACTTTCATTAAATCGTAAAATATCTATAGTTTTTGAGATATAATCTTTATAATTTGAAAGTTGTATCTTGTTTTATCCCAATTATTTTTTTAGCTTTTCTACGTATCTTGCAATAGAGCGCGCACTGTAAAAATGAATAGTTAACGCCATTAAAATCGTAAGCATAATCACAAAAGGTACGAGAGCAAATAATTGCATAAAATAGAACAATGCTAATATCACGCCAGCATTACCAGCAAGTAACAACAAATTCGGCAACCATTTTATAATCGCAAATACGAACGAATTTCTATAAATCTGACGAATCGAATCCTTGTAAGTCACCATAAACTGATATACATAAAAATGCATAAACGTATAAAGGCACAATATAAATGCAAACGCAACATAAATATATGTTAAAATCGTTCCACTAAACATCTGTGAGTAGAAATTCAGGGCAGTTGCAGATAAAAACATCACCAAAATATCTATAACCATTACCAGGATACTTTGTCCGAAATTTTGACGGATTGCGTAAATAAAATCTGCCCAAACCCAGGCATGTTCTCGCCTCGAATAATTACGCAATATGTATGCGATACCTGCCGAAGCCGGTCCACTGCCCCACAAAACAATAATGCCCATTACAAATATGAAACGCAAAACCAAATCCGTCATCATAGCTTCTTTCGCAGTAAAATCCCCAAGGATTTGCGCAGCAACGGTGCTCATTTTTGCCAAACTGCCGGCATTAATCGGTGAGAGCCAGAATAAAAACAGAATGTACGGCAAAGAGAATAAAAGATAGAAAAAGTTTACATTCATCAAAGCCACAAACTTGTTAAATACAATGTCAAAATAAGCAAAGATACCTCGCTTTTCGTATTCTTTCTCCAGTCTGCTCTCCTCATCAATATCATGTTGACTAAACTTTGCCATATTTATACCCCTTTCTTAAAACTCTATATAGCGCTTTACTGTTTTACCTTTGTTATACGTATGAAATTTCGACCGAAACTCCGTAATATAATCCGCCAATTGCACACTTTCCGTCACCAATATATAAATTCATTATACCATCACGCATAATAACACCTGCTCACAATATCTTTTTAAGATAAGCCCCCGTAGCAGAACCCGCACATTTTGCAACCGTTTCAGGCGTACCGCAACATAGAACTTCCCCGCCAGCGTCTCCACCTTCCGGTCCGAGATCAATAATATAATCCGCTGTTTTAATTACATCCATATTATGCTCGATAACCAACATAGTATTGCCGTTATCTAACAGACGTTGCAATACGTCAAGCAACCTGTGCACATCCGCAATATGCAAACCGGTCGTCGGCTCATCTAAGATATAAATTGTCTTCCCTGTAGAACGTTTACAAAGTTCCGTTGCCAATTTCACGCGCTGCGCTTCGCCGCCGGAAAGTGTGGTGGATGGCTGGCCAAGTTTTATATAACCAAGACCGACATCATACAGGGTTTGAATTTTCTTTGCGATTTTCGGTATGTTTTCAAAGAAGGACAGCGCCTCTTCCACCGTCATTTCCAAGACCTCATGGATATTTTTTCCTTTATATTTCACTTCAAGGGTTTCCTTGGAATAACGCTTGCCTTTACACACTTCGCACGGCACATAAACATCCGGCAAGAAATTCATTTCGATTTGAATAATACCGTCACCGCTGCACGCTTCACAACGCCCGCCTTTTACATTAAAACTAAATCTGCCGGCATTATAACCGCGCATTTTTGCTTCTACCGTGCCTGCAAACAAATCACGAATATCCGAAAACAGACCTGTATATGTGGCGGGATTGGAACGCGGTGTTCTCCCAATCGGCGACTGGTCAATGTTGATGACCTTATCTAAATGCTCCAAACCTTTAATTTGTTTCACTTTTCCGTTTTTAGTTTTCGCACGGTTCAATTCACGAGCCAGATATTTAAACAATATCTCATTGACCAAGGAAGACTTTCCCGAACCCGAAACACCGGTCACGCATGTAAATGTTCCAAGTGGAATTTTCACATTTACAGATTTTAAATTGTTTTCTTCTGCACCGATGACTTCCAAGTATGCACCGTTTCCTTTTCTGCGCTCACTCGGCACCAAAATAGATTTTCTCCCGCTCAGATAATCGCCGGTATGCGAGCCAACGACCGCTTTAATTTCTTCTACATTTCCTTGCGCAACAATTTCTCCGCCGTGTATCCCTGCCCCCGGACCGACATCCACAATGTGGTCCGCCGCATACATGGTATCTTCGTCGTGTTCAACTACAATCAAAGTATTGCCGGCATCGCGCAAACGTTTTAAAGTTGCAATCAATTTTTCATTATCCCGTTGGTGCAAACCAATACTCGGCTCGTCTAAAATGTACAGCACGCCAACCAAGCCGGAGCCGATCTGCGTCGCCAGACGGATGCGTTGTGATTCACCGCCGGAAAGCGTTCCGGCACTTCTGGAAAGTGTCAGATATCCAAGGCCGACATCTTTTAAAAACTGTAATCGGCTCATGATTTCTTTTATAATTTGATTGCCGATTTTTTCTTCGCGTTCTGTCAGCTTTAAATTTTCAAAAAAAGCGATTTCCTGAACAACAGACAAGTCACACAATTCAATTATATTCAAGCCACCAACCGTCACTGCAAGAATTTGCGGTTTTAAACGTCTGCCGTCACAACTGCCGCATGCATGGTTGGTCATATAACCCTCAATCTCCGACCTTGCCCAATCCGATGTTGTTTCACGGTATCTGCGTTGCAGATTATTGACTAAACCTTCAAAATCGGTATAATACTCACTTTTACCGTGTTTTCCCTTGTATTCTACCAGCACTTGCTCACCGTTCGTACCGAAGAGCATAATGTTTTTTGCCTGCTCGCTCAAATCTTTAAACGGAACATCCAAACTGAAATTATAAGTTCTTGCGAGCGCACGATAATACGAAGCGGCAATACTGTCCTCAATGTGTGGCGCCATCCAGCCACTGATTGCAACCGCACCTTCCAAAATGCTCTTATTTTCATCACGTACTACCAAATCCGGGTCCACCTTCATGGTAAAACCGAGACCGTCGCACTCTGGACATGCTCCAAAAGGCGAGTTAAACGAAAACGAACGCGGCGTTAATTCTTCCATGTTGATTCCGCAATCTTCACACGCATAATTTTGTGAAAACAGCATATCTTCACCATCAAGCACAGATACAATTACAAGACCGTTGCCGATTTTGAGCGCAGCCTCAATAGAATCCGCAAGACGGCGGCGAATGTCCGGTTTCATTATAATTCTGTCTACAACGATTTCTATCGTATGCTTTTTATTTTTATCCAGTTCTATATTTTCGGACAAATCATATATATTACCGTCTACGCGCACGCGCACATAGCCGCCCTTTTTCGCATCCGAAAAAACTTTTTGATGTTCACCTTTTTTTGCACGCACAACCGGCGCAAGAATCATAAGTTTCGTTTGCTCAGGCAGCACAAGAACACTTTCAATAATCTGGTCTACAGTTTGCTTAGAAATCTCTTTGCCGCAAACCGGACAGTGCGGAATTCCGATATGTGCATACAACAGACGAAAGTAATCGTAAATTTCCGTAACCGTACCAACCGTGGAACGCGGATTCTTATTTGTGGTCTTTTGGTCAATGCTGATTGCGGGCGAAAGACCTTCAATCAGGTCAACATCCGGCTTATCCATTCTTCCGAGAAACATTCTTGCATATGAAGACAAAGACTCAATATATCGCCTCTGCCCTTCAGCGTAAATGGTATCAAAAGCCAGAGAAGATTTACCCGAACCGCTAAGACCGGTTACAACAACCAGTTTATCTCTCGGTATGGTTACGTCAATATTTTTTAAATTGTGCACGCGTGCACCTTTAATCACAATATTATCTTTACCCATCTAAATTCACCTTTAATTTAATCTCTAAGATTTTATCACGCAGATATGCCGCACGTTCAAAATCCAGATTCTTAACCGCTAAATTCATTTCTTCCGTCAATTCAAAAATCTGCTCTTTTGCCCTTGAAATATCCGTTTCTACTTCAGCATCATCGGCCTTATAGACTTTTGTCGCCTCAATAACTTCGCGGATGGATTTAATAATTGTTTTCGGCACAATCCCATGCGCCTCGTTATACACTTGTTGCAGAGCACGGCGACGGTTCGTTTCATTAATGGCACGTTGCATAGATTCCGTAATGTTCTCCGCATACATAATAACTTGACCCTGAGCATTTCTGGCCGCGCGTCCTATCGTTTGTATGAGCGAAGTTTCATTACGCAAAAATCCTTCCTTGTCCGCGTCCAATATAGCTACAAGCGACACTTCCGGCAAGTCCAGGCCCTCACGAAGCAGGTTGATCCCAACTAGCACATCATACACACCGCTACGCAAATCGTTAATAATTTTCATTCTGTCAATCGTATGGACATCCGAATGCATATACGTAACTTTGATGCCAAGCTCTTCCATGTACGCCGTTAAGTCCTCCGCCATGCGTTTCGTCATCGTTGTTACTAATACACGTTCAGAACGTTCTGCGCGTTTGTTGACTTCACCAATTAAATCTTCAATCTGTGTTTTGACCGGACGGACAAAAATCTCCGGATCCAACAAACCGGTCGGACGTATAACCTGTTCTACAATTTGGGCAGAATGGTTTTGTTCGTAAATTGCCGGCGTAGCCGACACAAATACCACCTGATGAATATGCTCTTCAAATTCCTCGAAATTGAGTGGTCTGTTGTCATACGCAGACGGCAAGCGAAAACCATAGTCAACCAGGGATTGTTTTCGTGAGCGGTCGCCGGCATACATCGCACGCACCTGTGGTATTGTTACATGCGACTCGTCAACAATCAGCAAAAAATCTTCCGGAAAATAATCCATAAGTGTAAACGGTGCGGAGCCGGCAGTTCTGCCACTGATATGTCTGGAATAGTTTTCTATGCCGGAACAAAACCCGACCTCGCGCATCATTTCAATATCATACTTGGTGCGTTGCGCAATTCTCTGCGCTTCAACCAATTTGTTCTGACTTTCAAAATAAGCAACACGTTCTTCAAGTTCAGCCTCAATCGCCTCAATCGCCTGTTCCATCTTCTCTTTCGTCGTTACATAGTGAGAAGCCGGAAAAATTACACAGTGTTCACGCAAGCCGACAATTTCACCGGTCAAAGCGTTGATTTCGGATATGCGGTCAATTGTATCTCCGAAGAATTCTACGCGAATTGCATTTTCGCCTTGATCCGATGGAAAAATCTCCACAGTATCGCCACGGACACGGAATTTACTTCTCGAAAAATCAATGTCATTTCTTTCATACTGAATTTCAATTAATCGGTGCATAACCTCATCCGGACTCTTATCCATGCCCACACGAAGCGAAAGCACTAAAGTATTATAGTCAATCGGGTCACCGAGACCGTATATGCACGATACGCTCGCCACAATAATGACATCCTTGCGCTCAAACAAGGCCGCCGTCGCACTGTGGCGGAGTTTGTCTATCTCATCATTTACAGATGAATCCTTTTCGATATACGTATCTGTATTCGGAATATACGCTTCCGGCTGATAATAATCGTAATAACTAACAAAATACTCCACCGCACTATTCGGAAAAAAGGCTTTAAATTCACTGCAAAGCTGCGCCGCAAGCGTTTTATTGTGCGCCAAAACAAGCGTAGGTTTGTTGACCTGCGCTATGACATTCGCCATCGTAAACGTTTTACCTGAGCCTGTTACACCCAAAAGCGTTTGCCCCTGATATCCGCTTAGAATACCTTCGGATAGTTGCGCAATCGCTTTCGGCTGATCGCCCGTCGGCGCATATTCAGATACAATCTGAAACTGATTCATACCCTTCTCCATATACGTATAAATTCATAAAATTACTCTAGCCGTTCATAATAGTATAACACACTTTGCACCAAATTAGCAAGCAAATTCATCTGAGATTCACAAAAAGTACACAAATAAAAATTGTGCCCTAAGGCACAATTTTAAATTTAAAAATTACGATTTAATTTTATCCAAAACTTTTGTGTTCTTCTCTACCTTTGCCTCTGCAACCCATTGATCCTTCACCATTGCATTAAAACGCTCGTAAGCAACTTCAGCTTTGAGCTGGTCTTTCACGTCTTCATATGCATCAAAGGTCTCCTGCGACGGCAATCTCTTGATAATATGATAACCGTACTCCGTTTCCACAAGACCGCTCACTTCGCCGACTTCCAATGCATATGCACCGTCATCAAATGCCTGAACAAACTGGCGGTCATTATGCGTAAAGCTGTAGCCGTCATAAGATACTTCACCGTCTTCCGAGTATTCTCTCATCAGTTTCTCGAAATCTTCACCGGCATTAACACGGTCCAAAAGCTTCTGTGCTTCTGCTTTCGCTTCATCCTTTGTCCTTTCGATACCTTTTGTAGGATCACTGAACAGCACAAGAATATGCTTTGCAAAAATGGAATTTGCATAAAATTCATTCTTCAGATTCTCGTACTGAGCCTGCAATTCCTCTTCGGAAACATTGTTGAGGGCTTCATCTTCCATTACATACTTTTGCTGCAACTTGGATGCAACCATAATCTTTTTGAGCAAACCTTTAACAGAGTCTTTTGTTACCTGACACTTAGAAAGCTGTTTGTTAAACGCTTCTGCGCCGCCGTACTGTTCAACCAGTGCATTGTAGTTGCCATCCACGTAGGAAAGCTCCTCTGCAGTTAAACTAACCCCTTCCGCTTCGGCTTTTTGCGCCTGCACCCAAATCAATACGATTTCATCAATCGTTTTGTCCTTAGCTACATCAATCGCTTTGCGGTTGTCAATTTCCTCGGTCTTCCACTTTTCTGCATCTGCCGCATCAAAACCGATGGCATTTGCAATTTCACCTTTAAAAGACTCGAGCATGAAATTAAACTCGCCGCCGGTTACAGTTTCACCGTTAATGGTCAATACCTCACTCACATCAACAACTTCACAGCCGGAAAAAGTACCAACTAAAAACAGCAAAGAAAGAATTACACTTAAAATTGCGCTCTTTTTCATATTTATCTTCCCTTCCTATGCAACTTATAATGACTTGTGTATATTATAACAGCAAATTACACTGACTGCAATTCTTTCATGCGTTGTAATATAAACTTAATATTCTGCATTTTTTCGTCCGAGGATAGTTTTTTTGTTTTATACAGCAGATAAGGACGTTCACCCGCCGAGAACAGCATTTCACCGTTATATTCACCGGCGACAGTCAAAATCACTTTCATATCCGCGTTTGCGGCATCAAAGCGAAGAAAAACGCCATCGGATTTCTCTGTAATTTCTGTTATTTTTAAATCTTTTGCATACGCTTTAATCAGCGCAACATCCAAGACACCGAGCACCGGTTTCGGCATATCGCCGAAACGGTCTTCGAGTTCTTCCTCCACCGCGTATCTGTCCTGTAAATCCGTTATTGCCGCAATACGCTTATACATATCAATGCGGATCTCCTGGCTATGGATATAGTTTTCCGGAATATGCGCGCTGACATGAAAATCAATGGACGTTTCAAAGTTTACTTCCGGTGCTTTACCACTCAGTTCGTCCACACTTTCTTTGAGCAACTTGCAATACATATCGTAGCCGACAGCATCCATATGTCCGTGTTGCTGTTCCCCAAGCAAATTGCCCGCACCGCGGATTTCCAAGTCGCGCATTGCGATTTTAAAGCCGGAGCCAAACTCCGTAAACTCACGGATGGCACTTAGTCGCTTTAATGCAACCTCACTCATGACATAGCTTTTGCTGTAAGTCAAATAAGCATAAGCCAAACGGTTGGAGCGGCCTACGCGACCACGCAGCTGATAGAGCTGCGCAAGACCCATTTTGTCCGCGTTTTCAATGATAATTGTATTTACATTGGATATGTCCAGACCGGTTTCAATAATCGTCGTACATACCAATACATTTGTTTCTCCCTCCATAAAATCGTACATGACACGCTCAAGGGCTTCCTCGCCCATTTTTCCGTGTCCGATACCGATTTTAGCTTCGGGAATCAAGTTTTGAATTTGACTTGCCTTGGTATGGATACCGTTTACGCGGTTAAACAAATAGTACACCTGACCGCCGCGCGCAAGTTCCTTTTTTATCGCATCAGCAATCACCCGTTCATCATGCTCCATTACATAAGTCTGCACCGGATAACGGTTTTGCGGCGGTTGAGTAATTACGCTCATATCACGAATGTTAACCATTGCCATATGAAGCGTTCGCGGAATCGGCGTTGCAGTCAAAGTCAAAACATCCACATTCTTGCGAATTTCTTTCAGCTTCTCTTTGTGCGCAACACCAAAACGTTGCTCTTCATCAATGATAAGCAGTCCCAAATCACGAAATTCCAAGTCTTTTTGCAATATACGGTGTGTACCGATAATGACATCTATTTCACCCGTCTTTAATTTTTCAATAATTTTCTTTTGCTCGGCAGGTGTTCTGAATCTTGAAAGCATTTCTACTTTTATCGGATATGCCTGCATACGCTGCATAAACGTATTGTAATGCTGCATTGCAAGAATGGTCGTTGGCACTAAATACGCCACCTGTTTGGAATCCATAACCGCTTTGAACGCGGCGCGAATGGCAACCTCTGTTTTTCCGTAGCCGACATCGCCGCAAAGCAAACGGTCCATCGGCCGTTCTGCTTCCATATCCTTTTTAACTTCTTCTATGCTGCGCAATTGGTCCGGCGTTTCCGTATAACCAAATCCATCCTCAAATTCACGTTGCCATAGTGTATCCGGCGCAAATGCATGCCCTTTCAGGCGCGAACGCTCACCGTAAAGTTGTATTAAGTACTGCGCAAGCTCCGACGTGGAAGCTTTTACGCGCGCTTTCGTCTTACCCCAATCTGTGCCGCCGAGTTTATTTACTTTAACATGCTTATCGGTGCCGCCGATATATTTAAACAACATATCCAGTTGCTCAACAGGCACATATAAATTATCCGTTCCCTGATAGGATACTTTCAAATAATCCTTAACAACGCCCTCAACCGTCAGTTTTACAATACCTTCGTATTTGCCGATACCGTGCGCCTGATGCACAACATAGTCGCCCGGCTGAATATCTGCAAACGAACGGATTCTGTTTGCACCGTCCGGTACAGAAGAACGTTTACTTCTTCTTTTTTCTTCATAAAATACCTCTCGGTCGCTGATGAGCACAAATCCTATATCCGAATACAAAAATCCGCTGGACAAGCTGCCTGTACTAACCGACAAAACGCCTTCGTGAAACGTTTCAGGTGTCTTAATATATACACATTCTATATTTTCATTATTCAGTTCCGTAGAAAAGCTTTCCGCGCGCGAAGATGCCCCTGCCAACAACAGCACTGTCGCACCGTCGCGATGGTATTCCGCCAAATCTTCTTTTAAAAAGTCCATCTTACCGTGAAAGCTGTTCATCGAACGCGACAACAAGTTATAGGAAGCCGTCGGTCGAAAATCAGCCGCAGATGACTGAATCGAGGAAAGTGTAAGCACTTGTTTTTCAAGGAGCCGCTTAACTACTGTTTTATATTCCGCCCACAAACCTTTGGTTTTCGGCAAGATTAATCCGCGTTCCATCAACTCGCTGAGCACTTCCGACATCTCAATCTCTGCCGATTTCGCATTTTGCGATACCATTTTCGGTTCATCCACAAAAACATACGCATCATCAAAATAATCAACTAAGGTTGAAATTTCGGGATAAATCTTATGAATATATCTGTCCGATGATGCAAAGTAATACTTTTCAGAAAAGTTTTCTATATCTGCGCGCAATCTGTTGCACACATCTTCATTTTCTTTTTTCTCATAACGTTTGAGTTCTTTTTTTAACGCGCAAATAATGCCGTCCAACTGCTCTTGGTCGTAAATAGTTTCTCTACAGATGATCACTTCGGCATGTTCAATTTTCTCAATCGAAACTTGCGTAGAAACATCAAAAAAGCGAATAGAATCGACTTCATCATCGAAAAATTCAATGCGTAACGGTGCATCATAATTCGGCGTAAACACATCTAAAATCCCGCCGCGAAGCGAAAATTGACCAATGCCTTCTACCGTGTCACATCTTTCATACCCCATGGTTATCAATTTTACAGACAATAATTCCAAATCATATACAGCGCCAAGTTCAAAGTCAAGTACATTTGAAAAAAACACCTTCGGTGGTACTGTATACTGTAAAAGCGCTTCAATGCTTGTAACAACAATTGTGTCCTCGCGTTTCAAAATTTCATATAAAGCCAACAGGCGTGAAAATACCGTTTCACGACTTACGCTGTCCACCTCATGGTATATATAATCTTTGCGCACAAAAAGCTGTACGCGCATGCCCGAAAAAAATTTTAAATCCTCATAAAACTTTTTAGATTCATAATCAGAATTTAAAACTACCAGTGCTTTTTTTAGCTTTTCGTGCATAAAACTCGCTAAAAAGTGTGCCTTTTGCGCCGTGTTGGAGCAAAGCACGTTCACCGGAGATACACCTTGCTTAACCGTATTCATTATTTGATTATACACTGCGCTCTCGCGCAACAAATTTAAAATATGCACTTTGCTCACCTCCGTCGAACAGCTTATAATTTAACCGTTACATTATACTTTCCTGCTGCTGCATCTGCGCCTTCTCGAATAATGCAACTTAAGATATCCGGTACTTTCTCAATAATTTTTTCTAAAATTGAAATTTCTTCTTTAGAAAATCTCCCCAGCACATGGCCTACGAGATTTTCACCTTCCCCGGGCGGCATACCGATGCCGATACGAATACGCGAAAAATTATCACTTGTCAACTGATATATGATGGATTTCATACCATTATGCCCACCGTCCGAACCTTTTTTGCGGATACGCACCGAGCCGGGTGCAAGTGCTTTATCATCATAAATCACTATAATATTTTCGGGCGGAATTTTATAAAACGACGCAATTTCACGAATGCTTTCGCCACTCAGATTCATAAAAGTCTGCGGTTTTGCAAGCAAGACTTTTTCCCCAGCAATGCTACACTCACCCAAAAGCGCTTTGTGTTTAATTTTGTTAATTTTTGTATGATAGAAATCGGCCAAATAATCCAGCGTTTCAAATCCGATATTATGGCGTGTCATTCTATATTTATCACCTGGGTTACCCAGACCGGCAACTAAATACATATCGCTCCTCCTTTTTACAACAAAAAGGTCAGGCAATAACTACCTAACCTTTTTAAATATGTACTCAAATCAATTAGTCAAACAGCGGACTTACGGAAACATCCTGATAAATTCTGCTGATAGCTTCAGCAAATACAGGAGCAACAGAAGCAAACTTAATCTTATCAATCTTCTTTTCTTCCGGCATTTGAATGGTGTCAAGAACAAGGAGTTCCTTAATCGGCGAATCGGCAATACGCTCCATTGCCGGACCCGAAAGCACGCCGTGCGTACAGCATGCATAGATTTCTTTTGCACCAAAATTCATTAATGCTTTTGCACCATTCACAATCGTACCGGCAGTGTCAATCATATCATCAACGAGGATGACTGTCTTACCCTTAATATCACCGATGATATTCATAACTTCAGAAACATTCGCCTTCGGTCTTCTCTTATCAATAATCGCAAGCGGGCAATCCAATCTGTTCGCAAAATTTCTCGCACGTGTAACGCTGCCGAGGTCCGGAGAAACAACAACCAAATCTTCAGAGTTCATGCCAAATCTGTCAATGTAGACCGGAGCCAAAATCGGCACACCGAGAAGATGGTCTACAGGGATGTTGAAAAAGCCCTGAATTTGCGCAGCATGCAAGTCCATTGTAAGCACTCTGTCTGCACCTGCCGTAGTGATTAAATCAGCAACAAGTTTAGCTGAAATCGGATCTCTTGCTTTCGCTTTTCTATCCTGTCTTGCATAGCCCATATACGGCAGAACAGCTGTAATGCGACCCGCGGATGCACGCTTCAGTGCATCAATCATAATCAAAAGTTCCATCAAATGATCATTTACCGGGTCATTGGTGGACTGTACAACAAATACATCTGAACCGCGAACGGTCTCGTTCAAGGTTACAGAAATCTCACCGTCGCTAAATTTTGTTACTTTGGAATCGCCCACCGGCACCCCGAGAATGTCTGCGATTTTCGCCGTCAACTCCGGGTTGGAGTTTGCAGAAAAAATCTTAATGTTCTTACCATGCGCAATCATTTGTTACTTGCTCCTCCTGTCTTTCCAATTCGTTTTGTTTACCTGTCGAGCACGTGCGATTGCAAGTGTTTTTTCAGGTACATCCTCTGTAATTGTTGAACCCGCAGCAATGTACGCCCCTTCCTGTACGGTTACAGGAGAAACGAGGTTCGTGTTACAGCCGATAAAAGCGTCGTCATTAATGACCGTACGATACTTTTTCTTGCCGTCATAATTGACAGTTACACATCCGCAGCCGAAATTCACGCGTTTGCCGACATCAGAATCACCGACGTAAGTGAGATGCGAGATTTTCGTACCGTCATCAATCGTCGCATTTTTGATTTCGACAAAATCACCGATTTTGACATTTTGTCCCACCTTACTGTTCGGACGAAGGTAGGCAAATGGACCAACATGCGTGCCACTATCTATATAACTATCCACAATTACCGAGTTTAATATATCAACGCCGTCACAAATGATCGAATTTGTAATCATCGAATTTGCACCAACGCAGACATGCTTGCCGATTTTGGTATTGCCTTTCAAATGGCAGTTCGGATAAATCACAGTGTCCGTGCCAATTTCAACATCCGGCTCAATATAGGTAGCCTCCGGCGCCAAAATCGTCACGCCGTTTAACATGTGCTCAAAATTAATTCTCCAGCGCATAATCGCTTCAACTTCAAAAAGTTGAATTCGATCGTTGACGCCAAGTACAGAATTAGAATCTTCTGTATCAAACGCGCCGACTTTACGTCCGGATTTAATTAACACATCCAACGTATGAATTAAATTATTTGTATCTTCACCGTTACACAGCGCATCCATATGGGAAAGCGCATATACCAGATCAGCTGCATTGAAAATATACATCGAAGAATTCACTTCACCGATTTCCAGTTCATATGCATCTGCATTTTTTTGCTCCACTATGCCGACAACATCGCCCGCATTATTACGGATAATTCTGCCATAACCATCCGGATTATCCACAACCGCTGTAATTATTGTAGCTGCATTTTCTAAATCTTTATGAAACTCAATTGCTTCTGCTAACGTATCCGCTTCAATCAACGGCGCATCTGCCGGTAAAACAAGACAAATACCGTCAAAATTTTCAATATGCTTCAAGGCATGGCGGACCGCATCCGCCGTTCCGACCGGATTCGTTTGTGTTTCAAACAACACACGATCACTGAAATGTGCACGAACCTCTTCTTCGCCATAACCTACAATCATAACATTCGTCTTGCTGCCCGCACCGCAAGCAGCATCAAGGACATATTCGGCCATACATTTTCCGCATACAGGAATCATCGCTGTCGGATGCACAGATTTCATTTCTTTGCTTTCTTTTGCCGTAAGAATTACGCTCATAATCTTTTCTGACAAGTTCGCCGCCTCCTTATGTCTTATGTCTGTTCCTATTCTCTCATATTTTTTACTGTTTTTCAAGTCATATTTTCAATGTTTCCAAATTTATTTTTGAAAAAAATTTATTTGTTGCATTAATATCAAATAAAATCTGCTTTTGAAGTTCCTCTGCATCATTAAATGCAATTTCCTCGCGCAAACAAGCAAAAAACATAATTTTAAGATTTTGATTATATAAATCACCGTTAAAACCTATCAAGTGCGATTCAACGCTTCGCTTATCAAGCCCGAAAGTCGGCCTTGTACCAATATTGGTTACAGCTGGATAAAGCGCGTTTCCCACCCTAACAATCGTAGCATATACACCGTTTTTCGGCAATAGCAAGTTATTTGAAATTTCCAAATTGGCTGTAGGAAAACCAAGTCCTCGTCCAACGCCACGGTCTTTTTTGACTTCGCCGCTCAGGATATATTCACGTCCGAGCAAACTGTTTACACGCTGAATATCACCTTCTTCAAGGTATTGACGAATACGTGTAGAACTAATCACACCTTGCGCGTCACAAACCGCAGGTACTACAACCACCTCGATATTATACCGCGCACAAATCTCTTTTAACAACACACTGTCCCCTGCCGCGTTTTTACCGAAGCGATAATTAAACCCGACAACTACTGTTTGCACATTAAATTTTTTCTTTAAATATCGGACAAACTCTTCCGGAGACATTTGCATAAAATCTTTCGAAAAAACTTCGTAATAGACATAATTTACGCCGATGCTTTCAAGAATATGTTCTCTTTCCTTCGAAGAATACACATCCGCTTTTGCGCTTTCACAAAGCATATGCGCCGGCCTGGTTTCAAACATATATATACCCATGGGTAATTTTTGTTCGCGCGCACACAGAAGCGCTGTCTCCATCAGCTTTTTATGCCCGAGATGCACTGTATCAAAGCAACCGAGTGCCAATACACATGGCGTCTTATCTTGATATTTTGTTTTGTAAACAAGCATATCATTCACTCCAAAAAGAAGTCAGCATCTTTAAGCATCCATTCTCCGTACCGACAGAGAGACATAAAAACGTCTCATCATCGGCGTACACACGGTAACGCTGACCAACTTCAATACTTAAATTGCGTATGGCAATGCCATTGCGCGCTCTGCGAGTATTATCAGCATTAAGTACAATTGCCGGATATTTGTTAAATATAGACCCCGTCGGTAAAACTGCCGCTGAAAGAATATTCTCCGAACACATCTGCTCAAGCTGCTGACATGTATATGTATCATCTAAAACAAATCCGCCGCTCTTTGTGCGAATCAGCGAAAGCATGTGTGCATAACAGCCAAGGCGCTCACCGATATCGTGAATCAGGGTGCGAATGTACGTTCCCTTGCTGCAAGTCACCTCAATCAAAGCCGTTTTCGTTTCAAGGTCAATTTCAAATATATAAATTTTATGTATCGTAACCTTGCGTGGTTTTCTTTCAACCTCAATGCCGGCACGCGCAAGTTCGTATAATTTTTTTCCGTCGTGTTTGACTGCAGAATACATCGGCGGAATTTGCTCAATTTCACCAACAAAACTCTGTATTACACGTTCAATTTCTTCTGTCGATTGTGTAACCGCTCCGCTATGAATAACCTTACCGCTCGCATCCTGTGTATCCGTAGCTGAACCAAACTGAATTCGCGCAACATATTCTTTTTCACTATCCATAATATATTGCGATGCCTTCGTTGCCATACCGATACAAATCGGCAAAACACCGGTTGCATCCGGATCAAGTGTGCCGGTATGTCCGACTCTGCGCACGCCAAACAATCTCCGCACAAAACTAACCATATCGTGCGAAGTTTTACCTTTTGGTTTATGAATCAGCACAACACCGTTTATATTTTTGTCCTGTTTCATATCTTCTCCCTGACAGCCGCACACGCCGCATCCAAAACACGTTTGATTACCTCATCCAGTTTCCCTTCCAACACAAAACCTGCCGCGCGCTTATGACCGCCGCCACCGAAGCTCAATGCAACCTTGGAAACATCCGCATAAGTGCTGCTGCGCAAGCTGATTTTAACACAGTTACCCATTTCCTTAAACGAAACTGCAACTTCACACCCGGTAACAGAACGCGGTATGCTGACGATTTCATCCACATCATCCGCATCCAAACCAAACTGCCTGCACAATTCTTCCGTCAAAACAACCGCGCACACTTTCCCTTCTTCCAGTACACGCATCTGACCTGCAAGCACACCACGGAGCTGTATTGTTTCAAGCGGCATATCCTCAAAAATCGTCTTGCAAACAAACCAATTGTCAACGCCGTACTCCAACATTTTAGCGCCCAGGCACATTGTTTCCGGTTTTGTGTTCGAATAGCGAAAACCGCCAGTATCTCCCACAAGTGCCGCATATAAACGGGTTGCATAAATCGTGTCTATCTCCATGTTCATCGCTACGCGCAAACGTTCTACAATCTCCGCTGTAGCAGCTGCGTTCGGTAGCACAAAATTTAACTGGGCAAATTTCGTATTTGTCGGATGGTGATCAATATTTACACTAACCTGCGCCGACTCTAAAAGCGCCGCACGCGCACCGATGCGATTTAAATCACCGCAATCCACACTCATGCACAGTTCATGTGCAACCGGCTTTGAATATACCGTATACGCATCATACAAAAAAGACAAATTCTCCGGATACGGTGCATCTGCGTATATTGTAACACATTTGCCCTCTTTTTCCAGTGCATGCTTTAATGCAAAGCAAGAACCAAGCGTGTCCGGATCCGGATGAATGTGACTTAAAAGCGCAATATCCTGCGCACTTGCAAGCGCATCAGCGATTGCTTTTAAATCTTTATTGATTTCCATCTGCATCCGCTCCCAAAACATCTTTTAAAATACGGTTAATTTTAGCACCGTGCTCGATAGAATCATCAAGTGTAAATATAAGTTCCGGCGTATAACGTATTTTCATACGTATCCCAACCTCACGACGCACAAATCCGGCTGCTTTTTCCAAGGCAAGCATTGCATTTTTCTTGACAGTTTCGTCGCCCATAATGCTCACATATACCTTTGCATACCTCAAGTCCTGTGTTGCATCGACTTTAACCACACTGGTCATCAGCGGAATTCTGCTATCTTTCAGTTCGCGCAAAATTACACTGATTTCGCGCATAAGCTGATCATTAATTTTATGAATTCTGTTTTGTGCCATAACAACCTCCGAAGAAACAACAAACAAATATGCTTATTGCTTAATTTCTTCCATAATGAAGCACTCAATTACGTCGCCTTCCTTGATATCATTAAAACGTTCGATACCAATACCGCATTCATAACCGCTCTGTACTTCCTTTGCATCGTCCTTAAAGCGTTTCAAACTATTGAGTACACCTTCGTGGATAACCACACCGTCACGTACAATACGCACCTGTGCATTTCTGGCAATCTTACCGTCCGTAACGTAACTACCTGCAATTGCACCGACATTGCTAACTTTAAATACCTGACGAACTTCCGCGTGACCAAGCAAAGCTTCCTTAAATTTCGGATCCAACATACCCTTAAGTGCCGCTTCGATTTCTTCAATCGCATCATAAATAACACGATACAAACGGATATCTACATCACCGCGTTCATATGCACCACGTGCGACCGTATCCGGACGAACATTAAAGCCGACAATAATTGCATTGGATGCAGCCGCAAGCATAACGTCGCTTTCGTTAACCGCGCCTACGCCACCATGAATTGTTCTAACTCTGACTTCATCATTAGACAGTTTCTCAAGCGACTGACGAACAGCTTCAACAGAACCCTGTACGTCTGCTTTAATGATAATATTGAGTTCTTTCATGTTGCCCTCATTAATCTGGTCAAACAGATTATCCAAAGATACAACCTTTCGGGCATTAAACTGCTCTTCTTTTGCTTTAAACCTTCTGTTTTCTACAACAGCCTTTGCTCTTCTTTCATCATCAACCGCATAGAAGACATCGCCGCCATCCGGCGTTTCGGAAAGGCCTAAAATCTCAACCGGTATGGAAGGTCCTGCACTCTTAAGTTGTCTACCTTTATCATCCATCATCGCGCGTACACGACCAACCGTTGTACCGGCAACCAAAATGTCACCAGTCTTCAAAGTACCGTTCTGTACCAATACAGTTGCAATCGGACCTCTGGAACGATCCAAACGTGCCTCAATAACCGTACCTTTCGCACGGCGATTCGGATTGGCTTTCAACTCCTGAATATCCGCAGTAAGCAATACCATTTCCAAAAGGCCGTCAATGTTCGTACGCTGTTTTGCAGAAACCTCAACAAAGATTGTATCGCCGCCCCATTCTTCCGGTACGAGGCCATACTCGGTCATTTCCTGCTTAATTCTGTCCGGATTTGCGCCATCTTTATCAATTTTGTTTACAGCTACAATAATGTTTACATTCGCAGCTTTTGCATGGTTAATTGCCTCAATGGTCTGTGGCATTACACCGTCATCGGCCGCAACAACCAAAATTGCGATATCCGTAACCAATGCACCACGGGCACGCATTGCCGTGAAAGCTTCGTGACCCGGTGTATCCAAAAATGTAATATCTCTGTCGTTAATTCTTACGCGATGCGCACCGATGTGCTGTGTAATGCCGCCGGCTTCACCCGCAGCTACATTACTTTCACGGATAGCATCAAGAAGAGAGGTCTTACCATGGTCAACGTGGCCCATTACAACCACAACCGGAGAACGCGGGAGTAAATCTTCTTCCTTATCCTCAATTTCAAACTCCTGAAGCAATATATCTTCATCAGACAAAACGATTTCACGTTCAACCTTTGCACCAAGTTCTTCCGCAACCAAAGATGCCGTATCAAAATCAATCAACTGACTTACGGAAGCCATAATACCTAAAATCATTAATTTTTTAACAATTTCCGCCGCCGGCTTATGCATGCGGTTTGCCAATTCGCCAACAGAAATTTCGTCCGGAATGCTGACAATCAGTTCTTGTGGCTTAACAATCTGTTGTTTTACAGGCGCCTTCATCTTGTTTTGACTTACTTTAGTATCCTTTTGACGCTGTGCAGCCTTCTTAATCTTCTGTTTACCGCTCGATTGCTGCATGCTCTTAACATTCTCCGGCACGAGTTCTTCTATGCGCTCCGTGTCCAGTTTATCTAAGTCCACAACGGTTTGTCTGGTATCAACATGACGCATCTTACGTTCAATCGGCTTGTCTTCTACCGGTTCTTCTGCTTTTGTCGAAGTGCTTTCTTTAGCAGGCGATTTTTCATCTGCCTTCTCCGGCTGTGCACTCGGCCAAAGATCGCCGAAAAGTTTTTCCAAATCGGTTTCTTCCGAAATGGCATACATTTGCGTATAATACTCAAAAATCAAACTCAACTGTGCTTCATCCAACGTCGCCATATGATTTTTAAGTTCAATTCCGTAGGATTTAAACAAACCAAGCAAATCTGTGCTCTTTAACTTCAAATCTTTTGCTACTTCATGTACTCTGATTTTTTGTAACATATACTACCTCCGTTCCGCCATAAGCTGACTGGATTATTTACTTTCAAGCATTCTGTACTTCTCTTCAATGGCTTTGGCAAGTCCCGCATCTGTAATTGCCACTACAGCTATATTTTCATATCCCGTAAAATGTCCAAGCGTTTCTTTTGTGCCGTATTCCATATAGTCTATCTCATAGTATGCGCTGCTGTTCGAAAATTTCTTCTTAATATTTTGTGCAGCATCTTCAGCAACAATTAACAGTTGTGCCCATCCGTCCCTGACCGCCTTTTCGGCCAAAAAACTTCCCGCAGCAAGTTTGCCTGCTTTTTTTGCAAGGCCAACCATGGATAAGACTTTATCCTGTTTATTCATGCTCTGTAATTTCCTTTCTGATTTGTGCATAAAATGCCTTGTCCACATCACGCTTAAACGCTCTTTGCAACGCACCGCTCTTTTCGGCCTTTTCCACGCAGGCAATATCCTTACAAATATATGCACCGCGCCCGTTTTTCTTTCCGGTTGTATCAATCAAAAGGCCTTCTTCTTTATGATATACAACACGCAACAAATCACGTTTATCTTTATGCGTTCTACACACAACACACATGCGCTCGGGTATTTTTTTACTTATCATAAAAATACCTCCTAAACTTACGCCTCTTCCTTTGCAGCACTTTCGCTCTTAATATCAATCTTCCAACCGGTCAATTTTGCCGCCAGTCTTGCATTTTGTCCGGCTTTACCAATTGCCAGGGAAAGTTGCGTATCCGGCACAACAACGAATGCAGACTTATTTTCAACATCCACATCCACACTGACAACCTCAGACGGGCTCAAACTAGCCGCAATATACGTTGCCGGATCTTCGCTGTAACGGATAATGTCAATTTTTTCACCGCCGATTTCATCGCAGATAATCTGTACACGTCTGCCCTGTGCACCGATGCAGGCGCCTTGTGCATCCACGCTTTCATCATTAGAAACTACCGCAATCTTTGTTCTGGAACCTGCTTCACGGCAAATTCCCTTGATTTCAACGATGCCCTGTGCAATTTCCGGCACCTCGGCTTCAAACAACTTTTTCACCAAACCCGGGTTAGAACGGGACACCAAAATAGATACGCCCTTTGCACCGCTTTCAACCTTTAATACATAAACCTTTAAGCGATCGTGAAAATTATACTGCTCACCCGGCACTTGTTCTGCAGGCAAAAGTAAAGCTTCCGTGCTGCCAACAGCCAAAAATACCTTGCCTTTCTCAATGCGCTGAATAACACCTGTAATGATATTGTTTTCCTTATCCGCAAATTCTTCCATAATGTTGTTGCGTTCAGCTTCGCGAATACGCTGCGTAACAACGTTTTTCGCCGCCTGCGCAGCAATGCGGCCGAAATCCGCAGGTGTCACCTCAATATTCACAGTATCACCGATGTTATAAGTACCGTGGTATGCTTTTGCATCTTCTACACTGATTTGAACAAGTGCATCCTCTACTTGTTCAACAACTTCCTTCTGCGCATAAACACGAATATCACCATTTTCTCTGTTGATATCCACCAACACATTCTGCGCCGCAGAGAAATTACGCTTGTATGCAGAAATCAATGCCGCTTCCAACGCATCAATAAGCACCGATTGCGGAATATTTTTTTCTGCGCTGATGGCACAAATTGCTGCCATCAATTCTTCACCCTTGTTTACTTTTTTTGCATTCTTCTTCATTTTTCCAACCACTCCTATCTTAAAATTCTATTGCCAATTTAATAAACGCAGCTTCCTCGGTATTGAAGCATACGGTTTTTCCTTCATGTTCCACAGTTACCACATCGCCGTCTTTTTCCAACAAAACTCCGCAAAATTCTTTTAAGCCGTCTTTTGTCGCATAAAGTTTAACGTCCACCTTGCGACCTGCAAAACGCACAAAATCCTTATCTCGTTTCAGTGCTCTGTCAATGCCCGGTGAACAAACTTCCAAAAAGTAGGCGTCTTTTATCGGATCAGCTGCATCCAAAGCCGCACTTAAACGCTCGGATACATATGCACATGCATCCATGTCAACACCGGTTTCGCGGTCAAGATATACGCGCAAAAAATAATCCGTACCTTCTTTTTTATATTCCACTTCTAAAACCTCACAGTCAATCTCAGCTGCAAAAGGCTCCGCCAGTGCATATACAAGCTCCTCCGTCTTTGACATCGGCATATCCTCCTTTTTATGGTATACAATACAAAAGAGCGGGTTGTTTGCCCACTCTTTTGTCCGTATACTATATCTTACGTATGTATTATAACACACACAAAATCAAATTACAAGGTATTTTTTAACTTTTTTACACAATTTAACGTACTTTTACCCTCTTTTAACATAAATGTAATATTTTATTGCTTCCATTATGGTATAATGATGTTAATGTTAAGTCCTAAATATCTTTATACACAATGTTCTTTTACTAGGCTTTAGGAGGCGTTTTGTTATGAAAAGAAGCTTAAGGCTGTTTCTTAGCGTATTTGTCGCTACATTATTGGTCATTACTATGCTCATCGGCGGTGTGTTCGCCATCAGTTTCTTCGGATTGTTCGGCGCAGACAGTTTTGATGCAAGCATGATCAGTTTAAACCTGTCTTCAACCGTATATTATACCGACGACAACGGGATATCCCACGAACTTACACATCTGTACCAATCCCAAAACCGCATATGGGCAGATATTACGGACATCCCGCAATATATGCAGGATGCCTTCGTTGCAATTGAGGATGAGCGTTTTGAAAGCCATGGCGGTGTAGATATCCCCCGTACTGCAAAAGCTACGCTTCAATATATCTTCAGCGGCTCTAGTTCTTTCGGCGGCAGTACCATAACGCAACAGCTGGTAAAAAACTTAACCAATGACCGCGACGCCAGCCCTTTGCGTAAAATCCGCGAGATGGCACGTGCAATTGCACTCGAGCGCGAAATGTCCAAGCAGCAGATTTTGGAAATGTATTTAAATACAATTTTCCTTGCAAACAACTGTTACGGTGTACAATCTGCCTCCAACCGATATTTTGGCAAAGATGTAAGCGAATTGTCTTTGGCGCAATGCGCTTGCATCGCCGGCATCACCCAGTATCCGAGTTACTACGATCCGCTTCGCAATCCGGACAACACTTTAGATAAGCAAAAAATCATTCTCGAAAAAATGTTGAATCTCGAAAAAATCACACAGGAAGAATATGACGAAGCCCTGGCAGAAAAAATCACATTCGGCGTCGAAGGAAAGACTGACAATTCTCCTGTTCAATCCTATTTTGTTGACGAAATCATACGAAATGTAATCAATGACTTGATGGAACAAAAAGGTTACTCGGAAGCACTGGCCGAACAAATTGTTTACAGCAGCGGACTTAAAATTTACGCAACCATCGACCCTGACGTACAGGACGCAATGGAAGCCGTATATGAAAACCCGAACAGTTTCCCCGCAGCGCCCGGCAACATAAAACCGGAATCCGCCATGGTCATAATCGATAATAAGACCGGCGCTGTAAAAGGCATCGTCGGCGGCATCGGTCAAAAGAAGCAAAATCGAATTTTCAATCGTGCAACACAGGCACTTCGCCAACCCGGCTCTACGATGAAACCGCTCGGCGTATATGGTCCGGCAATCGAAAAAGGGATTATTTCCCCATCGTCGCTTGTTTTGGATGCTCCAATAGATGTCAATGGCTGGAAACCGTCCAACTACTATGCCGGTTACAAAGGCACGGTAACTGCACGTACAGCACTCAAAGAATCCATGAACACCCCTGCCGTACGCGTACTGCAAGACGTAGGCGTAGACTATTCCTATAAATTCGTTACGGACAAGCTCGGACTAACGACATTGGTAGACAAAGAAACGCGCGACGGTAAAGTGTTCTCCGACAGAAACTTAAGTTCACTTTCTCTCGGCGGTCTGACGGATGGTGCAAAACCAATTGAAGTTGCAGCAGCTTACGCAGCTTTTGCAAACGGCGGCGTGTACAACAAACCGTATACCTATACTAAGGTCGTAGACAGCGACGGCAATGTATTGTTAGAAAACAAGCCAAACAGCAAAATCGCAATGAGCGACACAACGGCTTATATGGTTACATCCATGCTCGAAAGTGTTGTAACTAACGGTACCGGTACAACAGCGCGACTTCCCTGTGGGATGCCGTCCGGCGGTAAGACGGGTACGACAGACGACGAAAAAGACAGATGGTATGTTGGATTTACACCATATTATACCGGTGTAGTGTGGTATGGATATGATAATCCGAAATCCTTGAGCTTTTTAAGCTACCACCCTTGTACACCGGTATGGAAAAATGTTATGAACACAATCAGTGCCACTCAGCCAAAGAAAACGTTCGCAATTCCCGGCGGTATACAGAAAGTCAGTGTATGCAGCGAAACAGGAAAGCAGCCCGGTGCGACTTGTGAGCCGGTATATGAATGTTTCAAACGTGGCACTGCACCAACAGCCGTGTGTAACGGCGAGCACGCTCTTCCGGTTACCGATACTGTAGAAAACAATCCAGAAGCCGGCGGTGTGACATCACCGGAAACAACGCCGGAAACCATTGTTCCTCCGGCAGAAGAAATACCGATTCCGTCAACAGATACACAACAACCACAACAACCAAGCCAGCCAGATAACGTTATACAATTGCCAGATGGCATATAACCAATGCAAAAGCGCACTAAAATTTAGTGCGCTTTTTCTTTATATGTTTATCATCAAATAGTTAAAAGTCCCGTACAGATATACGGGGCATTTGGAAGAGCCGAATGGTTTAGATGCAAGGTGTTTTAGTGAAATATCAACTTCGTTGATGTGAAATAATTTACTGATTAAATTATGAAATAGAAACCTTACGGTTTCTGTGAAATGAAATAAATCCTTTTATCACACGCCACAGGCGTATTTCACATTGCGAAGCAATATTTCACGCACGAAGTGCATTTCACAAATCCGCAGGATTTATTTCGTTGAAAAAAGACTATTCCGAAGAATAGTCTTTTTTCTGGTGATCCATCCGCGATTCGAACGCGGGACACCTTGATTAAAAGTCAAGTGCTCTGCCGGCTGAGCTAATGGACCATATTAAAAGGGGTTGGTTGGGATGGCAGGACTCGAACCTACGAAATGCCAGAATCAAAATCTGGTGCCTTACCGACTTGGCTACATCCCATCATCACAAAAGTAAAATGTGGGGTGGATAGTCGGATTCGAACCGACGGCCTCCAGAGCCACAATCTGGCGCTCTAACCAACTGAGCTATACCCACCATAGGAAATATATAAACAAACGATGTGCCTCGGGAAAATGAGCCGAGACACTCGTTTGTGGCGTGCCTACAGGGATTCGAACCCCGGACCTACTGCTTAGAAGGCAGTTGCTCTATCCGACTGAGCTACAGGCACATAAGCGTTGGAGCGGGTGATGGGAATCGAACCCACACGACCAGCTTGGAAGGCTGGGATTCTAGCCATTGAACTACACCCGCACAATACAATCCGGTCTTCTAAACCAACCGACCTATAAAATTATAACAGCGAAACCATCCTTTGTCAATACTTTTTTTAAAAAATATAGTGACTTTTTATGTTTTTTTATTTCTAAAAAAGAATCCAACACAAATATTTGAACATCCGAACCATCCGGCACGTATAGCGGCACAAACGGCACGTCAGTCACCGCCATATCATTAAATGCATCACTTTCGCCTTGAATTCATCCCAAACAACTACCCTTCTGCGTTCATCTATAAGCACAACGCATCCCCTTAACACATTATAATTGTTTCTTTAAACGGATATCCTCATTCGCAAACTCGACCATTTCGTACTGCTCAAGCAAACGCGAACTGATACGATTAGAATACAAAGCCCCAATTTCATCGAGTGTTAAATTCGTATTTAT
The DNA here is from genome assembly GCA_045652745.1 of Clostridia bacterium. GTDB lineage: Bacteria > Bacillota > Clostridia > UBA1381 > UMGS1253 > RGIG2041. Next base: position 41,999 of record JAZRUW010000003.1, read on the forward strand.
GATTGTCGGCCGTTTCTGCATACCGCGCTCGTTGATTAGCTGGAACAAATAAGAAATGGTGTGTTGATTTATCGCTTCCGTCCCCAAATCATCAATAATCAACAATTCTGCATGCATAACACGTTCAAGTTCATTTTTGATGCCGGTGCTATCACCGCGATTGAACACATAATCTATATAATCCGCAAACAGCCGTACCGCACTTTTGTAAACAACATGCACATTCTTTTCCAAAAGCGCATTTGCGATGCACGAGGAAAGGAAGGTTTTTCCACATCCGGTATCGCCATAGAAAAGAAGGTTTGCATCGTTTGGAAACTCATTGACGAAATCTTTAGCCAAGCTCAAGTTTTCGCACATAAGTTCTTTGTTCTCTTCAGAAAACAACGAAAGATCGAAACGAGCAAAGTTCTGGTCTTGCAACATGGGTGCTATATCCGCGCGTTTTCTCGCCAGCTTTGCCGCCGCATTGCGCAAGCAATCACATGCTTTTCCTTCACAATATCCGGTATCCTCGCAAATTTTACAATTGAAATGCAAATTCGTATAATCCCTTGTGAAGCCGAGCATCGCCAACCTTTGTTCGCGTTCTTTTGTAAGCTGTGCAATCTGAGACTTCATCCTTTCCGAAATAGATTTTGCCTCAGCCGGTTTTTCCAAAATCGACATCATTGCCTGTGCGCCAACGGTCTGCATTTGTGCGTCAAGTTCTTCCAATCGCGCATCCAGTGCGTACACCTGCGCCAGACGCTGCTCTCGTTCACGCTTATGCATCATGCGCTGCGTTTCATAATCTTTTAATATTTCTTCGTAAAGCGAACTTTCAAAAGCCATGATTACTCCTTTCCGATTTTACGACGGATTTTCTCTCGAGCTTTCCGCCTGATTTCATCATAATCATATTTATCCCCGCTGAAAACGGACGGTTTACCTTTTGTCGATATCCCCGACCTTTCCTTTTTCACCGGAACATTTTCTTTTTTATATTCTTCCATATATTGCTGTGCCTGTTGCGGAGTCTTCACTCCTGACTGCACCCATGCGCAAAGCACCTTATCCATATAAGCCAAGGCAAGTTTACCGGTATTGTCCACCGTATAATCGAACGCAAACGCAAGCAACGCTTCACTAACCCCCATCGCCATCCATCTACGCACAAACTCTTCTTCTTTGCTGGTTAAATTTCTGTTTTCGATGCCGAAAATCCGCTTTGCTTTATATGCATAGCTTCTTTTCTTATTCTCGTTTTCAATATGTTCCTGCGCCGCCTGCAATGTTACAATGCCTTCTTTTTGCCATGTAATTGCTACCTTTTCAATATAAGCCATGCTTTTTTTCCCGATACCGACACAGTATTCCAAAAGTTTTAAGATAACCTCCACGGGCATACCGAGCCAGTCATAAATGCCGTAAAGCGTCTCCGCAGCTGATGCCGTAAGCATCTTGCCGAGCACCTGCTCTGCCGCCTGCATCAACATTTGAAGCTGTGTATCCGAACGAACACTCTGCGAAACTTCGACATTATTATATTTAGGTTTGTCATTTTGCAACGCAAAAGTCACAATCGAGTTTTTGCTGACAAGCAAACACCCTCTACGCACTAAATCACGCAAGGCTTCCTGCACATAGTCTTTGTCGCCGAAAATTTCATAAAGTGCATCGCAGGCAACTTCACCGCCGTTTTCATCCGCGAGGCATTTTGCGTACAGATACACCTTTAAACTTGCATCGCTTAAATCCAGCATATTCTCTTTTACAAACGTTTTATCCACCAGGAAAACCTTGTTTTTCATGTTATCCGTCACAAAAACACCCCCCTTTAGACACGTTTATATACAATTATAACATAAAAGAAAGCAAAATGATAGTGAATTTTAATAATTTTTTCTCATTTTTTTGATTGACAAAGCGTTTTTCATGTGTTATAATATTTCACGTTGACAAAACAAATGTGCCGCTAGCTCAGCTGGATAGAGCGTTTGACTACGGATCAAAAGGTCGGGAGTTCGAATCTTCTGCGGCACGCCATCAAAAATCCCGGTTACGAAAGTATCCGGGATTTTTTAAATTATAATATGCTTGTGTTATACGGAAGAACTCTTTCATCATAGAAGGCACAGCAGCTTTTAGAACGCTATGCTGATTCCATTAGAGAATACACCGAAATCACGTCAAAAAGTTTAAAGTAAATACGATAAGTAGGTTTGATTTATGGCATTTAACGAAAAATTCATGTTAGCAGCACTCGAAGAAGCAAATCTTGCCGCTGTCAACGGCGAAGCACCCATCGGTGCCGTGGTTGTATACAAAAACAATATTATCGGCCGCGGGCACAATACGCGCGAAAACGAAAACAAAATATCCGGACATGCAGAAATCAATGCAATTGAAAACGCCGCAAAACATATAGGCAGTTGGCATTTGGATGGTTGTGACTTGTATGTAACATTAGAGCCTTGCGCGATGTGCGCAGGCGCAATCCTGCAAAGTCACATACGCAATCTGTATTTCGGCGCGCGCGACGAAAAAGCCGGTGCATGCGGTTCAAAGACTGATTTGTTTGTCCCTGGGTTATTTAATCACGAAACCGTTGTCTTCGGCGGTGTTCTTGAAAACGAATGCAGTAAACTTTTAAAAGTTTTTTTCAACAAAATACGCAACAAATAAAAGAGCGAAAGACATAACTTTCGCTCTTTTATGCTTCATAATTTTCATCTTCCAAAAGATTTTCGCTCATATATGCCGCCACGGCCAATTGATCACAACGTTCATTGTATTCGTGCCCGGCATGACCCTTCAGCCAATGAATTTCAACCTTGTGTTTTTCCAGCAATTCTAACAGTTGCTCCCACAAATCCGGATTTTTGGCCGGCTTTTTGTCTTTTTTGCGCCATCCGTTATCCCGCCAGCTGACAGCCCAGCCTTTTTCAATTGCTTCCGAAACATATTTAGAATCCGTATACAATTGAACGACACAGGGTTCTTTCAGCACGGAAAGTCCGACAATTACGCCAAGCAATTCCATGCGGTTATTTGTGGTGGTTTTATAGCCGGCAGAAATCACTTTTTCATGCCCGTTATAAACTAAAATCGCACCGTAGCCACCCGGACCGGGGTTGCCGCTGCAAGCACCGTCCGTATAGAGGAAGACTTCCTTCATACCTCTTCCTCCTCCATCTCGCTTTCATCAAAAGGCGCATCCAAAATTGCTTTTGCTTCCGCATACTGTGTAGAACTCACATAGATGAAAACGCCCAAATTCGAGCCGCCACAAGCCAGTTTTGCAACCGCACTCGAGCCGCCGAAACGCTTGAAAGCAACGATACCGCAAGACTGCAGAAGTGAAATTTTCACATCGGCATCAAACTCATCTGCATACCAACCAAGTTGCACGCAAGAAATATTTTCAATTATTTCCTGCGCCGGCATTGGACAAACATCCATATTTTCATAAACTGTAAAGCAAAAGCCCAGGCCGTTTTCTTCTTGAGACTCTCCGACATTGCTCATACGCCAGTTTTCAAGCAAGTCCAGGTTTTCCATATAGGTATCCACGTCAAATTCGCCGTCCACCTTTGTAACCAGTGCTTCAGCGCAATACGGCAAAAATGCTTTATAAATGCTTTCGCCGCCAATGACAAATGCATCCTTTGCTTCCGGCAGCGCCAGTACCTCTTCAGCGCTATGACAAACAACGACGCCCTCCGGCGCATATGCTTCATCGCGTGTTAAAACGATATTCACTCTGTCCTTGAGCGGTTTTCCGCCCGGTAAGGATTCAAGTGTTTTTCTGCCCATAATTACAGCATGCCCGAGCGTCTTTTCTTTAAAATACATTAAATCCGCGCGTAAGCGCCACGGAATTGCCCCGTCTTTACCAATACCGAAATTTTTATCTGCCGCTACAATCAGTTTCATAGTCAAACCTCAAATCGCCACCGGAATTTTTCCGATTTTCTCACCGGTCTCATAATTTTCAAGAACAAAATCATCCACGGTAAAATCATAGAAATTCTTGATTTCCGGATTGATTTTCAACGTCGGCGCCGCATGTGTCGGCCGCTGTATCAATTCTCTTACAATATCCATATGTCTGTCATAGATATGTGCATCCGCAATGACATGTACGAATTCACCCGGTTCTAAATCCGAAACCTGAGCAAACATCATCACAAGCGCTGCATACTGACAAACATTCCAAGCATTTGCAGCCAAAATATCCTGGGAACGCTGATTTAAAATCGCATTGAGTTTTCCATCTGCTACGTTAAAAGTCATAGAGTAAGCACACGGATAAAGCGCCATTTCCGACAAATCCGCATGGTTATACAAATTTGTCATGATACGACGGCTCGAAGGATTATGTTTTAAATCATACAGCACACGGTCGACCTGGTCAAACTCGCCTTCTTTATATTGATGTTTCACACCGAGCTGATAGCCATACGCTTTACCGATGCTTCCGTTTTCATCCGCCCAGCTATCCCAGATATGGGTTGCTAAATCGTGAATATTATTTGACTTCTTCTGCCAAATCCACAAAATTTCATCGATTGCACCTTTAAAATTAATCGGGCGTAATGTTAAAAGCGGAAATTCTTTTTGTAAGTCATATCGGTTTACAACACAGAATTTTTTTCTGGTATATGCAGGCGTACCGTCCTCCCAGTGTGGACGCACCTTATCATTACAATCCGTGCCGTTTTCCAAAACGTCCTTGCACATCCGGATAAAAATTTCATCCGTCATACTCATACAAATCCCTCGCTTACTCTATCGTAATTCTTTGGAATACTTTCTTGCCTTTCTTAACAACTATACCGTCGCCGGCAAGACGCGCTGCTTCAATCACCAAAGCCGCATCTGTTACCTTTTCGCCGTCAAGGCTGATGCCGCCCTGCTGTACAAGACGTCTGCCTTCCGCTTTAGACGGAATCAACTGTGCCGCCAAAAGCAAATCCAAAATGCCAATACTGTCGCCGACTTCAATTGCATTCAACGCTGTAGACGGCATATTGGCCGCATCTCCGCCGCCAAATACAGCTTCTGCTGCCGCACTCACTTTATCTGCCTCTTCTTTGCCGTGCACAAGGGTTGTTACCTCGTACGCAAGAAGCTTCTTTGCTTTATTCAGTTCCTGACCCTCAAGTTTAGCGAGTTCGTTGATTTCTTCCATCGGTACGAACGTAAGAAGTTTCAAGCACTTAATGACATCCGCATCATCTACATTTCTCCAATACTGGTAGAAATCATACGGCGTAGTCTTTACCGGGTCAAGCCACACCGCACCGCTTTGCGTCTTACCCATCTTCTTGCCTTCACTGTTGGTCAGAAGCGTAAAGGTCATACCGTAAACCTGCTTTTGATCTTTACGTCTGCAAAGGTCAATACCGCCAAGGATGTTGCTCCACTGGTCATCACCGCCGAGCTCCATCTTACAATCATATTTGCGCGAGAGCATTAAGAAGTCATAGCTCTGCATTAACATATAGTTAAACTCTAAGAAAGAAAGACCCTTTTCAAGTCTTTGCTTAAAGCACTCCGCCGTCAGCATCTTATTTACCGAAAAACATGCGCCGATATCGCGCAAGAAATCAACATAGTTGAGTTCCAGAAGCCAATCTGCATTGTTGACCATAATGGCTTTGTCGTCCGAAAAATCAACCACGCTGGAAAGTTGCTTTTTAAAGCACTCGCAGTTATGCTCAATTGTTTCTTTTGTCATCATCTGGCGCATATCCGTTCTGCCGGACGGGTCGCCGACCATGCCGGTACCGCCACCGACAAGTGCAATCGGTCTGTGCCCTGCAAGCTGCATGTGGCGCATTACCACCATCTGCAGAAAATGACCGACATGCAAACTGTCCGCCGTCGGGTCAAAGCCGATATAAAACGTTACCTTCTCTTTGCCGAGAAGTTCTCTGATTTCAGCTTCATGTGTTGTCTGCGCAATCAAACCGCGCTCTAAAAGTACGTCATAAACATTTCTTTCACTCATGATTATTCAACTCCAAAATAGATTCAAACGAAATTTTACCATATAAACAAATAAAAATCAACCTTTCATTTGATTTTGCTTTGCTTTTTTGAGGTTTTATGTTAAAATAGATGGCAGGTGATGAAAAATGAAGGAAAAAATATATACAATACCCGTAAACGAAGCATTTGATGAAACGGACGGATGTCCTTTTTGCACTATGATTCGTAAACTCGAAAACGCACGCGTAAAGTACATGCTCGGTCCCGCAATGATGGAGCCGGACATTCGCGTTTTGACCAACAAAGACGGCTTTTGTAAGCAACACTACGAAATGTTATTTAAACAAGAAAACAAGTTAAGTCTTGCATTGGTTTTGCAAACGCATCTGGAGGAAATCATCCAAAATCTTTCCTCCCGCGCCGACCAGTTGCCTGCGAACATTTCTAAAAAGAAGAGCATCTTTAAAAAGTCGGATTCGAGTCTGTACGGCACGGCGCTTCTGCTCTCCCGCGCCACCGGCGGCGTAACGAAAAATTGTGTTATATGCAACCATGTAGAAGAAACCTTTTCCAGATATGTCGACACAATGTTTTATATGTGGAAAAATGATAATGCATTTAAAGAAAAATTTTCTAAAACAAAGTGCTTTTGTTTAGAACACTACGGGCTTTTAGCCAAAAGTGCAACGAAATTTTTAGACGATGCCGATGCTTTAGAATTTTTAAAGCATCTTACCCGCATCGAACAGACACATTTAAACGAATTAAAATCAGACATTGACCGATTTATATTGAAGTTTGACTATCGCAATAAAGACTTGCCATGGGAAAACGCAAAGGATGCACCCAAACGCACCCTTGTCACTCTTTCAGGCGCAGAAATCGAATAATACAAAACAGCATCCGCAACTTTTGCTGCGGATGCTTTAAATTACCACTTTTTACCGTAATATAAATACATATGATACACAACCGTGCCAACTGCATAAATTCCGAGTGCCCAGAATACAACGTGGAATGACTTAACAATGTTTTTCAAAAAACCGATTACAACCGGTGCACTTTCCATCGGCAGCCAACGTGTATAGAACGCAAAGTTCACATAGAAGCTGATCGCCGCAGCTGCCAAGAACGCATGTCCGTAGTTTCTTGCACGTTCTCTCACCTGCAGTTTCGCAAGTTTGCTTTCCGGCTTGATTCTGTCAAACAAAGAAATCACATAACAGCCGATACTTAAAATCACAAACAAGATAAAAGCAATAAGCATAATCAGATTATAGTTTCCGATTGCTGCAGCGCCAAACTCACCTCTTGCAACGCGGTACATCAGATAACAAGCCAAAAGGCCAACCATCGCTCCGCCGAAACTAATGAGCATTCTGTTCGAAATTTTTTCCTGGCGCTCTGCTTTGGAACAGTTGTAAAATGTTTTCTTCATTTGGGTCTTTCCTCCTATATCTGCTATTCAGCTTACAATTCAAATTCGTAATTCATCATGGACACAACCGCCTCACCGGCTGTCTCCGTGCGCAATATGCGCGAACCGAGCGTCACCGGTCGAATCCCGTTTTTCAACGCAAGTTCAATTTCCTGCGGTGCAAAACCGCCTTCCGGACCTATGATAAACGCCGCATCTTTCAAAGCTTGTGCATCGCGAAGCAGCGTTTTAAGCGTAACATCACGCTCATTTTCATATGGTATAAACGCAAGAGAATACTGACCGAGCATTTTTACGGCCTCTGCAAAAGTAACGGGAGTTTCTACTTGAGGCAGTATGCCGCGCCCCGATTGCTTCGCCGCAGCTTTTGCAACAGATTGCCAACGTTCGACTTTTTTCTCTGCATCTGCTTCACTATTTAATTTTACAACACATCGCTCGGAAATGCAAGGAATAATTTTATAAATTCCGAGTTCTGTACATTTTTGAATCACATATTCCATCTTGGATGCCTTGGGCAAACATTGAAAAAGCGTGATTTTAACGCGGCTTTCTGCCGGAGAAGGTTTCTTTTCGAGAATTCTGGCCGTTAAAAAATTCTTTTCTGTTTTTTCTATTTCAGCCTCATAATCCATGCCCTCGCCGTCACACACAGTCAAACAATCTCCGACCTGCATGCGAAGCACGCGCAAAATATGTTTTGCCTCTTCTCCGTCCAGCAGAATGGTCGAATCTGTAATATTTTCTTTTTCAGCAAAAAACTTCGGCATAATTTACCCCTACTTCTTCAGGACGATCGCAGCCCATTCTCCCTTTTTGTGTATCTCCAGCACAGTAAAACCGCTTTGTTTAAGCTTAGTTTCCACCTCATCCAAACGCGCATGAATAATGCCGGACGTAATCATAACACCGCCATCGCAAAGCGCATCGTAAGCAAAATCCGACAAGCCGATAATTACATCCGCGACGATATTTGCCAAAACAACATCATATTTCTTTTTGCCGATGGTTGCAATCAGTGCCTCATCCGTAAGCACATTACCTGCTGCTGTTGTATATAAGTTTGAATCTATATTATTCTTTCGGGCGTTTTCTTCTGCAATTTTTACGGCATTCGGATCAATATCCACCGCAAACGCATCTTTCGCACCCAAAAGCATCGCCATGACAGACAAAATGCCGCTACCGCAACCAAGGTCAAGCACGCTGTCATCCGGATTCAAATAGTTCTCTAAACTCTCTAAGCAAAGCTGGGTGCTCTCATGCGTACCCGTACCAAAACTCATACCCGGATTGATTGTAAATACAATCCTGCCCTCCGTATCCTCAACCGTTTCCCACTCCGGACGAATTAACATTTTACGACCGAGTTTGAGCGGTTTGTAAAACTGTTTCCAATTCTCTCCCCAATCCTGTTCTTTCATATTGTTTACGGTTACACTCAATTTGCCCAGCAGGCCTTGCGTATCCTCCGCTTTCAATTCCGCAAGTCGCGCCTTGATTTGCGCCAGTTGCGCTTTGCCGTGGTCATTATCTTTTAAATACACTTTTACAACCGTCGGCGCATGCGCACGCTCCATCAGTTCTTCATCGACATAATCCCAATACTGTGTATTTTCTTCCAAAAACGTCGTAAAATCCTCAGCATCTTCAATTTCAGTTCCGGTAATGTCCATTGCATATAACATGCCGCAAACCGGATCAATTCCGGTATTTAGCGTTTCAATTCCGACCTGCATCCATTCCATTTTATATACCCCCTGCATTATAGTTTCAATGCAACTGTTTGATATTGAACCAATGCGCATATTATACCAAATTTTACATACATTTGTCAACGCCTACACTTGACAGTTTTTCGTTAAATGATTATAATTACAAACATAATAATAAGATTTTGAAAGGTTAGCCATGAGGACCGTTATTGTAAACAAAAATGATGCAGGACAACGCATTGACCGCTATATGAGCAAAATGTTTACCTCCATGCCGCAAAGCCTGATTTACAAATCGCTTCGCAAAGATTGCGTTAAAGTAAACGGCAAGCATGTGAAAGAGGGGTTTAAACTTAGCGAAGGTGACGAAATCAAATTCTACATCAAAGATGAATTTTTTGACGAAAAACCCGCCGAACAAGCATTTTTGCAAGTAAAGCCGCACCTTGAAATTGTATATGAAGATGAAAATATCCTGCTTGTAAACAAACCCGCAGGTCTTGTAGTGCATGAAGATGAAAGCGGTACACCGAACACCCTAATTGCACAGGTACAAGCCTACCTGTATCAGCAAGGAGAATATCGTCCCGACGAGGAGCATACTTTCGCTCCTGCGCTGTGTAACCGTATTGACCGCAATACCTCCGGCATTGTTATCTGTGCCAAAAATGCAGAAACACTGCGCATTATGAACCAAAAAATCAAAGACAGAGAACTTATCAAGCTCTATCTATGTTTGGCGTTCGGCCGCATGGAAAAGAAGTCCGACATTTTAGAAGGCTATCTATCAAAAGATGAACGTACGAAAACCGTAACCGTAACAAACAAGCGCGCGCCAAACACAAAACAAATCCGCACGAAGTACACCGTACTGGGTTACAAAGACGGTATTTCGCTGTTGGAAATTGATTTGCTTACAGGCAGGACGCATCAAATCCGCGCGCACCTCGCCCACATCGGTCATCCGCTTGTCGGCGACGGAAAGTACGGAAGCAACGCCGACAACAAGCGTGTGCAAAGAAAATATCAGGCACTTTGTTCCTATAAATTAACTTTTAAATTTTTGACAGATGCCGGCATTTTAAACTATTTAAACAACAAGACATTCTCAGTTAAAAAGGTGGATTTTGCAGAAAACTTTTACAACAAATAAAAGGCGCGCTGCGCCTTTTTTTCCTCTGGCATATTCCTGATTTTTGCGCACAACAAATTTGCTGAACAAAAATTCCAGAATAAAATTTGCAACAAAAAAAGCGAAAGACTGTATCTTTCGCTTTCATTTTTATGCTTTTAAGAATTCTTCAAGTCTATCCAGACCTTTTTGAATGTTTTCCATGCTCGTTGCATAGGACCAACGCACATAGTCATCCGCAGCAAAACCGCTGCCCGGTACGACTGCTACAAGCGCCTTATCCAAAAACGCATTTGCAAAATCATCCGATGTTTCAATTTTCACACCGCCGAGCGTTTTACCCTTAAGCGCAGAAATATTCATCATTACATAGAATGCGCCCTTCGGTTCTCTGCACGAAACGCCGTCAATACCGTTAATACGCTTTACCATATACTGTCGACGCTCATCAAATGCAGCCTTCATTTTCAACATCTCATCCATCGGACCGTCCAACGCCGCAATTGCCGCCGCTTGCGCAACAGAATTCGGATTGGAGGTTGCATGGCTCTGGATATTGCTCATTACTTTGGCAACCTCGGCACAACATGCCGTGTAACCGATACGCCATCCGGTCATTGCATAGGTTTTCGAAACACCGTTTACGATAATCGTTCTTTTAAAAATTTCCTCACCGAGCGCCGCAATGCTTGTCGGAAACTCACCGTAAACAAGATGTTCATAAATTTCATCGGAAACCACATACAAATCATGACGAACACACACATCCGCAATCGCAAGCAACTCTTCTTTGGAGTACACCATGCCGGTCGGATTGCTCGGTGTGTTTAACACAAGCGCACGTGTCTTCGGCGTGATAGCTGCTTCCAATTCCTTTGCTGTAAACTTAAAATCATTTTCTTCTTTGGTCATCAGTACCACCGGAACACCGTCCGCCATTTTTACCATTTCCGGATAACTTACCCAGAACGGTGCCGGAATAATAACTTCATCGCCCGGATTGCAAATTGCATTAAAAACATTCATCAAAGAATGTTTCGCACCATTGGATACAACAATATTTTCCGGCGCATACGTCAGGCCGTTATCACGCTGCAGTTTACGGCAAATCGCCGCCTTCAACTCCGGCGTGCCGGATGCCGGTGTATATTTTGTCTTTCCGTCCAAAATCGCCGCAATCGCCGCATCCTTGATGTGCTTCGGTGTATCAAAATCCGGCTCTCCCGCGCCAAAAGCCACAACATCAATGCCCTGTGCTTTCATCGCTTTTGCCTTCGAATCAATTGCAAGTGTTGACGACGGACTCACGCGCGCTGCCTTATCTGCTATAAAACTCATTATTCTTCCTCCGTTTTTGCATCTTCTCAAACCAAAAATTTCATTTCTTTTCTAAACTTTCTGTATTCTATCACAATTTTGCAAGATATGCAAGTATAAAATTCAAAAAAATTATGATTTTAATTACAAATTCATAACAAATACATTCCAAATGCCATAATTCCAATGTTGTTTTGATAAATTTGAGCAAATTGTGACAATGGTAATGGATTTTGCCCACGGCCGACTTCCACGGTATATCCCGGTCGATTGTACGTTTGTATATACCAATCTTTATATCCAGCAGCACCGGATGCAATCGGCGTGTTTTCCAGTCCATAGCCGCTTACAGATGCAAATGCCTCACCGATTTCTAACGACCGCGGCGGAAGATATTCATCAAAACGCCAGTATATGACTTCCCCTTGCGTATGATATGAAATTGTCAACAAAAAATTATTGGCAATTGTAAATTCCTCCATGGCAATACTCTCCGGCTCTGAAAGCGGCGACGGCCCTACATAATCCCGTGGTGCCGGACCGGTAAATCCCTGTGCATACTTTATTTCTTTCGCACGTTCCCACTGTGCCGGATAGTTCAAATTCAAATCCACACCGCGTATATTGGCCTTCCATCCGCTCGGAAACGGTATTTCGGCATACTGCATTGCAATTTCTTTTGCACCTTCAAGCGCGCGCCCTTGGGTTACACCGGCAACTAAATCCACACCATCCGCATTGACCATCGGTACAATATAAAGTTTCGTTTTAAAATACAGTTGCCTTGCATCCACATCTGAAATATTTTCCCCATTGTAAATCGCCAGCAGATAATCTTCCAAAAATTTCAGAACAAGCGGGGTGGTAATCCACTCATTTGCGTGATGCGACGCATTGTACATTAGCGGCATTTGACCCGTTCCGACACGCGCAGAGTACATAGCTTTTCCCTGAACGCTTTCACCGATACTTTCAACACTGCAAATCGGATAACGTTTAGAAAGTCCATCCATAATTAAGGATAAATAATAGTAAGTATACTGCACATCCGTCGCAACCACATCAAATCCAAGTGGCACCGTAATTGTTGTCCCCTCTGTCAAATTCAACGGGTCTATATCCGGATTCGCTCTTCGGATTGCCGAAACACTTGTAGCATATCTTCTAGCAAGCGAATAATACGTGTCGCCTCCACGAACCCGTACTGTGATATAACCCCGCAGATACGCTTCAAGCGCATCGCGCGTCGTCGCATCTACAATGCCGCTTGCTCGCAAATCATTGCCGAGTTGAAAGGCTTCCAAAGCGGATAATGTATTTTCACCAAAAAAGCCGTCAACAGACAATATTGTGCCCGCTCTGCGCAATGCAAGTTGTAGAAGCTGTACATATGCACCGCTGTCTCCGAATTTAAGATTTAATATCATAACACATCCTCCTGGCTCTGCATTTTTTCCCGTAATTTTTCCATCGCCTTTTTTTCAATGCGAGATACATAAGAGCGGGAAATATGCATTTTTAATGCAACTTCCCTCTGTGCAAGCGCATCATGTCCATTCAAGCCATACCGCATGGATATAATCTCGCGCTCACGCGGATTTAAACATTCATTTATATACAAATACAATTTTTCTATATCGTTTTTCATTTGTACGCAATCTTCAATCTTTTCACTTTCATCCTGAATTACATGCATAAAAGAAAGCGCATTTCCTTCCGAGTCCGTCCCGACGGGTTCGTCAAGCGAAATCTCACATCGCTTATTTTTCAAAGCACGAAAATGCATCAGGATTTCATTGTGAATACAACGTGCCGCATAGGTTGCCAGACGGATTTGCTTTTCGCCGTCAAAACTGTCCACTGCTTTAATTAGTCCTATCGTACCGATAGAAATTAAATCTTCCGTATCTGCATCCGCCTCCGAGCCTGCATATTTCTTGACCACATGCGCCACCAAACGCAGGTTATGTTCTATTATTTTATCCCGCGCACACGCATCTCCACCACGCATCCGTTCAATACATTCCGCCTCTTCCTTTGCGGACAGCGGCTTCGGAAAAGCCGTGCCACCGGACATATACCCCGCAAACAGAAAGTTTTTAAACCATATGGACAACAAATTAAGCAAGTCAATCCACATTTTAATTCCCCCAAAATTCATTCTATGTTTAAGTATATGCGCCATTTTTAAAAATCTGTTTGTCCCTTTGAATTGACAACATATAAGTCGCATGATAGAATTAAATTGAGGTGTAAAAATGAGTACAAGAAGAAAAACAGACAAACGATCGTCTGTCCGTGACATAACATATATTGCATTTTCTACTGCCGTTTTGGTGCTATGCTCCTGGTTGCGTCTACCGTTTGTAATCCCGATAACAATGCAAAGTTTCGGTGTCTTTATTGCCATGGGACTTTTAGGCGGCAAACGTTCTTTTTTTGCAGTATTACTCTACCTGCTTTTAGGCTGTATCGGTCTGCCGGTATTTGCAGGATTTGCCGGCGGCATCGGATATCTGCTCGGCAGTACCGGCGGCTATATTTTCGGCTTTCTTCTGCCTCCGCTCTTTTTATGGCTCTGCGAAAAGGTACTGCCAAACTGTAAATATATTTTTATTGTATGCGCCGTCATAGGTCTGTTGGGCTGTTACGCCATCGGTACAATCTGGTATGCATTTGTGTACGCACAAAGTAGCGATATAAACATTCTAAGCCTTTGCGTAACTCCTTTTGTGTTACCGGACTTGTTAAAACTGCTGACAGCGCATCTAATCTACACACGACTAAAAAATCATATAAGTTTGTAATTATCAACCAAAAAAGTTCTATCGTTTCAAAAATGTTAAGACACCGGCAAATACAGCATACCGAAAGGCCGACAACGCAACGTAAGAACGCATCAAGCGCATTTCGGTGTAACGCCGACTGTGTATAAAACAACGCACAATAAAAAAGACTAATTAAAAACTCAAATTATTGATTTTAATAAAATTTTATGCTATACTTATATTAATAGAGCAAAATTTAGTTTCGGGAGGTCCTGTCTTATGGCAAATACAACTACAAAAACACTGTACGGCATCACAGACTATCAATTGTTTTTATTCAGACAGGGCACCAATTCGCAAGCATACAAAATGCTTGGTTGTCACAAGTGCAGCCAGCCCGATTTTTCCGGTTATCGCTTTGCAGTATGGGCACCTAATGCCAAAGCCGTTGCATTAGTCGGCGACTTTAATAGCTGGAATACTGCAGACTGTCCGCTGACGCCGATGGAAGACAGCGGGATTTGGATCGGGATTACTGACCGTATCGAAGAAGGCGGCGTATACAAGTATGCCATTACCACACAAACTGACGAAATCATTTTCAAAGCAGACCCTTACGGCTTTTTGTGCGAACAGCGTCCACAAACAGCTTCCGTCGTGCATTCTTTAGGCACTTACAAGTGGCAAGACAAAAAATGGCAGGCTACAAAAGCAAAGACCGCGCCGTACGACAAACCGATGCTGATTTATGAGGCACACTTAGGCTCCTGGCGTCGCAAAGAAGACGGAAGCGTCTACACATACGAGGAGTTGATTGATACGCTCATTCCTTATGTCAAGGGCATGGGCTATACGCATTTAGAGTTAATGCCGCTCTCTGAGCATCCGTATGACGGTTCTTGGGGGTATCAGGTTACGGGATACTATGCCGCTACCAGCCGTTACGGCACACCGGAGCAGCTGATGAAGTTCATCGATGCCTGCCATCAAAACGGTATCGGCGTAATCATGGACTGGGTACCTGCGCACTTTCCGCGCGATGCACACGGACTTGCAAAATTCGACGGCATGCCGCTCTACGAATATGCTGACCCAAAAATCGGCGAACACAAGGAATGGGGTACACTTGTTTTTGACTTTGGAAGAACCGAGGTCCTCTCTTTCCTCATCTCGAACGCTTATTTTTGGTTTGATATGTATCACATCGACGGTCTTCGCGTTGATGCGGTTTCCTCCATGCTCTATCGTGACTACAACCGAAACCACGGCGAATGGATTGCAAACAAAGACGGCGGTAATGAAAACTACGAAGCCGTTAAGTTTTTACAGATGCTCAATTCTGCCATATTCAAAGATTACCCGAACGCATTGATGATTGCAGAAGAATCCACAGCCTGGCCGAGCGTAACCAAACCGGTTGATCAAGGTGGCCTCGGTTTTAACTACAAATGGAATATGGGTTGGATGAACGACTCGCTTCGTTATATGTCCCTTGACCCGTATTTTAGAAAGTACAATCATAACGCATTGACATTTTCTATGTTCTATGCATTCTCGGAAAACTATATCTTACCGCTCTCGCATGATGAGGTTGTGCACGGCAAGCGTTCTCTGATTGATAAGATGTACGGCACATATGAAGAAAAATTCAAAAGTTTAAAAGCCTTTTATGCTTATATGATGGCGCACCCGGGCAAAAAATTGCTCTTCATGGGCGGAGAATTCGGCCAGTTTATCGAATGGCGGCCGGAAGAAGGTTTAGATTGGAATCTGCACGAATACGATACACATGACGGTCTTTTACGCTTTGTACAGTTCTTAAATGAAACATACAAAAACGAAAAGAGTTTTTGGCAAATCGAAGACAGTTGGGATGGCTTTAAGTGGATTAACGCCTCGGACGAAAACAACAGCGTTTTAAGTTTTATCCGCACGGCGAAAGCAAAATCCAACCAAGTTGTTGTCATTTCAAATTTCACACCCGTTTCCAGAACGAATTACAGCATCGGCGTGCCGCAAGGCGGCGAATACGAAGTTATATTAAACAGTGATTCAACCGAGTTTAACGGTTCTGTACCCCCTATGACAACAGTTAAAGCAAAAAAGAAACCTTGGGGCGAGTTTAAATATACATTAGAACTTGACTTACCTTCCCTGACAACGCTGTATTTAAAACGCAAAAAAGCAGGAAAATAATCATATTTGCATCTCAAACTGCATAGGTTAAATGTATGCAGTTTCAGAAATATTAGTTTCACATTTCGCCATAACATGGTTGCAGGTGCCTATGGTTCGGAAACATGCAGACACCGGGGAACACGCTACGCGCGAAATGACAGTTTATTCATAACGTGAGGAGGAAAAGAACTATGACAAACTGTGTAGGCATGATACTTGCCGGCGGTCAGGGCAGTCGTTTGGGCGCACTGACAAAGGATGTTGCAAAGCCGGCCGTACCGTTCGGCGGAAAGTACAGAATCATTGACTTTGCACTTTCCAACTGCACACACTCCGGCATTGAAGCTGTGGGGGTATTAACGCAGTACCAACCTCTCGAATTAAACACATACATCGGCAACGGTGTACCGTGGGATTTAGACCGTAACTATGGCGGCGTGTATGTTCTGCCGCCGTATGTAAAAGCCGAAAAGGGTGAGTGGTACAAAGGTACCGCCAATGCAATTTACCAAAATATCAGTTTTATAGAGCAATACGCACCGAACTATGTTTTAATCATGTCCGGTGACCATATTTATAAAATGGACTATGCAAAGATGCTGAGTGCGCACATCAAAGCAGGCGCTGAGGCAACTGTTGCCGTAATGCCCGTTCCGTGGGAAGAGGCACCGCGTTTCGGCATCATGAATGTAGACAGCGAAGACCGCATTGTAGAGTTCGCAGAAAAACCGAAGGAACCAAAGAGCAATTTGGCTTCGATGGGTATTTACATTTTCAATTGGCAAACACTCAAAAAATACCTGATTGTTGACGAAAACAATCCGAATTCCGAAAACGATTTCGGCAAAAACATCATTCCGCAAATGCTTGCAAACGATGAAATCATGTTTGCATACCATTACTCGGATTATTGGCGCGATGTCGGCACAATTCAAAGTTTGTGGGAAGCCCATATGGATATGCTTACAGATCCGCCGCTACTGGACATCAACGACCCGAAATGGCGAATTTTCTCCAGAAATCCGGTAAAACCGCCGCATTACATTTCTACGGATGCCGTGCTTAAAAATTGTTGCATCACGGAAGGCTGCTATATCAACGGTACAATTGAACGTTCCGTTCTTTCCGAAGGTGTAGACGTGGCCGACGGAGCAATTGTGCGTGACAGTGTAATCATGCCGAATGTCAAAATCGGCGCAGGGGCCGTAATTGAAAAAGCTGTCATCGGTCCGGGCGCAGTAATCGGCGAAAATGTGAAAATCGGAGTCCATGCTTCGGAGGATAATCCATACGCATCCTCGATGTGTACTGACGGCATCGTGCTTTTGCAAGGCGGCGTTACAATTGCCGACAACACGGAGATTTTCAAAGGCGCAATGGTAGAAATCGAAGATACAAATACGCAAGGAGGTGTTGAGTTATGATGGAAGCTATGGCAGGCATTATCTTAACAGATGATGACAGCATGCATTTCGGTTCTTTGACCGAAAAACGTGCAATCGCCGCTTTACCGATGGCCGGCAGATACCGCTTAATCGACTTCATTATGTCCAACATGGTCAACTCCGGCATCCGCAACATTGGCGTTGCAACCCAACATAACTATTCCTCGCTGATGGACCATTTGGGTTCCGGCAAGGCTTGGGATTTAAGCCGAAAAACCTCCGGTCTTTATATTCTGCCGCCGTTTGCGGAAAAAGACAATATAGGTCAGGTCACCGGCGACATCGATACGCTCTACGGCATTTCCGGCTTCATCCGTAGGACAAAACCGGATTACTTTGTCATTTCCAGAGCAAATACATTTTATAACTGCGGTTATAAGGAAGCTCTTGCTTTCCACAAAGAAAAGAACGCGGACATCACCATATTATACAATTCCGAAGAAAACTTAGACCCGGCCGAACTCACAAAATACACCTTCTTGGAAACCGACGAAGACGGCCGTGTAACAGATATTATGAAAAATCACCCCCACCCGACCACCAAGAATGTATCCATGAGTGCATTTATTATCGAGCGTACACTCTTGATGGCATTGGTTGAGGATTGTTTTTCCCGCGGCGAGCACGATCTGACCATGGACGTTTTGATTAAAAAGCTCAATGTATTAAATATTTACGGTTATAAGTTTGACGGATATGTCGGCCGCGTTAGTTCCATCAATTCGTATTTTACGAATAACATGAATATGCTCAACACCGCAATTCGTAAAGAAATCTTCCTGTCCAAGAAGAAAATCTTTACCAAGGTAAAAGACCAGCCGCCGACGCGCTACGGCGCAAATGCAAAGGTTGTCGGCTCTTTAATTGCCGACGGCTGCGTCATTGACGGCCACGTAGAAAATTCCATTCTTTTCCGCGGTGTAAAGGTAGGTAAAGGTACAACGATTAAAAATTCCATCGTAATGCAAAACAGCGTGATTTTGGAAAACTGCTTTGCCGAAAACGTGGTATTGGACAAGGAAGTAACACTTCTTGCCGGAAAAACCGTTATGGGACAGCCAAACTATCCGTTTGTTATCGCAAAGAAAAGCGTAGTATAAAATTCTAAGGCAAAACCGGGTAATATGGGGACGTATGTCCCCTATTCCCGTTTTAACGTGTATCGGGAGGTCTTTATGCTGAAAGTATTTTTTGTTTCATCCGAGGTTGTACCGTTTGCAAAATCCGGCGGTCTTGCTGACGTTGCAGGTACACTGCCGCTCGCACTCGCCGCAGAAGGCGTGGATGTGCGTGTTTGCATGCCGCTTTACGGCTGTATCGGCGAAAACTACCGCAAAGATATGCGCTTTATTAAAGCCATCGAAATTCCGCTCGGTTGGAGACGACAGTACTGCGGCATTTTTGAAATGGATTACAAGGGCATCAAGATGTATTTTATCGACAACGAATTTTACTTTATTGCCCAACACCTCTACAGTTATATCCATGAAGATTTCGAAAAGTTCGCCTTTTTCTCCAAGGCGGCACTTTCCATTTTGCCGGACATTGATTTTAGGCCGGACGTCATTCACGTAAACGACTGGCAAAGCGCGGCTATTCCGGTGCTCTTAAATGCGCAATTCCAGGATAACGAATTCTATCGCGGTATCAAAACCGTCATCACCGTACACAACCTGCTTTTCCAGGGTGTATGGGACAAGCGTGCGCTTGAAGATGTGCTCGGCTTGGACGCAAGTTATTTAACAAACGACAAATTAGAATACAAGGGCGATGTAAATATGCTCAAGGGCGGTTTGGTCTATGCAGATGCCATCACTACCGTCAGCGAGACGTATGCCCAGGAAATCCAGACGCCGGAATACGGTGAAGGTTTAGACGGACTTTTACGCGCTAAAAGCGCACATCTGACCGGCATTGTAAACGGACTGTCCTACGAACAGTACAATCCTGCAACGGACGAAGGCATCTATAAAATGTACAACGGCAGAAACTTCGTCAGTGGCAAAGCATACAATAAGGCTTGTCTGCAAAAAGACCTCGGTCTCGCCGAAAATCCGGATTGTATGCTTATCGGTATTGTCAGCCGTTTAACCTCACAAAAAGGTTTTGATTTGATTGCACAAATCATCGCAGAACTTGCAAAAATGGATGTGCAGGTAGCCGTGCTCGGCACCGGTGATGCACACTTTGAAAACATGTTTAGTTGGTATGCAAAGAATTATCCGGACAAATTTGCAGCTAAAATTTCTTTTGATAATAATCTGGCACATAAAATTTACGCAGGCGCCGACGCATTTTTGATGCCGTCAAGATTCGAGCCCTGCGGCTTAAGTCAGATTATTGCCATGAAATACGGCTGCTTACCGATTGTGCGCGAAACCGGCGGTTTAAAAGACACCGTTACTGCTTATAATGAGTATACAGGCGAAGGCACAGGTTTTTCATTTGCTCCATATGACAGCCATGACCTTTTGAAGGTAACACACTATGCCACTGATACTTTTAAAAACAAAAAGGCTTGGCAGTCTCTTGTAAGACAGGCTATGAAGGCAGATTTTTCTTGGAAGGTATCTGCAAAGAAATATCTGAATTTATATAAATCGCTCACCGGCAAATAAGGTGAGAAATCAGAATTGACACCAGAAAGGAAACTAAAACTATGCTCACAAAAAAGCAACAGGCTCTTCTAGAGGAAATCACCGAAAAAGTCATGCTCAATTTCGGCAAAACCATCGAAGATGCGACAGAAAATATGATTTATAAAGCCGCAGCACTTACCATGCGCGACAGAATCATGAAAAAATGGCAGTATTCCCATGCGAAGGTAAAGGAAATGAAGGCTAAAAAACTCTACTACCTTTCCTCCGAATTCTTAATGGGTCGCCTCTTTGGAACAAATATGCTCAATCTCGCGTTAACGGATGATATGACGAAGGTATTAAAGCATATCGGTCTTGACGTCAACGCGATTGAAAACAGAGAAGCTGATGCCGGACTCGGCAATGGCGGTCTCGGCAGACTCGCCGCTTGTTTTATTGATTCTTTAACCACCTTGGATTTGCCGGCATACGGCTCCACCATTCGTTACGAATATGGACTTTTCCATCAAAAAATCATCGACGGTTATCAGTTTGAACAACCGGATTCCTGGCTCGATAACGGCTATGTGTGGGAAGTTGAACGTCCGGAGGAAACCGTAGAAATCCTGTTTGGCGGCAAAGTTTACACAGATTGGTATGAAGGTCGTTTCTCGTTCCGCTACGAAAACTCGCACACCGTATTGGCCGTACCTTACGATGTGCCGGTCTGCGGTTACGATTCTAAAATCATCAACAAGCTCCGTCTTTGGAGCGCAAAAGCACCGACGGACTTAAATATGAAATTCTTCAACGAAGGCCAATATATCCGCGCCATTGAAGAAAAGGATATGGCCGAGGTTATCTCCAAGGTACTTTATCCGGAAGACAACCACAACGAAGGCAAGATGCTTCGTTTGCGCCAGCAATATTTCCTTGTTTCCGCTACCATCCAGTGGATTGTACGTGACTTTAAGCATTTTCATGGCACAAATTGGGCAATTTTCCCGGAAAAGATTGCAATTCACGTAAACGACACCCACCCTGCCCTCGGCATTCCCGAATTGATGCGTGTGCTCATGGACAACGAAGGTCTTGGCTGGGACGAAGCATGGGCAATCACAACCAAGACATTTGCCTACACCAACCATACCGTTATGAGCGAAGCATTGGAAAAATGGCCGATTTCCATTTTTGAGCCGCTCCTGCCGCGTATTTATATGATTGTTACCGAAATCAACCGCCGTTTGGTGGAAGGATTAAATCAGGCTTATCCGGGCGATTGGGGTAAAATCGAATATATGTCAATTATTGCTAACAATCAGGTCAGCATGGCAAATCTCTGCCTTGCAACCTGCCACGCTGTCAACGGCGTATCCAAACTGCACACACAGATTTTAAAAGACGATATTTTCGCAGACTACTACCGTTTGGACACCGAGCGTTTCCACGCGATTACCAACGGCATCACCTTCCGCAGATGGATTATGTATTCCAACCCTGCCCTTGCAGATTTAATTACCCAGACCATCGGCAAGTCCTGGCTGAAAAAGCATGACAAACTGCGCGATTTAATTCCGTATGCAGACGATGCAGCTTTCTGCGAAAAATTCGCCGCAATCAAGCTTGAAAACAAAAAGCGTCTTGCAGAATATATCAAACACGAAAACGGCATCGAGGTTGATATTAACTCCATCTTTGATGTGCAGGCAAAGCGTCTGCACGAGTATAAGCGCCAGCTTTTAAATATTCTGCACGTTCTGTATCTGTACAATTGCTTAAAGGATAATCCGGGCATGGACTTTGTACCGCGCACCTTTATTTTTGCTGCCAAAGCCGCTCCGGGCTATGCAAGAGCAAAGCTGATTATTAAGTTAATCAACAGCGTAGCCAAGTTAATCAATAATGATGCATCCATCGCAGGAAAAATTAAAGTCGTATTTATCGAAAACTACAACGTAACCATCGCCGAACTTCTGACGACCGCGGCAGATGTATCCGAACAGATTTCCACCGCCGGCAAAGAAGCATCCGGTACCGGTAACATGAAATTCATGTTAAACGGCGCCCTCACCATCGGTACTTTTGACGGGGCAAATGTAGAGATGAGCGAACAGGCCGGCATGGAAAACATGTATATTTTCGGTCTGCGTGCAGATGAAGTATCCGCGCGATACCGCCACGACAACGCGGAGGTACAAAGCATCTACGCAAGTAACATGCCTTTAAAGCGCGTACTCGATCAACTCATCGACGGTACTCTCGAACCGAATCATCCGCAGTTATTTAAGGAAATTTATCATTCCCTCCTCTTCGGTGATTACGGCATGCCGGATCCGTATATGGTCCTGCGCGACTTTGATGCATACAAAGATATGCAGGCATGTGTAGCAAGAGAATTTAAAAACAAAGCACTTTGGAATAAGAAGGCCGTTATCAATACCGCTACGGCAGGGTTCTTCTCTTCCGACAGAACCATTGCAGAGTACAATAAGTACATCTGGAATCTGCCGAGTATTGACTAAAATCTTCATTCAGGGCTGCACAACAATGCAGCCCTGCTTAGTAGGTGAGAACATTGAAAGTAGAGCACAATTCTCAAAATTCTTTTTTCAGAACACCGTTCGGAGCGCAACCGTGTGAAAGCACGGTAACGCTCCACTTAGGTTTGTGCGCCGATTTCTGGCCGAAAAGCGTGCGCGTAAGTTATATCTTTGATGACGGCGACGTAACATATCTGGGCATGTATCTACATTCTCAGATGATGGGTGTTACCTACTACGAAACCAAACTGACTTTGCCGGCCACGCCCGGTCTGCTGTTTTACACATTTGAAATTGTCGGGCCTGACAAAACATATTATTACGGCAATAACGACCAAGCTCTAGGCGGCATTGGTATGCTTTACGAACACAATCCCGTTCCGTATCAGATTACTGTATATGACAAGGCATACAGAACCCCGGATTGGTTTAAAGGCGGCATTATGTACCAGATTTTCTGTGACCGGTTTCATTGCCCAACCGGGACGGATTTGCGCCATCTGCGCACTGACATTCTGCAACGCAATTGGGGCGATACGCCCTATTATAAACCGGAGCAGTTCGGCGGCAAATACTTGGCCAACGATATGTTTGGCGGTAATTTAAAAGGCATTACGGAAAAACTGGACTATCTTGCCGATTTGGGAATAACGGTTCTGTATTTAAATCCGATTTTCCAAGCCTACTCCAACCACAAATACGACACCGGAGATTACGAAACGATTGATAAAACATTCGGAACGGAAGAAGATTTTGTGCAACTGTGCAAAAAGGCTGAAAAAAAAGGCATTCGCGTTGTGCTCGACGGTGTATTTAACCACACCGGCTCAGACAGCAAATATTTTAATAAATATGGTCATTATCCGACTACAGGTGCTTATCAAAGCGCTGATTCCCCCTATTCAGATTGGTATGACTTTGCAAATTTTCCGCACGAATACACTTGCTGGTGGGGCATCAAGACCCTACCGCACGTAAATGAACTCTCCCCTTCCTTTGTCCGCTACATTCTAACGGACAAGAACGCCATTATCAAAAAGTGGCTGCGCCTCGGGGCAAGCGGATGGCGTTTAGATGTGGTAGATGAATTGCCGGATACGTTCGTAGAAACACTGCGTACAGAAGCAAAGAAGGAAAAATCCGATGCAGTTATCATCGGCGAAGTCTGGGAAGATGCTTCCAATAAAATCAGCTACGGAGAACGCAGAAAATATTTAAACGGTCATGAACTCGACAGCGCTATGAATTATCCGCTGCGCGATGCGCTGATTTCTTTCGTGTGCGAAAGACAAAGTGGCGTGGAATTCAATGCACGCATCAATTCTTTAAAAGAAAACTATCCGCCGGAAGCCTTTATGGCCATGATGAACTTTTTGTCCAGCCACGATACACCGCGCATTCTGACCGTGCTGTCCGAGCCGGACAGTTTTATGAACAAAGATGCACAGGCACAGTACACATTAAGCGGCGAGGCGTTAGCGCAAGCTTTGCGCCGCTTTAAACTGATCTATGCTATGCAAATGCTGTTACCGGGTACACCAAGTATATTTTACGGAGACGAAGTCGGCATGCAGGGTTTTGGAGACCCGTTTTGCAGAATGTGTTTTCCTTGGGAGAATACAGATAGAGAGCTGACAACCTATTTTAAAGATTTGATCGCACTTCGAAACAGCAACCCAACGCTCAAATACGGCGATATTGTAACCGTATACGGCGAAGGCAGTACAAGTGCATTTTTGCGCATATACGAAAACAAACAATTGTTGGTTGCATGCAACAGTTCACTCTCGCACGACTGGCATGCGACCGTCGAACTCGGCCGTTACGACATCCGCCGCTTAAGCGGCATAAACTGTGACGAAACACACGCAAGTGACATCGGCAGATTCCATATTCATCTGCCACCTTGCGCTTATAAAATACTGGAGGTGCAAGATGTCTAAACGTATTTGTATTATTGGCGGCGGTGCAAGCGGTTTGTATTGCGCCGTAACATTAAAACGCCTCTGCCCCGAACTGGCGGTCACCATAATCGAAAAAAACGCGCGTGTCGGCAAAAAACTATTGGCAACCGGCAACGGAAAGTGTAATTTTACAAACTATAAACAAGCAGAATCCAATTATGCATCAGACGCACCGGATAATGTCTTTAAAATCATTGCATCTCACCCGCCGAAGGCCATTGTAGATACTTTTGAACGTTTGGGCATTCGTGCCATAGAAAAAGAAGGCCTTGTCTATCCGCGCAGTGCACAGGCTTCCACCGTTGTGGATGCGCTTCGTTTTTCGGCAGAAGAACTGGGTGTTCGCACGCTTACGGAAACCGAAGTCAAAAATATTAAATACAAAAATGGTTGTTTTTGTATAGACACAAGCGAAAATATTTGCGCAGATGCCGTTATAATTGCAACTGGTTCATCGGCAAGCGGCGGCTCGGCTTCGGGTTTGAAATTCCTGCGCAGTTTCGGCCACAGCATAAAGCCTACTTATCCGGCTTTGACCGGCCTGATTTGTGATACATACAACATTCGAATGGCAAAAGGTATGCGTGCTCAATGCACGGCAGCTCTTACAAAAAACGGCAAACAAATCGCCAAAGAAGACGGTGAAGTTCTGTTTACCGAATACGGTTTATCGGGCATTTGCATCATGCAGCTTTCACGACACGTCGCAAAAGCAAAGGCTGATAAAGAGGATGTTTCCTTCTTTGTAAACCTCGACCTTGCGCCTGAAACAGACATTAAAAACCTTACAAAGCTATACTTGTCTCGCCGTTCTACCCTCGCAAAGCGCAATATCGGAGAGTTTTTAAGCGGCTACTTAAACAAACAGATTGGCTTTTGTGTTTTACGCACAGCCGGAATATACAACACGGACAAGCCGATTTGCACATTGACAGATACCGAGATTGAAACCATTGCCAAATGCACAAAACAATTTGCGGTTGCCGTTACCGGCACGCGCGATGAAAGTCAGGCACAAGCCTGCGGCGGCGGCGCTCCTTTATGCGAATTTTCCTTCGGTCTGCAATCCAAACTGCAAGACGGTCTATATGCTTGCGGCGAAGTATTAGATGTACTCGGAGATTGCGGCGGCTACAATCTGACCTGGGCTTTTGCAAGTGCATACGGCGTAGCAAAAGATATTGTAAATAAAAAATAATTACCGTGCATCCAATTTCGGATGCACGGTATTATTATGCAAAAATTGGCAATACTGCATAGCAAGGAGGGATTAAATTGAAAAAAACTGTTTCTCTGCTCTTGCTCAGCATTGCATGCACGTTGTGTATACTTACATACACAGCGCAACAAAAGGTTGCCGCCAAAAATGCAATACGTTTACATGTAATCGCAAACAGCGATACACAAGAAGACCAGGCAGTAAAACTACTCGTGCGCGATCGTTTACTTTCCGTTTTTGCAGATTATGCTAAGACGCATACAAAAGCCGAAGCGGAAGAATACATTCAAAGAAACCTTCCGCTTGCACAAACCGTTGCAAAAACTGTATTGGAAGAAAACGATTTTACCTACAATGCGGTTGCACAATACGGCGAATACGATTTTCCCGTACGTCATTACGGCGATGTTACTTTGCCGGCCGGAAAATACTACGGATTGCGCATTCTTCTCGGAGAAGCTAAGGGACAAAACTGGTGGTGCGTTATGTATCCCCCGCTTTGTTTTAACGAGCTCAACACGCATAAGACACAAGCCGAATCCGAAACCATAGACATACAAATCAAATTCAAATTTTTGGAACTTTTAAAATCGAATTAAACGGACAAACTAACCTCGAAAGCGAGGTTTCACGTATGCGAAAAATCATTTGCTATTTTGAATCAGAAACACAATGCGAAGCTGCAGTCAGCGCGCTCAAAAGTGCCGGAATAGACACAAATGCTGCAAAAATTATTACCGATGCAACCAAAAGCAGCGCACCTACAAAAACAAAAGAATGTGTGACCATCGGATCTGCCGCACCGATAGCCTTGCCACAAGACCATGCCAGCACGCCGTCGGAACCGGATACATTGTATGCGCAAGCGCCCATAGCAACTCTGCTCATACGCGGCGATTTGTTTACTTTTCATGATGACGGCGATACGCCCTGTGGCAGTTTCGCCGTAGAGGTTACAGGTACAGATGAAACACTTGATTTAGCGCGCGATATTTTGCTCAATTTATTCTAATTACATTATGCATAGCGTAAACTGTTAGCATGGAGGGATGCTTGTGCACAGTTTACATTACTTTCCCGGCAGTAATACACCACTGGGATTTTATTCGTACTTTTCCTACATTCTCCCTACGAAGCGCACTAAAAAAACCGTAATATTAAAAGGCGGTCCGGGATGCGGAAAATCCACACTCATGAAAAAAGTCTATCGCATTTTAGACCAAAACGGCATATATTGCAATCTGCTGCATTGCAGTTCCGATCCGGAGTCTTTAGATGCCATATGTGCACCCGAGCTTGGATTTATTATGCTGGATGGTACAGCGCCGCACATCATTGACCCTGCCCTGCCCGGTTGCAGAGATGAAATTCTGCCGCTGAGTATGTACTGGGATGCTTGCGGTATCCAAAAGCACAGGACAGAAATTGAAATTGTAAACAGCAAAATTTCAACTGCCTTCGCTTCGGCCTACGATTATCTGCGCAGCACACAAAGCGTACAGAATCATATTAAAAAAGTTCAAAACTTCAGCGCAAACAAAAAAACAAATCAAGATTTCATACATGACCTTCTTACGGAGCTTGATGCAAACAAAGCGCATTACGGCACTGCAAAAATCCAAAAAGCCTTCGCCGACGCTTTTACGCCAAACGGTTATATTAGTTACATTCAAACCTATGCAGACACAGCGAACGAAATCATTTGCATAGATGCGCAAGAAGCCTCAGCACTTCTCACAACATTGTCTGTATATTTGACACATACACCCCAAAAGCTCCTCTTGTTTTATGACCCGATGTATCCGGACACAGATATTCTGCATATTTATTTGCCGGAAAGCAAAACCTTGCTTACAAGCAACAAATCCGTCTGTACGGGTAAAAAAGCCAAAATCTACACCGTAAAATCAACCTCGAAGGAAGACACGCACGCAGACACAGATTTATATAACATTTTGCTTTCACGTGCTCTTTCGTTTTTAAAGAAGGCCAAATCGTATCATGATGAATTAGAACAGTACTATGTACCCTATATGGATTTTGAGGCCATGGCAGATTTACCTGAAAAAATTGTAAAAACATTATTATGACAAAGAAGCCGAGAATTTTCTCGGCTTCTTTTAGTTGTATTCTTATTTACACGCTGCACAATATTGTATTCGACGGATTCATGTTTTTATATTTATTTGCCCAAATGAATCATCAGAACGGTTACGTCTGCCGGTGAAACACCGGAAATACGACTCGCTTGGCCAAGCGTATGCGGACGCACAGCCGCAAGCTTTTGCCTTGCCTCAATGCGCAATCCGTACACATCCTCATAATTGATATCTTCCGGAATTGTCTTTTCCTCTAATTTTTTAAAGCGCTCCGCAGCCTCCATCTGACGTTTGATGTAACCGTCATATTTGATGGATATTTCCGCCTGTTCACGCACAGATTTATCCAAGTCCGGTCTTTCAGTGTCGCACAGAGCAATCGCTGCATAATCCACCTCCGGACGCTTAAGCATATCCGCAAGTTTTAAACCGTTACTTACCGGCGCACTGCCACAGGCTTCTAAAACCGGGTTTGCCGTTTTCGGTGAAACCGTTGTCGCGCAAAGTCTTTCGATTTCTCGCTCAATAGCGGCTTTCTTTTCTAAAAACTTATTGTATCTTTCTTCGCTGATGAGACCAATTTCATATCCGATCGGCGTTAAACGCAAATCCGCATTGTCCTGTCTTAAAAGCAACCGGTACTCTGAACGCGAGGTCATCATACGGTAAGGCTCGTTTGTACCCTTGGTTACCAAATCGTCAATGAGTGTACCAATATACGCATCCGAACGTTTCAGCACAAGCGCTTCCTTGCCTTGCAATCGCCTTGCGGCATTGATGCCCGCAATCAATCCCTGCGCCGCCGCTTCCTCATAACCGCTCGTGCCGTTGAACTGTCCCGCGCCGAACAAACCACCGATGTGTTTAAACTCCAGAGATGTCTTCAACTGAAGCGTGTCAATACAATCATATTCAATCGCATAAGCACTACGCATAATTTTTACATTTTCCAAACCTGCAATGCTGCGAAGCATCTCAATTTGTACATCTTCCGGCAACCCTGTGGAAATGCCCTGTACATACATTTCCTCCGTAGTCAGTCCCATCGGCTCAATGAACACCTGATGGCGCTCTTTATCCGCGAATCGCATAACCTTATCTTCAATAGACGGACAGTATCGCGCGCCTACACCCTCAATCAAACCGGCATACATCGGTGCTTTATGGATGTTTTTACGGATAATTTCGTGCGTACGCGGATTTGTATAGGTTAAGTAGCAGCAAACCTGATTTTCAAGTTTGCCCTCCGTTTCAAAAGAAAACGGTGTAATTTCGCTGTCGCCTTCTTCAATCTGCATCTTTGAAAAATCCACACTCGCCTTTTCAATACGGGCAGGTGTTCCGGTTTTGAATCTGCGAAGCGGCACACCGAGCTTTTCCAGACTCTGCGTCAGTTGCAAAGACGCAAACATACCGTCCGGCCCGGACTGTTTTACATAATCGCCGACAAGTGTTTTGCCACCCAAAAACGTACCTGTGCATATAATAGCACTTTTACAAGCATATTGCATGCCTGTTGCTGTAACTACGCCGCTGACATGACCATCCTCAGTTAATATATCCACGATTTCCGCCTGTTTTAAATCGATGTTTTCTTCCAGTTCCAGACGGTGCTTCATTTCAATCTGATACGCACGTCTGTCAATCTGTGCGCGCAACGAATGTACAGCAGGACCTTTGCCGCGGTTCAATACCTTGGATTGAATAAAGGTCTTATCCGCCACTTTGCCCATTTCGCCGCCGAGCGCATCAATTTCACGCACCAGGTGTCCCTTGGCCGTACCGCCGACATTCGGGTTGCACGGCAGATTTGCCACCGCATCTAAGTTAGTCGCAAAAATCACAACGCTGCATCCGAGCCTTGCCGCCGCAAAGGCAGCTTCACACCCTGCATGGCCTGCGCCGATGACCGCAATATCATATTGTCCTAAACAACTTTGCATAATTTTACCCCCAAATCTATAATAGCATAACACATTTTATAAAAAAGTGCAACCTGTCACAAAAAAGTAAAGTATAAAATTTAAAAAAATGTTGTAATAAAGTACATTTTAGTGTATAATATTTAAATCCGTAAGAATACATAGCAATTAAAGGTTGCATGCGCAACCGTATCAGGAGGTTTACTATGGCAGAATTAGAAAACCAGCAGCAGCTTTCCGAGCTTTTGCAAATCAGACGCGATAAGCTGACCGAACTGCAGGAAAACGGTATGGATCCGTTCGAAATCACAGTGTATGAAAGAACTCACGCTTCTGCAACAATCGTGGACAACTTTGAAGCTTTCGAAGGTCAGAACGTTAAGGTTGCAGGACGTTTGATGTCCAAACGCGGTATGGGTAAGGTTATGTTTTGTGACCTGTCTGATCGTGAGGGTAAAATTCAGTTGTTCATCAAAAAAGACGAAATCGGCGAGGACAACTATGCCCTCGTAAAGAAATATGATATCGGCGACATCGTCGGCGTTGCCGGCGAAGTTTTCAAGACCAAAACCGGCGAAGTTTCGATTAAAGCAAGCGAAGTAACCCTGCTTGCTAAATCGCTTTTACCGCTTCCGGAAAAATTCCACGGTTTGGTTGACCCGGATTTGCGTTACCGTCAGCGTTATGTTGACCTCATCATGAATCCGGAAGTTAAGGATACCTTTATCACCCGCAGCCGCGTTGTGTCCGAAATCCGTAAGTTCATGGACAACCGCGGTTATATTGAAGTAGAAACTCCGATTTTAAATAATATCCCTGGCGGTGCGGCGGCGAGACCGTTTATCACCCACCACAATACGCTCGACATTGATATGTATCTGCGTATCGCAACCGAGCTTCACTTAAAGCGTCTTATTGTAGGCGGTTTAGAAAAGGTTTATGAAATCGGCAGAATCTTCAGAAATGAAGGCATGGATATAAAGCA
The DNA here is from genome assembly GCA_045652745.1 of Clostridia bacterium. Taxonomy (GTDB): domain Bacteria; phylum Bacillota; class Clostridia; order UBA1381; family UMGS1253; genus RGIG2041. The sequence goes on from JAZRUW010000003.1 coordinate 73,279, forward strand.
CAATCCGGAATTTACAACCATTGAGCTTTATGAAGCGTTTACAGATTACCACGGTATGATGGATATCACCGAGCAGATGATTTCCACCGTAGCACATGCCGTACGCGGTACGGAAACCGTTACTTATCAGGGTACAGAATTGAACCTTTCCGCACCTTTCGAGCGTCTTACCATGATTGACGCTGTAAAGAAATATACAAACGTAGACTTCGACGAACTCAAGACCGCCGAAGAAGCGCTTGCAGCCGTAAAGGGTCTCGGCATCGAAGTAGAAGGCACACCGAGCTGGGGTGAACTGTTGAACCTCGCATTCGAAGAAAGAGTTGAGGACAAGTTAATTCAGCCGACCTTTATTATGGACTATCCGGTAGAGGTATCTCCGCTGACGAAGAAAAAGCCGTCCAGACCGGAACTCACCGAACGTTTCGAGTTATTCCTGTACGGTCGTGAGCTCGCGAACGCATATTCCGAGTTAAACGACCCGATTGACCAGAGAGAGCGCTTTATGCGCCAGATGGAACTGCGCGCCGCAGGCGATGAGGAAGCGAACATGATTGATGACGATTTCCTCAACGCACTCGAATACGGTATGCCGCCGACCGGCGGTATGGGTATGGGCATTGACCGCTTGGTAATGTTCTTAACCGACTCCTACTCCATCCGCGACGTACTCTTGTTCCCAACAATGAAACCATTGGATAAGTAAAATGGCGTAAAATCAAGGCTTTTGAGGATCGAACGACAAGATTTACAACCAAATAAAGAGAACACACTAAAAAATAAATGCGGTTGGATTAAAGGCCACCGCCAGATAAGGTAGTTTTGCCCTAAAACACTTACTTTTGGCGAATATCTGCGTTAAAAACGACCGAAATCCGCGAGGATGTCGGTCGTTTTTGCCTTGAACTTCATCCAAAATTAAACGTTTTAGGGTGCTTGGCAGTTTTGAATGAATATATTTTTTGTTTAGACAAATCATAAAAAATCCAGATATACTCGCGTATTTCTGGATTTTTTTGTGCAGTATAAGCGAAAAATAGCCATTCAAAACCAATACTTCCTTACCTGGCAGTGGCCAATTCCAATCGCTTTTTGTATGTATTGATGCTCAAGAATAAACGAACACCCTCATCGTTTATCAATCTTTTTAACATTATGTAAACATCTCCCGAACACCTTGACGGAAAATTTATAATAATGTATAATTAGATATATCATTTACAAGGAGCGTTACAAAAATGAAAAATTATCAGGATTACATACCGACTTTCAGCAAAGAATGGTGGGAAAATTTTTGGTATTACTATAAATGGTACATCATTATCGGTCTGGTTGTGCTTGTTAGTGTTGTTATTATTGTTGCAGATATGTTCGGCAAACCGAAAGCGGATTTTTCTATGATGTACGCCGGCAACATGGAAGGTATGGGCTCCGTCGAAGGTTATGCTTTGGAAGACCGCTTTAAGCCGATCACCTCCGATGTAGACGGCGACGGAAAACACTTTGTAAAGAGCAGTGTAATTTATATTGACGAAAAAGAAAAAAATTCCGCCGAATCGCCAATGGGTATCGTGTTAGACGCGGAACTCATTGCCGGCGAAACCACCGTATTTTTTATCAGTGATTATCTGATGGGTAGATTCCCACAAGAGGAGATGTACGATTTAAGCGGTTTTGTCGAAAAATATAACATTGACGAATCTCTTGTTTTGCGTACTGAAAGCGGCATCGCCTATGCAGTTTCCCTCTCCCAAAACCCGATTTTCACGGAGATGGACGGTGTTGACCCGAGCAATGTGTACTTGCTTTTGCGCCCGTTGCGCAGTGGCGTGGACAACTCCGCTTACAAAGAAAACCTGCACAAAAATGGCGTAGAAATGGCCGAACACATCCTCAGCGGCGGCGCATATATTCCGCCACAGATAGACTATAAACTCGAGTAAAGGCGGTAGAAAACCTTGTCCGTACAGTCTGGCGACTCCCCTACAATCGAAGAAATGATTGCGCTCTACCGGCAAAACGGCGATTTAAAACTCCGCGATGCAGTTGCAGAGCGCAATTTGCATATTACACAGATTCTTGCAAAACGATATGTCGGACGCGGTATAGAATACGAAGATTTGTGTCAGGTTGCCGTCATCGGTCTTCTGCAGGCCATCGACCGCTTTGATGTAAGCCATAACGTAAAATTTGTAACCTTCGCCACACAGACCATCCTTGGCGAAATCAAAAAGCATTTCCGTGATACCGGACATTTTATCCGCGTACCGAAAAAGATGTACGAAGCGTTTTCCCGTGCAGAGCATGTACACAAAACTATGCCTTACAATATAGTCTCCTACGAGCAAACTCTGGACGAAGAGCGTGATTTAATATATGAAAATGTTATTGGTCAAAATGACGACAGTTTTCTACTCATTGAAGACAAGGATTTTGTGTACCAATGTCTGCAGCAGCTGACCGGCGAAGAACACACCTTTATTGTCGCACGCTACTACGACGCGCTTTCCCAACAGCAAATTGCGGAAAAGATGCACGTATCGCAGATGTACATTTCCAGACTGGAAAAGAAAGTTTTGAGAAAACTGCGTGATTTTTATATGAAAGATTAAAAGGTCGCAAACGTATGGTTTGCGACCTTTTAATTATAATTTCATGTATTCCGCTATCGACTTATCCAGTGCCTGCGAAGCGGCAAGCACCGCATCTTCACCCGCATTACTTGTCAGCAACGCGTCGAGCGTTTTGCGTTGCTCTTCAATTTGCATATTCAATCGGTCCTTTTGCAAATTGACCGGTTTCCCTTTCAGATACAAAAACACAAGTCCGACCAGGGCAACTACCGCAAAGGCAAGCACCGTCCAAAAAGACATATATATCTGTCCATTTCCGAGCACAAACTCCCGGTCACGCATCAGCTCCATCACCGCGCGTGCGGCGCAGTACCACAAAACATACAGACAGAATACTTCGCCGTAGCGGCGTTTTTTATCCTGGTAAAGCAGGATGAGCACCAACCCCAACAGCATCCACAAAGATTCATACAAAAACAGCGGATGCACCGGCAAATCCGTTTTTCCGGCAATCACCATGCCCCATGGCAAATCGGTAGCTACGCCGTAAACCTCGCCATTGACGAAATTGCCCCAACGCCCGATTATCTGACCAATCATCAAAGACGGTGCCGCCAAATCAAACAGTCGTCCGATATGAATTTTCTTAACAGCACTATAAATAACTCCCGTCAGCACACAGCCTATCAGCGCACCAAGAATGGAAATACCGCCTTCCCAAACCGCAAATACTTTCCAAAGGTTATCCTTATAACTCTCCCAATCTCCCAGCACATAAAAGATGCGCGCACAGATTACCGCAAGCGGCATACCCAAAATCGCCAAATCCAACACTGTGTCTTCGCCGAGTCCCAAACGCTTTGCACGTTTATAGGCATACAGAACGCCAAGCACAAAACCGATGGCTATAATGACAGCATACCAGTAAATGACAAACTCCGTTCCCGGAATATGAAACCCTCTTTTTATGGTAAATTCCAATCCGAGCTTCGGAAAAGAAATCGTATTTTCCCCCAAGGTACGCATCCGCGTTTCACTCCTTTATTTGTTCGGCATGATTACAGACAGACAACTGTTTTCCTTGCGCAAAAGCACATTTCGTTTTTCGCACAAATCCGCATAGGTGATGCTGTCATAAACCTCTTTAAAATCAAACATATCCACGCCGACGAGCTGATGTAATGTAAAGCTGTAGCCGAGCGACTCCGTCGAATCAAACATATCAATGTAATCGCCCCATGCACATTTTTTTGCGCGCACAAAATCAGCCTCGCTGATTGTAACTGCTTCTAAAAGCTCCATGAATCTGTCATAAGCCTCATACGGACGCTTCGAATCTGCGCCTACGGTTGCAAATGCATAATCACGGTGACCGCTGTATTCTGCAGAAAATGTTTTATTTATTAGGCCTGCCTCATAAAGGTCTTTGTATATAGTGCCGCTCTTACCGAACATCAATTCCATCAGCATCTCGCAAATCATTTCTTTTTTCAAAAGTTCTTTGCCGCGCAAGTGCGTTTCATTGTCCTTAAATGCAATTTGAAACATGGGCACAGCAACATCGAGTTTCTTTTCCACGCGGTGCTCAACAACATTTTCAGGCTCATTGGGAAGTTTTCTTTCTATTGGTTTTGCTAGTGGCGGTATGTCTTTTAAGGTTCGTTCTGCCGTTGCAAATACATCTTCTACACATACATCGCCCGCAACAAAAAGCACCATGTTGGACGGATGATAATATTGATTATAAATATCGTAAAGCGATTTTTCATTGATTTCGGCAATCGTATCCACCGTACCGGCAATATCAATTTTTACCGGATGATTGTGATAAAGTCCTTCAATGCCTTTATAATACACCTGCCAACTCGGATCATCTTCGTACATCTTGATTTCCTGGCCGATAATCCCCTGCTCCTTTGCAATACTCTCCTCGGTAAAATATGGGGACTGCACAAAAGAAATCAGCGTCTCAAGATTTTCGTAAATACGGTCAGATGCCGTAAAATAATATGCTGTTGTGCCGAAACTTGTGAATGCATTTGCATTGGCGCCGAGCACACTGAAACGGTCAAACACATTCCCGTTTTCTTCTTCAAACAGTTTATGCTCCAGAAAATGCGCTGTGCCATCCGGTATACGCTTTTCTATACCATTTTCCGTATATGTTGTATCAATGCTTCCGTAAGCCGTAGCAAACATCGACATACATTTTCTAAATCCGGGTTTTGGAAGCACAAATACACGCACACCACTGGAATGTACGCCGCTGTATAACACCTCACCGGTCACAGCATCCGCTCTTTTTGTATATTCCATCACTTATCACATCCTTTGGAGAGAAAATAAATCATTTCAAGACAGATATCCTGTGCCGCAGCAACCACCTGCTCACGTGTCGTTGCTTCAATATTGGCTACGCGCTGCTCAATGGTAATCTCTTCCCCATTGAGCAAATTCGATAGCGCAAAAACCGTCATCGCACTTTGGCTGTCCGTTGCGGAAATTGTATTGTTAATCAAAAATGCCTTTGCAGAATTAAATTCATAGTCAGAAATTTCACCGCGTTTTAATGCCTCGAGTTGCGCCATCGTTTCGTTATAAGCTGCTTCATAGTTTTCTTGTTCAATACCCATACCGATGATCATTGTCTGCTTGACTCTGTCTACGCGGCTAAACGCATAGTAAGCCAAGCTGAGTTTTTCACGCACATTATTAAACAGCTTCGAATGCACGCCGCTGCCCAGCACGGAATTGGCCATCATCATATGCTCAACCGGACGTTTCTTTGCATCAAAGCCCGTGGTTAAGCCGAGCGTGAGTTTTGCCTGACTCGCATCAAAATTTTCTGTAACCTTCTTAACCGTGCCTGCAGGTTTCTTAGGGAGTGTTGTAATTTCTACCACTGTTCTTTTCCCTGCAAAATACGGTTTAAGTTTAGCGGCAACCTCCTCCAAATCCGCGCTACCGCAGACAAAAACATCTACGCGACTGCTTTGAAGCACAGTTTTATAATGTGCATAAAGGGATTGTGGCGTGATGGCCTGCACACTTTCGATGCTACCGAGTTCGTGCACGCCGTAATTTTCACCGCGAAACATTTCCTCGTTGCAACGCCAGAGCGCATACTGCATTTTATCATTCACCATCGCCTCAATGGCTTCGATTAAATTTTTCTTTTCCTGCTGCACATATTCTTTACAAAACGCACCGTCCGGCAAATACGGGTCAAATAAAATCTCCAACATCAAATCCAACGTGCCGCCGACCAAGTCTTCCCCTGCCGGCGCATAACGGTTTGACAGCGACGCACCTTCAAAAAATAAAAGTTGCGCATCGCCACGCTTGGACACCGCCCCCGATATTGCCGCGCCGCACAAATCCATCAATGCGCGTTCAATTTCATCAAAGTCGGTATGCAGACGCGTACCGCGTTTTAATACGCTCGGTAAAATTGCATTCATCGATGCCTCTTCGGCGCAAAGCGGTCTGTGGAAAAACACGGAAACCGTTGCACTTTTAAACTTATCATCCGGAATATGATGCAGATTTACACCCTCTGCAATTTGCATTGTTTTCATATTAAAATCCCACTTTCAATCGATAAAAAATACAAGGTTCATTTTACAACATTCTGCCAATTTTGTCAATCACATCGTCAAACTGTCGAGTTCTTCCACCGTCATGTCTTTGTGCAGGTATAAATTGATGCCGCCGGCAATCACTTTTGAAATCCGCTCCATCGCAAAATCTACTTCCTTTGGGGTCACAGTCAGGTTTTCAACCTGCTGTCCCATAATGTTCTCCACCGCCTCATACAGTTCGGATGCCGTAAGATTTTGCAGGCACGAAAGCGTGTCACCCGACTGTGATTGCGCAGCATGCAAAACAGCAAACGCCGTATTGTATGCCATAGTAAGTGCATCAATGACCGTCGGTACACCGATTGCGAGTACAGGCACGCCGAAACGCTCTTTGTTAAACGCCGCTCTGCTGTTACCGACCCCCGAACCGGGTGTAATACCCGTATCGCACAACTGTACGGTTGTATTTAAACGTTTTGCTTCCCTTGCCGCCAACGCATCTATCACCAAAATCAAACCCGGGTGCACACGCGCACATACACCTTCTACAATTTCTGCCGTTTCAACGCCCGTAATGCCGAGCACCCCTGGCGCAACCGCACAAACACTCGCAAGCGTATCTCCAAAGACCTCTTGGAGTTGCCCGTGCAAATGCCTCGTAACAAAGATGCGGTCAGCCACTTTCGGACCCAGGGCATCCGCCGTGATAAAGCGGTTCCCCAATCCAACCACCAAAATCGGTCGATTGCGATCCGGCTGATGCAATAGCTCTATCGCTTCTTTGAGTGCGTTGCAGGCTTGCTTGTACTGCTCCGTATCCTGGAAGGTCAGATTTTCCATCTCGAGCGTAATATAGGTTCCTATCGGTTTTCCGAGCTTTTTTGCGCCTTGTTCACTCGTAATTTTTACCTTTGTGATCTTCACCTCACCGTGCTTTCCCGTCTCGGTTTCAATACCGTCCAAATCATGCGTTTGCGCGCGATTCAGTTCCTCTTGCAGTTCCAACGCCAGGTCTGTACGCGGATAAAACATATTCATCATCTCCATATTTAAATATAGTTTATTGTAAACAAATTTGTCTTTTTTATTCAAAATAGAAAAAAGGCTGGATTTTTTACTTTTTTTCGTGTATAATAAATTTAAGCAGATGCGTTAGTATCCGATCCCGTTTTTGTCGGAATTTTTCGCCGCTGCTGTGTTAAAATACTCGTAAATACGACAGTGTTCGCTCCGTTTTTGCCTTGCATCGCCTGAAAAAATGCCTGACAAAAATCAACACTGACCTTAAATGCGAAAAAATTATAATTTTTCAAGGCGGAAGAGCGAAGGAATACTCGCGTATTTCAAGCTCAACAACGCAGAAAAATATGATTTTTACCATTTAAGGCGGTGTTC
>JAZRUW010000004.1:0-158188 GCA_045652745.1 Clostridia bacterium
GCCTCTTCTACCACAATTACAGAACCTTTGGTCTTTGCAACCTGCGGCAAACGCACCGAAGCAACCTTCATTACCGCACTTGCTACATCATAAGCTACATACGGATCATCTGCCGTAACCGAAATAGCAATCAGCGGCGAATCCACATCCAGAACAGTCGCTTTCAGCATCGCAGCAATCTCCTTGGCCGTCACATCACTGTCGCACGCCAAAACAACATCTTGCAAAACACTGTCATACTCTATAATCTCCACATAATCCGCCGCCAATCGTGCAGATGCATTCAGTACGGATATAGAGATATTCTCCAATTCTTCCATGTATTCTGCCTCTACGGATGATACATACAGATTACCCTTTGACGTATAACTGGGCTCTACCAAAAAATAACTATAGGTATACCCCAATGCGCCGCCAAGCAATGTTATAACAAGCAAAAGCCATATCCATCTGTAGGCAATATGCATTAAATCTACCAAATTTAATTTTCCGTTCACGAGATAACCACCCTATCCCTATTATTTCTCTTCTTAATTAGCGCATAATATCCTATAATATAAGTATACCGCATAACCTATTTTTCGTCAAGGGCAAAATACGTCCTAAACATACTTTTCGTCGACACGAAATGTCAGATTTGTTCAATCTCTGTTCTCGGCAAGATTCCGCTGCCGTACAATCTGGAATTCCACGCACGCATTGCGGTTTCTTTCGTAAAAGTCAGTCCCTGCACACATACACCGTCAACAGCACTTCTGCCTGCCGAAAAGAAGGTGTACTGCGTTTCATATGTGCCGTCTGCGAGCATGCCAACATCAAAGCCGACTGTTTTTTCGCACACAGCCCCTTCTTGCAAATCCGAAGCGATGTCAGAAGCAAGCCCCGATGCAATTGCACGCCGCTCCGCATCATAAACCGTCAGACGCACACCAAGGCCCTGCGCCGGTGCAATGTTTTTCCATTTAAGACACACCTGAAGTGTATCTGTTACACACTCGCTGCTTGTCAGCGCTGTTGCCGAAATCGGCTCCACCAACCTTCCTGCACGCCTGAGCACCAGGTTCGGCTGTGTATAGTCCAATCGGTTCCGGACGATGTCTGCATTTAAATAAGTACGAATGCCCTCCTCCGTATCTCCGTCAAATTTAATTTTGCCCTGCTCTAGCACAAGCACACGGGAACAAATCTGCCGCACTGTTGTCATATTATGACTAACATAGAGTACCGTCTTTCCGTTTTGTACGGCAAGTTGCATAATCTTTTCCATGCATTTTTGTCGAAACTGTGCATCCCCGACCGCCAAAACCTCATCTAAAATCAAAATGTCCGAATTCAGATGCGAAGCTACTGCAAAGGCAAGTTTGACATACATGCCCGACGAATAGCGCTTCACCGGCGTGTCGATAAAGTCTTCGCATTCCGAAAAGCGAATAATATCTTCTATTTTTTCCTCAATTTCTTTTCGGGACATCCCCAGTATCGCACCGTTTAAATAAATATTTTCACGTCCGGTCAGTTCTGCATGAAATCCCGTACCGATTTCTAACATACTCGACACGCTGCCGCGGATATAAACCGCCCCTTCACTCGGCGCGGTAATGCGGGATATGATTTTCAAAAGCGTAGATTTCCCTGCGCCGTTTCGCCCGATAATTCCGACCACTTCGCCGCGATGAATTTCAAAATTTATATCCGAGAGCGCTTGAAATTCCGCACGCACCTGACTGCCGAGACGCATATTGGGATCACTGCGGCCACGCAGTTTTGCCCACGCGCTTTGCAATTCGCGCGACAAACTGCCACTGCCGATACGGCCTCGACGGTATGTTTTATGCAATTTTTCCACGCGGATTACGGTTTCCATACCCTATCTCCTATACAACATCAATAAAAGTACGCTCTGTGCGCTTAAACAAAATCAAGCCAATCCCCAACACCGCAAGTGCTGCGGCAAATGCAATCCCCATATAACCCCACGAAAAAGTGCCGACACCCAAAAATCCGTAACGGAACGCCTCCATAAAGGGTGTAACGGGATTAAGCATATACAAAACCCTGTAACCTTCGCCGACGGACGAAGCCGGATATACAACCGGCGTGATATACATCCATGCCTGCAAAATAAAACCAACCATGACGGACAAATCTCTGTATTTTGCCGTCACGCTCGTTAAAATCAAACCGAAACCAAGTGCAAGTATAGCGCATTGCAACAGCACCAGCGGTAAAACCAAACACGCAATATTTGTATGCACCGCACCCTTTACACCGTACCAAATCACCAGCGCGAGAAAAATCAAAAACTGTACGGCAAAAATCACCAACTTGGAAAACAATACCGATACCGGCACCACCAAGCGCGGAAAATACACTTTGCCAAATAATCGTGCGCCATTTCGAAACGTTTCGGCAATTTTGGCAAGACAGGAAGAAAAATACGTCCATAAAATGCTGCCCGCCATATAAAAAACCAGCTGCGGCACCCCGTCCGTGGACAGTTTGGCAATACCGCCGAACACCACCGTGAACACCAAGGAGGTCAAAAGCGCCGACAGCACAAACCACAAAGGTCCTAAAACCGTCTGCGTATAGAGCGTCTTACAATCACGCAACACAAATAAACGTGTCAGTTCCACCGCTTGTTTAAATGCGGCAAATCCACCCGTAGATTTGCTTTTTTCCGGTGTAATCACCGTTGTCCATTGCCGCTCCATACCCTCACCGCTTTTCCATGCAAATTTATTCATCCAACGCCGCATGTGCCTGCAAAACGACATCTGCCGCACACACATCCACATTGTCTGCGCCACGTTTTAAATGTATTAAATATTCAATATTGCCCTCCGGCCCCTTAACAGGTGAATACGAAAGGCCGCACACACCCATATTGTTTTCTTTTGCAAAACCGAGCACGCGCACAATCACTTCTTCATGTACCGCAGGGTCGGTCACAATCCCCTTATTTTCCACCTGCGACTTTTCCGCCTCAAACTGCGGCTTAATCAACGCCACAATATCCGCTCCGTCGCATAAAAGCGTATCAAGTACCGGAAGCACCAACCCCAGAGAAATAAAGGATACATCAATAGATGCAAACGACGGTGCACAGCCAAGCATTTGCGGCGTCACAAAGCGAATGTTTGTACGCTCCATATTTACCACGCGTTTGTCACTGCGCAGTTTCCACGCCAGTTGCCCGTAACCGACATCGACCGAAAATACACGTTCGGCACCGTTTTGAAGCATGCAATCCGTAAAACCGCCCGTAGATGCACCGATATCCATAGCCGTTTTCCGCGCCAAAGTCACATCAAAAACCTGCATCGCTTTTTCCAGTTTCAAGCCGCCACGGCTGACATAACGAAGCCCTTTTTCGCGCACCTCGATGACATCTTTTTCGCCCACCATATGCCCTGCCGTATCCAAACGAACTTCCTTATTATAAACCAAGCCGGCCAAAATCAATGCCTGCGCCGCTTTGACATCCGCGGCAAAGCCATGCTCAGTTAAATATACATCCAAACGAATTTTCTTTGCCAAATCAGTTCTCCCTCTCCGCGCAAACCCACGCGCAAATGCTCTGTGCATCCAAACCGTATCGGCGATAAACCGAAGCCACCTCCGCCTGTGCGACAAATGCATCATAGCCGCGACATTCGATTTGCGCCCGTATGCCGTTTTGCGCCAAAGCAGCACAGACGGCTTCGCCGATACCGCCACTGCAAATACTGTCTTCGACCACCAACAATCTACCCGTTCTGCGCACACTTTCTATAATCGGTTCAACATCGAGCGGCCACACCTGGCGCAACACCAATAAATCAAAAGCCATGCCCTGTGCAGATGCATCTGCATATGCCTGCATCGCCTGCGCCGCAAGCGCACCGACCGCCACGACCGTTGCCGCTGCGCCCGAATATACCGAATCTGTTTTTCCGGCAACAAACGGCATCGACAACTGCGCCTGCGCACTTCCACGCGGATAACGCAGCGCAATCGGTGCATCAAAGTCACACACCGCATATCGAAGCATTGCCTCAACATCTGCAAAACTCGTCGGTGCAAGCACCGTCATATTCGGAATTTGTCTTAAAAACGCCATGTCAAATACACCCTGATGGGTTTCGCCGTCTGCACCGACCACGCCGGCACGGTCAATGGCAAACACAACGTGCAAATTTTGCATCGCCACATCATGTATCACTTGATCATATGCGCGCTGTAAAAACGAAGAATATACCGAAACCACGGGAATTTTTCCCGCCATGGCCAAACCGGCCGCTGAGGTCACAGCATGCGCTTCGGCAATGCCGACATCAAAAAATCTGTCTTTATAATTTACGGCGAACTCGCCTAAGCCGCTGCCCAACGTCATTGCAGGGCAAATCGCCACCACGCGCGCATCCTTTTGCGCAAGCCCGGAAAGCGCCTCGCCGAATGCGGCAGCATAATCCGCTTTGTTTTGCGGCACACTCTCTACATTTTCACTGTCAAATTTAGAAACACCGTGAAAATACTGCGGCGCAGTTTCCGCCGGTGCATAACCTTTGCCCTTCACGGTGCACACATGCACCAAAACGGGACCGGGGGTGTGTTTTGCATGCCAAAGCATGGACTCCAATTTTTGGATATTGTGTCCGTCCACCGGACCGAGGTAGGTAAAGCCGATTTCCTCAAAAATATTGGTCGGCAAAACCATCTTTTTTGCCACATTTTTTATGCCTCGCAACCATTTTGCAAGCACACGGCCGGCTTTGTTTTTAGATAAAACACGCTCTGTGCTCCACTTTGCATGCAAATAAGACGGTTTCGTTCTGATTTTGGATAAATACTCCGACATACCGCCCACATTGCCCGAAATGGACATCTGGTTATCATTTAAAATCACAATTAAATTTCCGTTTTCACGGCCCGCATCACACAGCGCTTCGTACGCAAGCCCCCCTGTGAGCGCGCCGTCACCGATAAGCGCAAGGACATGGTGCTTTTCGCCCGCCAAATCACGTGCGCGCGCCATACCGAGCGCCGCCGAAATCGAAGTCGAGCTGTGCCCCGTATTAAAACTGTCGTATACGCTTTCCGAAGTCTTTGGAAAGCCCGAAAGACCGCCCTCGCGGCGAAGCGTTGCAAAGCCTGCCTTGCGCCCCGTGAGCAGTTTGTGCACATAGCTTTGATGTCCCACATCGAACACCAGCTTGTCCGTCGGCAAATCAAATGTGCGATGAATCGCCAAAGTAAGTTCCACCACGCCGAGGTTGGAAGCCAGATGTCCGCCCGTTGCAGAAACAGACTCGATTAAAAAAGCTCTGATTTGGTCAGCGAGCATGTGCAGCTGTCCCAAGTCCAGAGCCTTCAAATCCGCGGGACTTTGAATTGTGTCTAAAATTTCGTACATAGACTACACTCGTTTCTGTTATTTACCGCTGCGTCTTTTAAAAGGCGCGCAAACATAGTAAACAATTTTCCCAAAAATAAATACAATTGTATTGTTATGCATCATCGCAATGCCCTTGCCGGCCGCCTTACCGCCAATCATCAACGCGGCGACCGCACCTGCCAAAAGCAGATTGAGCAAATCCGAATTCATATGCAACATCACCGAAAGCCCCACAACAATCGCTCCGGTCATTGCACCGGAAATAATACCGGCGGTATCGCCGATTACATCGTTACAAAGGCTGGAAAGCTGCTGTGCATTGCGGATAATTTTTATGCTTTCCTTTGCGCCCTTGATGCGCCGGGTTGCCATTGCATGAAACGGTGCTTCGCTCGCCGTAGAAATTGCCATACCCAGCATATCAAACACGATACTCAAAATAACAATCAGTATCAAAACGATAAAAGCAAGCACTGTGCCCATTTCATCGGCACTTGCAGTTAAAAGCGCAAATATAACGCTCAGAAAAAAAGCCAAAACGGTTACAAAAACCGTCCACTTATGATTTACCTTTAAGTTTTCCGCTGAACTTTTGACCTTTAAAGTACGCCTTTCCCTGTCCAAAAAAGAATCACTCCATAATTCATAATACCTTTGTAAATGCCGCCAAAAAAACGGTGGTAATCTGCAATGTTAATTTTACGGCTTGAGGTCAGGTAGGCTTTCCCATGCCGCTACTCCTCCGTCGCCGGAAAAGCGGTTTCCCTTGAAAACAGCATACGTATGCGTTACCGCACACATGACCTGACTACCACTGAGTCCGTACCTCAATCCACTGCAAATCAGCGAAGCAACAGTCTAGGGGATTTCCCCGGCAGTCACACCTGTTCTTAGCCTCTTTTGCAGATTGCGTTTCAAACAGCGATAACCGTCTGTGTTGGCCAACACAGGCCGGTCTGTCCGTTATCCCGGCGCAACCCGCTCAAGGCAGGCTACACTGCACCCAGCGCAAAAATGCACCGAAATACAGGTTTTATCCTAAGTCGTAGAAGCTTGATTCGGGCTTATGCCCGTAAGCAGCGGCAACCACGAATTTAGGTCTCCACGGTAAAGGGGTTCGACGCCCGCATGCCATTGCGGATCGCCCCTAAACCTTAACTTCCAGCACCCACCCCGAACTGGGCGTTCCAAGCAAGCACCAGAAACTTCATCGATATGCCCTTTAACGGATTTTTAGGCCCGTCCTGGGAACAAGCAGATCTGACTAGAATACTGCACCACCGCTTTTTTCGCGGCATTTACACAATTTCGCAATAATATATTATCACGGTTTTTCTGTTTTGTAAAGTATAAACTTAAACCGGACATCTTTGTCCATGCCGAAGATGCCCGGTTTACATTGGTCTTATTCTCCAAAAATTTCCTTGTTGTCCGCCGTTTTGAAGCCCTTGCTTTCTAAAACCTCTACGGCCTTGTCCTGCTCCTCGGTCTTCAAAATCACGTACGCACCCGCACTGCCGCGGCCGATAAACGCATACAGATAGTCCAGTGCAAGATTTGCCTCTTTAAGCGCCGTGAGCGCGGCCGCAAGGCCGCCCGGTCTGTGCTCGATGCCGATGGCAATAACCTCGGTCACCTTTACAATCAAACCGTTTTCACGCAAAATGGCTTTTGCACCATCTGCGTCCTCGACAATCAGACGAAGCACACCGAAATCGGATGTATCGGCAATGGACAGCGCGCTGATACCGATATGATGCTCCGCCAAAATGTTGAGCACGTCTGCCATCTTACCGGACTTGTTTTCTACAAATACAGATAACTGCTTAATAAACATAGGATGACCTCCTTTATTAAATACAAACGGGACACAATCCCTCTACGCATAATGGTAAGTATTCAGATGCAGCGCAAGGCGCAGACGGCGGCACAGTACGCAGATACGGGCCGTCGGTTGCAACGAAGCGATGCGCCAAATTTACCTTTTAAACGAGTTTGCGGTTGTCGATGACGCGCTTAGCCTTACCCTCACTGCGGGCGATAGTCTTCGGGCCGACAAGGGTAACCTTTGCGGAAAGACCGAGGACGTTTTGGAGTCTGCCGCGGATATCTTTTTCAATGCGCTCGATGGATTTAACGTCGTCGGCAAACATTTCTTCGCTCATTTCAACCATGACTTCAAGGGTATCGGTGTTGTTGACACGGTCAACAACGATCTGATAGTTCGGGGTGATACCGCCGCCGTATTTGAGAAGGACTTCTTCGATCTGGGACGGGAAAACGTTTACGCCGCGGATGATCATCATATCGTCACTTCTGCCGGTCGGCTTATTCATACGTACGTGCGTACGGCCGCAGGCACATGGCTCGTAGTTTAAAGAGCAAATGTCACGGGTACGGTAACGAATGAGCGGGAAACCTTCCTTGGTGATGGTGGTAAACACAAGTTCACCGGAGGAACCTTCCGGCAGCACCTCGCCGGTATCCGGATCGATAATTTCAGGAATGAACATATCTTCACAGACATGCATACCGTGCTGCTCACTGCACTCGTAGGATACACCCGGACCCATAATTTCGGAAAGGCCGTATACATCATAGGCTTTGATGTTTAACTTCTTTTCGATTTCCTTGCGCATGGTTTCTGTCCACGGCTCTGCACCGAAAATACCGGCCTGAAGTTTAAGCTGGTCTTTTACGCCCATTTCTTCAATCGCTTCCGCAAGATAGAGCGCATACGACGGCGTGCAACAAAGCACGGTCGTGCCAAAATCAATCATCGTTTGAATCTGTCTTGCCGTATTACCGGAAGAGGTCGGAACAACCGTTGCGCCTACACGCTCTGCGCCTGCATGCGCACCAAGACCGCCGGTGAACAAACCATATCCGTAGGATACCTGCACTACGCTTTCCGGACTTCCACCGGTCGCTACAATCTGACGTGCCATACAATCCGACCACATTTCCAGATCCTTTCGTGTGTAGCCGACTACAATCTGCTTGCCCGTTGTACCCGAGGAAGCATGCACACGCACAATATCCTTGAGCGGTACGGCAAATAAGCCGTACGGATAGTAATCTCTTAAATCCTGTTTGTAGGAAAACGGCAGCTTGTGCAAGTCCTCTACCCCATGAATGTCCGACGGCTTTAAGCCCTTTTCATCCATGCGCTTGCGGAAAAGTTCCACATTTTCATACATACGTGTTACCTGCCAAACGAGACGCTCGCTTTGCAGTTTTTTGAGTGCCGCTCTGTCCATGCACTCGATGTCAGGCTGATGATAAGCCATTTTTTCCACTTCCTTATATAATATAAAGATTCTTATAAATCATAACCGAGTTTAAATGCCTTTAAGTTTACATCGAGGAATTTTTCCGGCACAGTTTCGCGAAGCACCTTTTCCCATACGGCATACGCAATGTCTGTATTTTTAGCCATAACGCCGATCAAAACCACGTTCACAGCCTTGGTGTTGCCCGCTTGCTTTGCAAGCTCAAGTGCCTCTACCACTTTAAGGTCTACTTTTTCGGCAAGTTTCTCTACGATATTTTCCGGATACTCCATCGCACCGGCGATAACCGGCATCGGATCAATTCTTTGGTTGTTGACAATCATCTTGCCGCCCTTTTTCAGATACGGAAGCGCTCTGTATGCCTCCAGAGTTTCAAAGGCCAAAATGATGTCTGCCTCACCGCGGTCGATAACCGGAGAGTATACGGCATCACCAAACTTTACATAGGTTACTACACTACCGCCGCGCTGGCTCATACCATGCACTTCGGAAATTTTTACATCGTGACCTTCGGAGATAACTGCGTTACCGATGATGCGGCTCGCCAGAAGCGTGCCCTGACCGCCAACACCGACAATCATAATATTTTTCGTCATAACTCAGTCCTCCTTTTTAATTGCACCGAACGGGCAGACATTTACGCAAAGTCCGCAACCGTTGCACTGTGTTTCATCAATAACTACTTCATCACCGCGTACGGAAATTGCCGGACAGCCTAACTTCATACAAAGCTTGCACTTTTTGCAATCTGCACCGATTTTGCAATGTCCCGTATACTTTACAGTCTTCAAAAGTGCACACGGACGTTGTGCAATAATTACACTCGGTTCATCCGCTTCGGTTTCCTCTTTTACGATGCGCTCAAAGTTCTTTAAATCAAACGGATCGGCTACCACAACACGCTCTACACCGACCGCCTTGGCCAAAAGCATCAAATCCACCTGCTTGGTCGGCTCTTTTTTGATGGTAAAGCCTGTCGTCGGATTATCCTGATGTCCGGTCATGCCCGTAATAGAGTTGTCGAGAATAATTACCGTGTTGTTGCCTTTATTGTAAACAATATCAATTAAACCTGTGATGCCGGAATGCATAAAGGTAGAGTCACCGATTACGGCTACGAGTTTTTTATTAAACTCCGCGCCGCGCGCTTTCGCCATACCGTGCGCACCCGAAACGCTTGCGCCCATGCAAACCGTTGTATCCACACTCGCCAGCGGTGCAACCGCACCAAGCGTGTAGCAACCAATATCGCCGGAAACGGTGAGACCCAGTTTCTTTAATACATAAAATGTACCTCTGTGCGGACAACCTGCACACATCACCGGCGGACGCACCGGAATGGTTTCGCCGATTTCATCAAACGGCGCACCATCTTCGCCGAGCACAACCTTCTTAATCATTGTCGGTGTATATTCGCCGAGCAGTGTGAAGCTTTCCTTGCCGATAACATCGATACCAAGCGCACGGCAATGGTTTTCAATCACCGGGTCAAGTTCTTCAATCACAACAACCTTTTCGTGCTTTGCAGCGAAGTCGGCAATCAATTTTTCCGGCAACGGATATACCATACCGAGTTTTAAATAACTTACCTTGTCACCAAGCGCTTCTTTTGCATACATATGCGATACGCCGGAGGTGATAACACCGATTTTATCTGTGTTGATTTCCGCCTTGTTAAACGGACAATCCTCTGCATAAGCCGCAAGTGCCGCCATACGCTCTTCCACTACAACGTGACGCTTGATGGCATTGCCCGGCATCATAACGTTCTTTGCCGGATTTTTCTCGTAATCTTTAAGCGGCTGCTCTTCTCTGTCGCAAAGCTCTACCAAACCCTGCGAGTGCGAAACGCGTGTCGACAAGCGGATAATTACCGGCGTATCATACTTTTCGCTCAGTTCAAAAGCCGCCTTGGTGTATTCTTTACATTCCGGGCTGTCTGCCGGCTCCAACATCATAATCTTCGATGCCTTTGCATAGTGTCTGGAGTCCTGCTCATTTTGCGAAGAATGCATGCCCGGGTCATCGGCTACGCAAAAAACCAAACCTGCATTTGCGCCGATGTAACTTACCGTAAACATCGGGTCTGCCATTACATTCATGCCGACGTGCTTCATGCAAGACATGCTTCTTGCCCCTGCGATGGAGGCACCGATTGCCACCTCCGCCGCCACCTTTTCATTGGTGGACCACTCTACGTGCGGCTCTTCATATTTTGCCATACATTCCGTAATTTCGGTGCTCGGTGTACCCGGATACGATGCAACCACACGCACGCCTGCTTCCCAAGCGCCGCGCGCAACCGCGTCATTACCAATCAATAATTTTTTCATAGTGTTGCCTCCTTACTTAATCTGTGCCGCAACCAAACTTTCACCGCAATAAATATCACGCAGCTTCGGTTTTTCGATTTTGCCGGTCGGATTACGCGGCACCTCGGCAAATATAATCTTTCTCGGGCGCTTGTACTTCGGCATCGCACGGCAAAACTCGTTCATCTGCTCTTCGGTGCACTCTGCGCCTTCCTTTAATTCAATAATCGCAGCGGCAATTTCACCCAAACGCGCATCCGGAAGACCGATAACCGCAACGTCTTTTACAGCGTTATGACTGCGGATAAAGTCCTCAATCTGCACCGGATACAGGTTTTCGCCACCGGAAATAATCACGTCTTTTTTACGGTCTACGAGGAAGATAAAGCCGTCCTCGTCCATTTGTGCCATATCGCCCGTATAGAGCCAACCGTCACGCAAAACCTCGTTGGTCGCCTTTTCATCGCGGTAGTAGCAGGTCATCACACCCGGCCCATAAACTGCAAGTTCACCAACCTCGCCCTGTGCCACCTCATCGCCGCGCTCGTCGCAGATTTTCACCTGCCAGCCAAAGCCCGCTTTACCGATTGCGCCCACCTTGTGAATATTTTCCACACCCAGATGCACACAGCCCGGTCCGATGGACTCGGAAAGACCGTAGTTGGTATCATATTCATGCGCCGGAAAGATTTGCTTCCAACGCTTAATCAGACTCGGCGGTACAGGCTGTGCACCGATGTGCATCAATCGCCATGCCGACAAATCATACTTTTCCAAATCAATTTCGCCACGGTCAATCGCATCCAAAATATCCTGCGCCCACGGCACTAAAAGCCATACAATCGAGCATTTTTCTTCACTGGCCGCCTGCAAAATCCATTCCGGCTTGATGCCCTTTAAAAGCACGGCCTTGCCGCCCACCATCAAAGACCCGAACCAATGCATTTTCGCACCGGTATGATACAGCGGCGGGATGCACAAAAAGACATCGTCTTTGGTTTGTCCGTGGTGCGCCTGCTCCGTACGACACGCATGCACCAAACTTTCGTGGTTATGCAAAATCGCTTTCGGAAAACCTGTTGTGCCCGAAGAAAAATAAATGGCCGCATCCTCTTTATCTGTTAATGCTATCTCCGGTTTACGCGCCGTGCAATAGCCGATGAGTTTGTCATAACTTTCTGCAAAGGACGGACAATTCTTGCCCGCATAAAACAGTTGCTTTACATTCGGAATCACATCGCAGATTTCCTCCACACGCCCGATAAATTCCGGTCCGAATATGAGCACATCTGCCTCGGCAAGTTCCAGACAATATTTAATCTCTGCAGATGTATATCTGTAATTGAGTGGTACAGCTAGCGCACCGGCCTTCAATGCGCCGAAATAGATCGGAAGCCACTCTAAACAATTCATCAAAAGGATTGCAACCTTGTCGCCCTTTTGAATTCCGCGGCTCAAAAGCAGATTTGCAAATCGATTCGCCTTGCGATCAAACTCGCCCCATGTCATTTCTCTGCGGCCGCTCTCCTCCGGATTCGGCTGAATGAGCGCATATTCTTTCCAAGTAACACGCGTTGCCTCCATCATGCTCGGTGCAATTTCCACCAAAGCCGTATCTTCCGCAAATTCCTGTGCATTACGCTCCAAAAAATCCGTAATGACCATTTTATTTTCCTCCCAACAATCTTAAAGCATTCTTCGAGTATATCATTTCTTTTTCCGCCTCGGTCAAATCCAGACACTCCACGACATAACTGTCCTGCTCCGGTCTGTCCCACGGCGCGTCCGAAGCAAATAAAATTTTATCCGCACCGTGCTTTTCTATAATTTTCTTTACCAGCGACGGTACCACCGTACCGTAGCCATAAGCCGTATCCATATACAGATGCTCAATACCGCAAAGTTTTTGCAAAACCTCTTCGTTGCAGTTTTGTCCGCCCCAATGCGCTGCAACCACCGGCGCATCTATCCACGAAAGTGCGCGAAGCACCCGATCGGGCAACGCGTGGTACGGCGGCGGATAACCGCTGTCTACGCCTGTATGAAACACGCAAATGAGTCCAAGCTCGGAAATCTTTTTATAAATCGGTTTCATCTTCTCGTCATCTATATAAAACTGCTGATACTCCGGATGCAGCTTTACACCGCGCATGCCGAGCGCAGCAATGCGCTCAAGCTCCTCTATGGCATCCGGTGCATCCGGAAAAACCGAACCAAATGCATAAATGCGCTCACTTTGAATGGACGCGGCAAAGTCATTTACCGCTTTTTGTTGCTTTGCATTTGTCGCAATGGAAAGTACCACCGAGCGGTCCACCTTATCTTCATCCATCAGCCGAAGCAATCCGCTTACCGTTCCGTCCGTATACGGGCGGATAGCCGCTGTCTTTGAAAGGTTCTCCAAGGCACGCGCCGCAATTTTATCCGGAAAGCAATGTGTATGAAAGTCAATGCGCATACAAGACCCCTCCTGATTCAACAAGGTTAGAAAAAACCTAACCTATATTATACTACAAAATTCTCTATTTGCCAAGAGATTTTTTACTCTCGACCACAACCTCCCGATTGTAGCAGGCAAACATATCTTCAATCTTTTGCGCATTCCCCTTTTTCGTCACCAGACTAACAACCGGCACAAGCACCAGACCGCCGAGCATTGCAATCGCGCCACAGTGCACCGGAGATTGCAAAATCGGCGGAAAAGACGTTCTAAACAACATATTTGCAATCATCAATCCTGCACCGAAAACAAAACTTACCCAAACCGAAGCCTTGCTCGCTTTCTTCCAGTACAAGCCATATAAAAACGGTGCCAAAAACGCGCCGGCAAGTGCGCCCCAGGAAATGCCCATCATATCCGCGATAAACCCAAGACTGTCTTTATTGAGTGCAATCACTGCGGAAATAACGATAAAACCGACCACCAACACGCGCATAACGCGCATCTGGGTCTTTTCGCGCATATCTTTTACAATGTGTCCTTTAATCATATCCAAAGTCAGCGTAGACGAAGAGGTCAACACCAAGGATGAAAGCGTAGACATAGATGCCGAAAGCACCAATACAATGACTACGCCGATTAATGCATCCGGAAGGCCGGAAAGCATGGTCGGAATAATGGCATCAAATCCACCAACCGGATTGCCGTTTGCCGCAAGTTGCATCGCATCACCGGCACCGGTAAACAATCTGCCGAAACCGCCCAAAAAGTAACAGCCGCCGGCAACAATAACGGCAAACACAGTGGAAATCACTGTGCCCATCTGAATATTTTTCTCGCTCTTAATGGCGTAAAACTTCTGTACCATCTGCGGCAGTCCCCATGTGCCAAGCGAGGTTAAAATCACCACAAACAAAAGTCCGAGCGGGTCGGGACCAAAGAAGGAGTTAAACGCACCGGGCGCATTACCCTCCACATGAATTTCCGCTAAACCGCGCAGCGCCTCGGTAAAACCGCCCTGTCCTGCCAGCACCGCCGCAATCACAGCGATAATACCTACAATCATGATAATGCCCTGGATAAAGTCATTGATGGCCGTTGCCATATAGCCACCGGCAATGACATAGATGCCGGTTAAAACCGCCATCACAATGACACAAACCGAGTAGTCCACGCCGCCAAACGCCATCTCAAAAAGTCTGGAAAGACCATTGTAGAGCGATGCCGTGTACGGAATCAAAAAGATAAAAACAATCACGGAAGCCGCAATTTTAAGCGCATCGCTTCCGTAGCGCTTGCCGAAAAACTCCGGCATGGTTGCACTTTCTAAGTGCTGGCTCATCAACCTTGTTCTTCTGCCGAGCACAATCCATGCCAAAAGCGAGCCAAGCACTGCATTACCAATACCAATCCACGTAGATGCAATGCCAAATTTCCAACCGAACTGTCCGGCGTAGCCGACAAAAATTACGGCGGAAAAATAGCTTGTACCGTAAGCAAATGCGGTCAGCCACGGGCCGACGCTTCTGCCGCCGAGTACAAAGCCGTTTACATCCGTTGCATGACGGCGGCACAAAAGTCCGACGCCAATCATAACGGCAAAAAACACGATGAGTAATGTGATTTTGATAAACATAGTTATCGTCTCCTTTTTTGATATAATTTTCAGAAGACAATAAAAAAATCGCCCTCTGAAATCCATCAGAGGGCGAGAAAAATCGAATCCCGCGGTACCACCTCAGTTTACCGTTTTCTCACGGAAACGGCCTTTTAAAGTACGGCGCCTCATCCACGCTATACTCCTGCGCGATAACGGGCGCACCCGTGACAGTCTACTCGGTATAACCCTTTCGGTGCCCGACTCCGGAAATGTATTCGGCCTTGCATGCCCTTACTGCCTCACACCACCCGACAGCTCTCTGGAAGGTACATTTGCAGGCTTACTTGTTCTCCATCACAGCCTTTAACTTGAACGTATTCTAGCACAGTTTTTTTGGCTTGTCAATACATTTTTATGCATTTTTTTGTATTTTTACAATTTCAGTTTTCCAACCCATTTCGGGAAGCGCGGCTCAAAGGTAAACAGACAATCGAGCAATTTCGAAAACAGACGGATGAGCGGTGCATTGACCGCCGTAATAATCACCGTACCGATACCTACGCCGTGAAAACCGCCTGTCAGCACAAGTGCCAGCACAACCGAAAGCACAAACATCACGATGTCGTTAATTTGCTTGAGTTTCTCTGTGGTCAAACCGTATTTCGGCGCAAGTTGGGTCACAAGCAATTCATAAATCTGCAACGGCATGTCCGTTTTAAAATAAAACGCAATCGCGAGTGCCGTGATACATTCACCGAGCACGAAACTGACTATGCGCGCACCCAGACTTACATACGCGCCGTTGCCACCGAAGACAACAAACCAGCAGTCGAGCGCAAAGCCGAAGACCACCGCCGTTACAAAACACAAAACAAATTTAATTTGCACGCGGCGCATTAGCACCCACAACACCAACAGCAAAAAGCCCTGCCATATGTATTCGCTCGTACCCTGACTCCACCACGGGAAAATCTCCACCATCCGCAAATGCAGAATGTACGGCGGCGCAGCAATCATGGAAAGCCCGAAATTCGCTTTTGTACAAAGGCAAATACCTAAGGTACACAACACAATGCCCAACACCCAGGCCGCCTCGTTCATTTTTGAAATCTTTTTCATAATCTTAGTCCCTTTTCGCCAAAATAAATACAGTTGCAAATATACAGATAAAACCGAAAATATCCACCCATACAAACGGTGTTTTCAACCACAATATAGCAAACAACGTTGCCGCCACCGGCTCGATACTTGCAAGCATGCTCGCGCGCACCGCACCGATTTTTTGCACACCGCAAAGATACATCGTATAGGCAAACACCGTGCCAAACAAACACATCGCCGCAAGCGCCCAAAAGCCGCTCGCATCCAAAACAGGTACTTTATTCCAGCTCTGCGTTGCCAGTGCAAACACAATACCCGCTACCAGCATACCCCACGCCGTCACAGTAATTCCACTATGCTTTTTCGTCAGTTCCACCGGCAAAAGCGAATACGTTGTCATCGCAACGGCAGATACAATACCCCACACCAGACCAGCCGGTGTAATCGCCATCGCTTTCGGATTTCCGTGCGTCGCCAAAATGTATGTACCACCAATCGCGAGAAGCACACAAAGCACCTCTTTTTTTAGCGGCACACGCCGCGCCGCAAAGCAGGCATACGCCATAATCATCACCGGCGAGGTGTACTGCAGTACCGTAGCCGTACCGGCATTGGTATGCCGAATTGCCTCCAGATAGGTAAACTGACAAAACGCCAATCCAAAAATCGCAAATATAACCAGTTGCAACCCACTCTTTTTACTTTTCCAAACGGCACACATATCCTTTCTGTCCCGCATAAAGCCGTAGACAAGTAAAATCAAACCTGCAACCAAAAGTCGAACGGACACCAGAAAAGTGGTGTCCATTTGACAATTTTGCATTAAATATTGCCCACATGTGCCGGAAAAACCCCAAAACACACCGCCGAGCAAGGTTAAAACCACGCCGAGCAGTGATTTATTCTTCTTTTCCATGCCGTTCTCCCTTAATTCTGCTCTGCCGCCTTTGCTTCACAATAAATACATCTGTAAACGCGGTTTTCTTTGTCGGTCAAGCGGAATACATGGTCGAGCTCCTGCTCCGTTGTGGTAATACAACGCGGATTTTTGCACTTGAGCACATTGGTCAGTTGCTCCGGAAGTGCAATCGAACGCTTTTCCACAAGCTGGCTGTCGCGGATAATATCCACCGTTACACCCGGGTCTACATAGCCTAAAATATCCATGTTGATTTGGATATCCGCATCAATTTTAATAATATCTTTTTTGCCCATTTTACGGCTCTGTACATTTTTGATGATGGCCACGGAGCAATCCAGATTGTCCAAGCCAAGCAAATGATAAATGCGCATACCCTTGCCCGCGGTAATATGGTCAATTACAATGCCGTTTTTAATCGAATCTATATTCATAGTCTTACGCCTCCACTCCCAAAAGTTTCATAATCAGCGCCATGCGAACAAACCTGCCGTTCTTGACCTGCTTAAAATAGCATGCGCGCGGATCCTTGTCGATGGCAACGCTGATTTCGTTTACACGCGGCAGCGGATGCAAAATCGACATATCACTCTTTGCACTCGCCAGTTTTTCCGTTGTAAGAATGTAACTGTCCTTTAAGCGCAGATAATCTTCTTCGTTAAAGAAACGCTCACGCTGTACGCGTGTCATGTACAACACATCCAATTCCGGCATAACCGACTCTAAATCCGTTGTCTGAATATATTCGATGTTGTTTTTTTGCAAAATATCCTTTTTGATGTAACTCGGCAGTTTCAGTTCTTCCGGAGAAACCAAAACCACGCGGATATTGTTATAGCGCGAAAGCGCAGTAATGAGCGAATGTACCGTTCTGCCGAACTTGAGATCGCCGCAAAAGCCGATGGTTAAGTTGTCGAGTCTGCCCTTTTCGCTGTGGATGGTTAAAAGGTCGGTCAGCGTCTGCGTCGGGTGATTGTGACCGCCGTCACCTGCGTTAATCACCGGCACGCTTGCCGCCATGGATGCCACCAACGGCGCACCCTCTTTCGGATGTCGCATCGCAATGATGTCTGCATAGCAGGAAACCGTCTTGGTCGTATCGGATACACTCTCCCCCTTGGATGCCGACGAACTGTTTGCCTCAGAAAAACCGAGCACATTGCCGCCAAGGCCGTACATTGCCGATTCAAAACTCAGTCGCGTTCTGGTCGACGGCTCAAAAAACAGCGTCGCCAAAATCTTACCGCGACAAACATCCGCATACTTTTCCGGATGATTTTTAATTTCTTCAGCCTTCGTAATGATTTCGCTCATTTCTTCGGTAGAAAGCTGCGCAATATCTATCAAATGCTCCATATTCACTCTTCCCTTCTCGAATATTTCAATTTGTTTATCTTACTTGGAAATCCAACTCTCGTCGGACGGATTGTTTCTAAACGCAATCAATTTTGCCTTATCCTCTGCCTCAATATAACCTTCCTCTGCAGCAGCCTCAACCACCGCGTCAAAATTCGACAGGCTGACATTTTTAACATTTGCAGCCGCCAGACGGTCGAGACCCTTTTGCATGCCGTAGGTAAAGATGCTGACAATACCAAGCACCTCTGCACCTGCCTCACGCAGTACATTTACAACGTCGATGCAACTGCCACCGGTGGAAATCAAATCCTCTACCACAACAACCTTCTGGCCCTTTTCAAGTCTGCCCTCAATCTGATTTTGTCTGCCATGATCCTTTGCGCCGGAACGCACATAACCCATCGGCATATCCAAAAGATGACCTGTGATGGCCGCGTGCGCAATACCTGCCGTCGATGTACCCATCAACACTTCCGCTTCCGGATAGTGTGTCTTTACCAGTTCTGCCAAACCGTTTTCCACTGCCGTACGCGCTTCTACATCCGTAAGGGTCAGTCGGTTATCGCAGTAAATCGGACTTTTGATACCACTCGCCCAGGTAAACGGATCGTTCGGGCTTAAAAATACAGCCTTAATTCTCAAAAGGTGCTTTGCAATTTTCTTTTCCATTTTTCTATCTCTCCTCTATCTTCAAAATCAACCGATAAACTCTGCTACGCAACGCTCATATGCTGCAACCGGATCTTCTGCCGCCGTCACCGGTCTGCCGACAACGATGTAGTCCGAGCCGATTTCCTTCGCCTTCGCCGGTGTCATCACGCGCACCTGATCGCCCACCTCGGAATCCGCAAAACGGATACCCGGTGTGACCGTCAAAAACTTCTCGCCGCAACTGTCGTGCACAACCTTTGCCTCGAGCGGAGAACATACAACACCGTCAAGACCCGATGCCGCCGCATTTTTAGCATAGTGCATTACGGTTTCCGGCATGCTCTTTTCAATCAAAAGTTCTTCGTGCATCGCTTCTTCGCTCGTACTGGTCAACTGTGTAACCGCAATCAAAAGCGGACGTGTGCCGTCCGGACGGGTCAACCCCTCCAAAGCCGCTTTCATCATTGCACTTGCGCCTGCGGCATGCAGGTTTGTCATATCCACATCGAGTTTAGAAAGCACAGCCATGCTCTTTTTAACCGTGTTCGGAATATCATGAAGTTTCAAATCCAGAAAGATTTTATGACCGCGCGCCTTGATTTCGCGCACAATTTCCGGACCGGCCGCATAAAACAGTTCCATGCCGATTTTCACAAACGGCTTTCTGCCCGTAAACTTGTCCAAAAATGCAAGCACCTCTTCACGGCTTGCAAAATCACATGCAATAATAACGTCCTTACCCATTTTTATCTCTCCTTACAATTATTTACTCTTAATGTGCCGCACCGATAATCTCGGACAGGCTCGTAATGCCGTACTTTTCCATTGTTTCCGGCAACGCGTTTACTATATCGCGGCAGGCATACGGATTTACTAAGTTTGCCGCACCAACCTGCACCGCAGTTGCACCGGCAAGCATAAACTCAAGCACGTCCTCGGCGCACATCACGCCACCCATACCAATAATCGGGATGTTTACTGCCTCATACACCTGATATACCATACGCACCGCCACCGGCTTGACTGCCGGACCGGACAAACCGCCCGTCTTGTTGGCTAAAAGCGGCTTTCTCTTTTTTAAGTCAATTTGCATACCAAGCAAGGTGTTAATTAAACTGATACCGTCCGCACCTGCCGCTTCGCACGCCTTGGCAATCGAAGCAATATCGGTTACATTCGGCGAAAGCTTAATAAAAAGCGGCTTTTTTGTTACCGCACGCACCGCCTTGGTGATTTGCGCTGCACTTTCGGGACTTGTCCCGAAACTCAAACCGCCGCCGTGCACGTTCGGGCAGGAGATGTTTACCTCAATCCAACCCACCTGCTCTACCGCATCCATGCGCTCTACAACAGTCACATATTCTTCTTCGGAAAAACCGCTGACATTCGCCATCACCGGCTTATGGAAAATCTTAAAAAGTTCCGGCAATTCCTCGGAAATTACCTTGTCCACACCCGGATTTTGCAGGCCGACTGCGTTAAGCATGCCGCCGCTCGTTTCCGCAATACGCGGTGTGGCATTGCCGAAGCGCGGATTTAGGGTTGTCCCCTTAAAGGAAAATGTGCCCAAACAGTTAATATCATAAATTTCGGCAAACTCACGGCCAAATCCAAAGGTACCACTTGCCGGAATAACCGGATTGTCGAGTGTGATACCGCTCAGTTCTACTTTTGTGTTTACCATATGATTTCCTCCCGTTCCAATACCGGACCGTCCTTGCAAATTCGCTTGTTGCCATACTTGGTTTCGCAGGTACAGCCCATGCATGCGCCGAAACCGCAACCCATTCTCTCTTCAAAACTGAGCTGTCCGCTTGTAGTTGCACACGCATCAATTGCTTTAAGCATCGGCTCCGGACCGCAGGTGTAAAAATAAGAATACGAAAGCGTTTTGAGCGCATCCGTTACAAAGCCCTTCATCCCGTAACTGCCGTCTGCCGTTGTCACGACGGTCTTTGCGCCGAGCGCATTAAATTTCTCTTCGTAAAAAATTTCGTCTTTGCCGTTAAAGCCTAAAATCACCGTCACATTTTTGCCCTCGGCGATTAACTTTTTGCTCAGCTGATACATCGGCGGAACACCCGCGCCGCCACCAAGTAAAACAGGATTTTCGCCACTTTTACCTGTATCAAACCCATTACCGAGACCAACCAAAATATCAAGTGTCTCGCCTGCGCCCATCTTGCTCATCTTCTCCGTACCCTTGCCAACGGCCTTATAAATAAGCACAAGTTCACCTTCCTTGTAGTCGCACACCGAAATCGGTCGGCGCAAAAAATATCCGTCCAGCTGAATGTTGACAAACTGTCCCGGCGCCGTCAGCGCACTTGTGTCGCCCGCAAGCACCATCTCAAATGTATTTTTTGCAATCTGTCGATTGCTTTTAATTTCAAATACGGTTTGTTTCATTTTTCTATCTCCTTATCTGCCCAAACCACTTTGTCGCCTACAACGGTTAAAAGACATTTGCCGTACACCTCATGTCCGGAAAATGGCGTGCTCTTGCCTTTGGAAACAAAATCGTCCGGATTGATGCTGTATTTTGCATCCAAATCCCACACACTAAAACCGTTTTCTTCAAATCCGAAGCGGCGGCGCGGTGCATATACCATCAAATCCAGCAGCTTTTCCATGCTCATTTTTCCGGTCTTTACAAACGCAGTATACAAAACAGGAAATGCTGTTTCAATGCCGACAACGCCCATGGCACTGCCTGCAAGGCCTTTTGCCTTTTCTTCTGCGCTGTGCGGTGCGTGGTCGGTAGCAATCATATCAATCGTGCCGTCCAAAATACCCTCTATAAGTGCATCGCGGTCTAGAGCACTGCGAAGCGGCGGATTCATTTTAAATCTGCCTTCCTCCTGCAAATCCGCATCGCAAAGCGTCAGATAATGCGGTCCGGTTTCACAGGTGACATCTATCCCCCGCGCTTTTGCCTCGCGGATAATCTCTACACTTTCCTTCGTCGAAACGTGACACACGTGATAACGAACACCGATTTCCTCTGCCAGTTTCAAATCTCTTGCAATCGGCGCATATTCGCTCTCCGAGCAGATGCCCTTGTGCCCGTGTGCCTTGGCATAATCGCCATCATGAATATAACCGCCGCTTACAAGCGTCATATCCTCGCAATGCGCCACAATCATTTTGCCGAGCGCTTTCGCCTTTTGCATCGCACTGCGCATCAATTCCTCGTTCGCTACACCGCGGCCGTCATCACTAAAACCGCAAACGTACGGTGCCATAGCTTCCAAATCCGCCAACGTTTCGCCCTGCTCACCTACGGTGATTGCACCGTACGGCTGCACGGCAATGCAAGCATCCTTTGCAATAATATCTAATTGTAATTTTAAGTTCTCATACGAATCCGGCACCGGATTTAAATTCGGCATGCTGCACACCTGCGTGTAGCCGCCGCGTGCACAGGCGCGTGTTCCGCTCGCAATCGTCTCCTTATAAGAAAAACCCGGCTCACGCAAATGTACATGCACATCTGCAAAACCGGGTAAAACTGCATACCGACTTAAATCCACGCAAATACCGTTATCGCTGCCGCCATCGGAAAACACGCGCCCCTTGGTCATTTGCGCATTTCCGTATATCGGCGTATTTACGAAACTGTATTTCATAATATCCTCCAAAAGCATCATAATCTCATAAAAAAATCCTGCCGAAACCGGCAGGATTTTATCTGGTCGCAAACACAAAGTGTTTTATTCTCTTTTGTCCGTCTGCCGATATCTCAGTATCTTGGAAGATTATATCACAACAATACCGGCCTTGTCAACTTATCTGGACAGATAATTATAAATTAAAATTGCCGCATCCGCACGCGTGAGGGTATCGCCCGGATGAAATGCACCCGTACCGTCACCGCGCACCACACCCATGGCCGCCAGAATGCTGATATACCCTATATTTTCCGTCACATCCGCAAACGGACAAACGTAAATACCTTCCAGGTTTGCCACCTCCGAAAGTCCGAGCGCACGAATCAGATACACGCTCGCCTGCTCACGCGTCAGCGGTGCAGTTTCCGCCTTCTCCTGCGGCGCGCAAATACCCATATTGTATGCCTCACGGTACGCAGTTTCCACATTTTCTCCGAGCACGCCGCTCATACCGCCAAACGCACTTGCCAATAGGCCGACATATTCCGCCTGGGTAATCACATCGTCCGGGCGGCAGGCGCTTTGTGCAAAACGGATACCGAAACGCGCAAGCGTTTCCAATTGTGTTTTGGCATAATGTCCTTCCAAATCTGTGTAACCCGTCCACGAAGTTTCGGTGTATTCTTCGCCCGAATACGAATTTAACAGTTTGCCCGTAAACGGCTCAATCGCTTGCGGCTTGTCTTCTTCTATAACATACACAAGGTGCGTGTGTGCCTTGCCGTTTTCATCGTAGCGCGCCATATAGTACAAGTCGTAATCCACCTGACCGAACAGTTTTTCCGTAGCAATGGTCGGTGAAATTGCGCCGTCAATATCGGGGAAAGTTGCATGGGTATAACCGAGATTGAAATTCGTTACCTTTCCGCTTTGCGGATGTACGCTTACAGAAATTGTATCTTGCGCAAACGGGATGCCGTTTACATAGCGCACATAACGCACGCCCGTTTCCGAAGTGTAGGTTTCATCGGCTCTGTATTCTTCAAATACGCTGCCGGCAAGCGCTTTTGCCGCCGATTTTGCCGCTTCTACAGTGTTTTTATCCTCCGCATCTGCCGGATAATCTCTGTAAAAATTATAACTGAGCAATGCCCCGGTTTTTGCATCGGCACTGAAGGAAGCGCTTTGGTATTTCTCCCCGCGGCTTTCCAGTCTGTAAACATAGGTGTAGGCTTCCTCATAAATGTTTTTAATTCTCTGCACCTGCGTAAGTTCAGCCTTTTCCGGAATATCCAACAGCGGATTGGAAAGCATGGCTTTGTATACCGCATCGGCATCTAAAAGTCCCTCGATTTGTTCCAATTCCTTTAATTCCGCCTCGGTAAATTCCTTATCCTGCATACTTTCATTTTTGTTTGCCGCATCACCGCCGGCCATGGTACCGAAAATGCCGCCCGGATAGGTGGAGCGCATATCTACCGCGCCGCCCGTCGGATTTAAAGCATCAATATACAAATAAGACGGCTTGGCCGGTACATACACCGGATAAATAATGCGCTCTCTGTCTTTGGTGTAGGACTTGTACACCAGCTCCATACCGAGATGCTGTGCATAATAGTGCTGCGCCGCCGCGCGCGAAATGACCCCCTGCGCATCCGGCACCGGAAGTGTTTCATCATAATTTAAGTAGTACGACTCAATGGCATCTACCGCCGCGTTGACGCGCACAGAGCCACTCTGTCCGTAAAACGGAATGCCGTTTTCCGTACGTTGCAATGTAAATGTATACCCCGTATCGTACAGACTTTCCGCATAACCCGTGCTTGAGAGCACAAGCGTTTCACTCAGTTGCGGATTGAGTTTGTCTGCAAGCGCCTTTGCTTTTACCATCGCTTCCGCCGCAGGCATTTTGTGTACCGTAGGCTTGTGTTCCTTTCTCGTGGCCGCCCCGTCGTGCCTATAATAATCCGTAATCACGCCGCCGGCTGTGCAAGATACCGAAAGTGAACTGTATCCGTCCTCGGTTTGCACGCTCCACTCAAAGCGATACACCGTTTGTCCGTTCGTAACACTTCTTTGCGAAGAATCAAACTCCGTGTACTTTTCCGTGTCCCCGATTCTTTCGCGCACCAAGGCCAGCACGCGCGCCTGCTCGTCTTTTTGCGCGCTGACAACGCTCACTTGCAGCGCCCCCAAAAGCATCACCAGTGCAAGCAACATGCAACCTGTTTTTTTCATACGCATAATCAAAACTCCCTTCCGAATATCTTTCTATGGATACAAACGCAGGAATTTTCCAAAAGTTCCCTTGTAGCAAAACATCTTTATTAAAATAAATTCGATAAAATATTTAAATTCCCTTGCAAGTTTTGTATAAGTTTGTTAAAATAGAAGTGAAAATGTAACTGCGGGAGGCGTAAAGAAATGGATAAGCGCATTTTAATCGTAGATGACGAAATTCCGATTGCGGAAATTTTGAAAATCAATTTAGAAAAAGAAGGCTATACTACCTTAGTTGCCCATGACGGACAGACCGCGCTCGATCTGGCACTTTCGGAAAACCCAGATGCCATTTTGCTTGATGTAATGCTGCCGAAGATGGACGGCTTTGAAGTGTGCCGCAAAATCCGCGAAAACAAGATGTCTACGCCGATTCTGATGCTGACCGCACGCGATGAAGAAGTAGACAAGGTGCTCGGCTTAGAGCTCGGTGCGGATGACTATATCACCAAGCCGTTTTCCGTGCGTGAATTGATGGCGCGCGTTAAGGCAAACCTGCGCCGCACGGTGGCAGAGCCCGCAGAAGATAAGAGCGCAAATGACGGCAGTACCATTAACGCAGGTCGTATCGTATTAAACTTAGACCGCTACGAAGTGCGCCGTGACGATGCTCCGGTGGATTTGACACTGCGCGAATTTGAATTGTTGAAGTTTCTTGCGCTTCAACCGGATAAGGTGTTTACGCGCGAAATGCTTTTGGAAAAAGTTTGGGGTTACGAATACTACGGCGACGTACGTACGGTTGACGTAACCATCCGCCGGTTGCGCGAAAAAATCGAGGATGACCCGAGTATGCCGTGTTTCGTTTTGACCAAGCGCGGTGTAGGTTACTGCTTTAATAAAGACAATATTAAATAAATTAAGTATTTTACCGGGTGCGATACACCATCGCGCCCGATTTTCTTTTAGGTGGTGAGTCGGTTGTTTAAAAGTCTGCGATGGAAAATTATAGCCATGTTTGTGTTGTTGGTGCTCTCCGTTATGATTATTACGGGTACGGTATCCGTATCTTCCCTCGGCACATTCTATGCACAACGTTTTGCCGACAATATGGATGCGGTATTTGCAGATGCGATGGTGGCGAAAGATTTGTCTGATGCCGCTGCAGCAGAAAATGCACCTGAGCGTATTTCTGATATCATCGAAGCCTATGCCGATGCAGGCCGCCTCGGTATCAACCAAAACAGAAACTACTTTATCTTCGATGCCGCAACCGGTATATGCTTAGACGGCTCGGCCGACTACACAGTTGACACCGTGTTAAAAACGGAAAATCTTCTGTCTGCCATGAACGGCAAAGTCGGCAACAAAGTCGGTAGCCACAGTTCCATCATGGACTATGCCTATCCCATACACTTTGAAAACACCGTGCGCTACGTTGTATATATCACCGACAACAAAGACGAAGTCACCGATGTATCACAAAGTATCATCGCCGTTGTATTTCAGGCATTGTTGTGGGGCGTGGTTATCTCGCTCGGCCTCGGCATTTTTATATCGAGAACCATTACACAGCCGATTGTGGATTTGACCCGCCGCGCAGAAAAACTCGCCTCCGGAGAAGAAAATGCCATAGTGATGAATTCGGGCACCAAAAAACCGGATGACGAAATCGGTATTTTGGCCGATACATTTTCTTATATGTCGGGCGAGCTGATGAAAACCATCCGCGAAATGGACGGCGAAAAAACAAAACTCGCCGCCATTTTGGAAAACTTAACCGACGGCGTTATCGCCTTTGATACCGACGGTAAAATTTTGCACATCAATCCGGTTGCCGCCAAAATGCTCTCCATTGCAGAGCCGTCATTGGTAGATTTCGATACACTGATGAACGATGTAGGCATCAACTTAAAACTCGGTGATATTTTATATGTAAAAAGAAAACAAACCCTTGAACATACCGTCACATTGCAAAGTCAGGTCATCAAAGCCTTTTTTGCCACCTTTACGCAAACCGTGGAAAAGACGACCAAAAAAGTCGGCGGTATCGTGGTCGCCTTGCAGGATATTACCAAACTCCAGCGCCTCGATGATGCGCGCCGCGAATTCGTTGCGAATGTGTCACACGAATTGCGCACACCAATCACCACCATTAAAACCTACGCCGAAACGATGCTCGACAGCAAGGAAGAAGGCGATATGGATGCGCATTTCCTGTCCACCATCAATTCCGAGGCCGACCGCATGACCCGCATTATCAAAGACCTTTTGACGCTCTCCAAACTCGACCACAGTAAAGATACCGGCAAAAAAACGCGCATAGATATGCGCGAAATGCTTGAAAATGTTGTGGAAAAAATGGCGATGAGTGCCCAAAAACAGGGGCACAAACTCACCTTTGTGGCTACAACGGAGTTGCCGCCGGTCACCGGTGACCGCGACCAGCTGGAGCGCGTGCTCACCAACCTGATTTCCAACGCCATTAAATACACGCCGGACGGCGGCGTAATTGAGGTGTTTGCAGGTCATTTGTATAACGAATTATACGTCAAAGTCAAAGATAATGGTATCGGTATTCCGAAAAAGGATATCGCCCGCATTTTCGAGCGTTTTTACCGCGTGGACAAAGCGCGCACCCGCGCCGCAGGCGGTACGGGGTTAGGCCTTGCTATTGCTAAGGAAATTGTGGAGGCGCACGGCGGTAAAATCCAGATTACCTCCGAATTAAACGAGGGCACGGAGGTTATGCTCACCTTGCCGGCCAAGCGCAGAGCCTCCAGAAAGAAAAAGGAAGCAGAGGAAGAACAGGCTTGATTAAAATAAAGGAAACCATCGTGGTGGAGGGCATCTATGATAAAATCCGTTTAGAAAGTGTCGTAGATGCAGTCATTGTGGCCACCA
This sequence comes from Clostridia bacterium, assembly GCA_045652745.1. GTDB lineage: Bacteria > Bacillota > Clostridia > UBA1381 > UMGS1253 > RGIG2041. The sequence goes on from JAZRUW010000004.1 coordinate 27,788, forward strand.
ACGGCTTTACGATTTTTAAAGATAAAGAAAAACTTGCCTTTTTGCGCAAGATGGCCGACACAACCGGCCTTGTGGTGCTCACCGATTCCGATGCGGCAGGCTTTGCCATCCGCAATTTTGTAAAACAGGGCATTGCCAAAGACAAAATCCGTCACGCCTATATCCCCGATATCTTCGGCAAGGAACGGCGCAAAACCGCACCCTCCAAAGAGGGCAAACTCGGTGTGGAGGGCATCGACGGCGCACTTTTGTGCGAAGCGTTGCGCAAAGCCGGCGCGACCATCCTCGGTGCAGACGAGCCAAAATATGAAATCACTGACCCGATTACGCGCATGGATTTGTATAACGACGGCTATATGGGCGGTGCAGACAGCGCCGAAAAACGCAGAAAATTGTTTGCAGCCCTCGGTCTGCCGCAAAGAATGTCTACCAACCTTTTGTGCGAGGTTATCAATCAGATTACGGACAGAGAAACCTATATCCAAATTGCACAAATGATAAAAGAGGGAAAACTTTGAAAATAAAAGTTTTCCCTCTTCTTTTTCTTTAATCCTCTGCTTTTAAAAGTTTATATGCATCAATTTCCAGTGCATCCGCAATTCTAAACAATGTATCCAAAGATACTGCCTTATAAATATTCGGCGCCTCAATCTGCCCTACAAAGGAAATATCACAATTCATTTTTTCCGCCAACTGTTCTTGTGTTAACGATTTCAATTTCCGATAATAAGATACTTTTAAACCAATTTTAATATAACGTTCTCTGTATTCTGCTTTCATATGCATCACCATATATATTTTATCGCATTGACGCAAAATAAATTATATGATAAAATTACAATAATTATTACTTAATGAATAATAATAGTTATTTCTTAAGAGGTGATTTATATGAAAGATAACAACACCTTCTATATGCCCGGCAACGAAGGCTCTCTGTGTCCCTTTAACGGAAAAACGAAAGGAACGGAGTGCCGATGTGACAATTGTGACTTTGCTTTGTGTTGCCTTGCAGACAACGCCGCCTGTTTGACATGCACGTACCCCAATTGCGATTATGTGCAACATCTCTTTTCAGAGAAAAAGTCTATATACATGTGTTCTCAAAAGAAAAAACCCACCAAATAAGCCGCAAGGCACGAAAGCGCCGCCACCGACAAAAGTGACATACCGCGAAAAGCCAGCACCATCGCGATGGCAAAGCCGCTGACCGCGGTGTAAATATTGCCCGTTGCATAAAAGATATACGGCACCGTCATCGCACCGAGCACTGCATACGGCACATAGTACAAAAAGTCCTGCACGAAGCGGCTTTGGATGCGAAAACGAAACAGTGCAAACGGAATCATGCGAATGAGGTAAGTCGTAGCCGCCATCACAACAAGTAAAACCCAGTAATTATTCACCTTGCGCACCCTCCTTTCGCGGCATCAGCGCCGCCATCAGTGCAGAGGAAATCACCGCGCAAAGGATGATGGCAAAGCCCTGTGAAATGTGCGCTTTCAAAAACGGCACATAATACAAAATGCAACTGAGTGCCACCGATACAAGCACTGTCCAGAGCACGCCGCGGTTTTCTTTTGCCGGCGGTACAACGATGGCCACAAACATCGCATAAATCGCAAGCCCGAGCGCAGCACAAAGTGCCTGCGGCAAAATCTGCCCCGCATACGCGCCGAGCGCCGTGCCGAGCGTCCAACCTAAGACGGGCAGTACAATCAAACCGTACATATAAGATGGCGTAAGTTTTTCCTTTTCATCTGCCGCCATGACAAACACTTCATCTGTAATACCGAACGCGCACAAAAGTCTGTGCATAAATGTAAATTTGTTACCGAGCTTTTGCGTGAGCGCAATCCCCATGAGCGAATAACGTATATTGATGACCAGCTGCGTCAGCATCATTTCTATCACCGCACCGCCTGCCGCCATCACGGCCACACCGGCCTGCTGTCCCGCCGAGGTCACATTCATCAGCGACACAAGCACCGCCTGCCAAGGCGCAAGCCCCATCGCAACCGCAGAGATGCCAAAACCGAACGAAACGGATAAATAGCCGAGCGCAATCGGCAAACCGCGCTTTAACCCGTATGTAAAATTCATCGTAATATCTCCATTTCTTCAAACTGCGCCTCGCTTACGACGCCTTTCTTCGTCCAAAGTATAGCATAGATACGCGCAAAATTCAACAAATACGAGGAATAAAAAAATTTTCAAAAAGTGCTTGACATCAAAAAACATATATGCTATAATCTAAAAGTCGCATTTGAGGACAGGCCCGTAAAATGCAAACGCAATTGAAAATATGCTGGTGTAGCTCAATTGGCAGAGCAGCTGATTTGTAATCAGCAGGTTGCGGGTTCGAGTCCCATCACCAGCTCCATACGGAAGAGTTCCCGAGTGGCCAAAGGGGGCAGACTGTAAATCTGTTGCTTTCAGCTTCGATGGTTCGAATCCATCCTCTTCCACCAGAAAAAAGCATCGACTTTGTCGGTGCTTTTTTCAATGAAATTTGCCTACGGCAAGTGAAATAGCTCCGCTATGAAATACACTTCGCGTATGAAATATTGCTTCGCAATATGAAAGGCAAATTTTATTTCACATTTTGCGTTAGCAAATTATTTCATAATCCGCAGGATTATTTCATATCAACGAAGTTGATATTTCATTAAATATTTACATCATTTATAGGATGTGTTATAATATCTGTAGAGGTGTTACAAATGAAAGAAAATAAACTTGTTGATTTATCTACAGAATTTGCTGTTAAAGTTATTAAATTATGCGAAACTATAAAAGGACATTATTCACTCGTAAATCAGTTGGAAAGGAGTTCTACATCAATTGGTGCAAATATTCATGAAGCAAACTATGCTCATGGTAAAAATGATTTTATTGCAAAGTTACAAATAGCTTTAAAAGAATGCTATGAAACAGAATATTGGCTTGAACTTTTCGTTAAGTCCGATATTTTGAATAGAGATGTTGCAAAAGAGTTATATAACCAATGTGGTACAATTCGTAAAATATTGATTTCTTCAATCAACACCGCAAAGAAAAACAATAATTAGATTGCATCTATTATGTACACGAAAGCCAAAAATCCTCGTACGGTAGTACGGGGATTTTTGTTGAAACTTGTCAAGTTTCTAGTTTTGCTACGCAAAATAAAGGAATAGCACCTGATTATTTTGATAAATCAGGTGCTATTCTTTTTCAAATTTAATTATATCGCTAACCTCACAGTCAAGCGCATAACAAAAGCATCAAGGGTTTTGGTGTTTATGGCTTCACCTTTTTTCATTCGATGTAATGTATTTGCTGAAAAGCCTTGTTTAAAAATAAGATTATATTCAGTTATTCCCTTTTTGAAAAGCGTTTCATAAAACGGCGCATAACTAATCACTTTCATCACCATTTTAATATTATCATACTTAATCTCTTGACTATACTTAAAATATTGAGTATAATTGGCATAAAGGAGATGATTAAGATGTTGAAAAAAGAGTTGGATAAAAAAACACATTTACAAAAGCATCTGTTTGAAAAAGGTTTTTTAATCACTAATACAAAAATAGGAAACACTGAAAAGTTTCCGTTTTATAATAATTTCAAAAAAACAACTATAGATTCCTTTGATTTTTGGATCACTTGGATTTAAAGTGCCGCATGAACAAAGAACTCTATGATATGAATATTAGAGTTCAAAATGCTAATCAATCATCTAAGAGAGCAAAAGCGCTTGGACTATATTATTCAATAAATTCTCATTTGCCATTTTGAAACCGACAATTACAAAGCGTTTTCTTGAAATTGGCAACTTCTAAACGGTTCGTAACAGCCAAACAACAAGGATGGATTCGCCTTGCCGCAGCAAGGCGAATCCATCCTCTTTCTATATCCATTAAAAATAGTGCTTGATTTCTTTTAAAACCAAGCACTACTCTTTTACATATTCTATAATTTCACTTGCTGTACAATCCAATGCCGAACATATTCTATCTAATACAAAACTGTCATATCTCTTCACTTTATTTTTATAATAATTATCAATCACCTGATACTGTATGCCTGTACGCTTAGACAACTCATATCGACTTACACTGTATTTTTCAAGCGCTTTATCTAATTGAATTCTTATCATATGCTCACCCCCTGAATACATTTTAATAAATATATATTCTCTTGACAATTTCTTTAATTAGATATATGCTTATATAGATATATATTGGAAGGTGTTTTTATGCGGAAATTATAAATCTCTTTAAAACCATTAAAGATGATAGAAAAAATGGAAACTTAATAAAAGAGGTCATGTCGGCTTACAATGATTACTATGAATTTGTTGTACATGTCAGCGGCTCATTTTATTCATTCTCCGCCAATCTGGATGTGCTAAAAAAACAACTTGCAAAGCAGCTTAAAACGTTGTCATACGAATTATAAAAATAGAAGAACGCCACTTTTTTCAAAACACAATTTTCTGTTGTGCCTTATTCATTTTTATGCTATACTGAACTCAACACTTCCCGAAAAGGAGTTCTTCGTATGGCAGACAACCGAAATTACGGTATTGATTTATTAAGAATAATTTCGATGTTTATGGTATGTGTCCTGCACGTGCTCGGCGCGGGCGGTGTGCTTAGTGCAACCGAGCCGTTTCGCACGCAATACAACGTTTCCTGGTTTTTGGAGGCACTTTCGTTTTGCGCCGTCAACTGCTATGCCATTATCTCCGGCTATGTCGGTGTATATGCAAAACACAAGTATTCCGGCATTGTCAATTTGTGGCTACAGGTGTTTTTCTACTCCCTGCTCATCACGGTGCTTTTTTATAATTGGCAACCCGGGCTGGTAAGTGAAGAAGTGCAACTCAAAGCGGTTTTCCCTGTTTCTATGGGACAGTACTGGTATTTTACCGCATACTTCTTACTCTATTTCTTCGCACCGATTTTAAATGCCGGCATTTCGGTTTTGCCGAAAGAGAAGCTGCGCGGTCTGCTTGCGGTCCTGTTTGTATCGCTGACCGTACTGCCGCTGCTGTTTAAAAAAGACATTTTCTCCACCATGCAGGGTTACAGCGCACTCTGGCTGTTGTACTTATACTGCATCGGCGCATACATCAAGGTGCACGGCATCGAAACAAAGGTGAAAACCGGGTGGTGTCTGCTTGCATTTGTTCTCTGTACACTTTTGTCCTGGGCAGCAAAGCTCGGCATAGATTATAAACTGATGCAAATCCCCTACAATCCCGATTGGGAATATCTGATTTTGACCTACCCGGCACCGTTTGTAGCGGGCGCAGCTATTGCGCTGTTTTTAATCTTTGCAAAACTGAACGTGCGCTTTGGCAAGGGACTCATCCGTTTCTTTGCCCCGCTGTCCTTTTCCGTATTTTTAATTCACACGCATCCGCTGATTTTTGGCAACTATCTGTGGAATTCCTGCGCATTTTTGGCACAACTGTCGCCTGCAAAAATGGTCGGCGGCGCGTGCCTGATTGCGCTGGCCATTCACATAGGATGCAGTATAATTGACCTGCCGCGTCATTACCTGTTTAAATACGGTGTAAACAAAGCAACGGCATGGATAGAAAACAAACTGACGAAGAAATGAACCTAGTAAAAAGAACGAAGGCATTTAAACCTTCGTTCTTTTTATGGTCTGAACTTTTTAGCATTCCCTATATAATTTCAAATTGCATACTACGCATTACATCAATCGCCTTTTCGTGCATCGCTTCATCATTGGATGCGCAAAGCTCTGCGTTAATCTTTATCGTCGCATTTTTAAAATGGTTTTGCAAGATGACTGCATTAGAGAGCACACACAGATTGGTCACCACGCCGCAAAGCTCGATTTCATCGACCATGCCGCAATGTTCTTTAATCACAATCGGCAAATCTCTCGAACCAAAGCTCGTCTTGCTCACGGTGTGCACCTGCGGCAATTTTAAATAGTCGTTCATCATGCCGGAAATCTTTGCGCCCTCACTGCCTTTGCGGCAATGCATCACGGGCAGATGCTTGCCCTCGCGCGTATTTAAATAAGCATCATCGTGAATATCCAGGGTGAAAAATATCTCATAGCCGTCGCGAAGCGCCTCAGCAATACGGTTATAAATCGGGCGCTCCAGTTGCTTTGCTTTTAAAAAGCCAAGTGCGCCGGTAATAAAATCGTTTTGATAATCCACAACCACCAATACCTTTTTCATCTGCGTTCACCTCAATTACATTTTACACAATTTTACAAGTTTTGTCAACCAACCTGCTTAGTTATCACCTCTTTGTCATTTTCCGCACCCGTACACTTTTGCAACCAAATATGTCATTTTCCCCAAAGCCAACAAATTTCTACACGCAATAAAAAAGCACTCCGTCGGAGTGCTTTTTTATTATTCCCTTATTGCTTTTATAATGTAAAAAACCAAAGCGATCGGGTAAGAAATCCAACCCAGTAAAAGTGACCCAATAAGTCTTATCATAAATGCTATTACCAAAACCGCCAACTCGCCACCAATTATCCACCCACCAAGGATTTTTCCAAACAACTCCCAACCATATGGCAAGCCAGCAAAACAAATACCGACCGTGCAACCGCCCCAGAATTCAAACGTCGTCTCAAAACTAAAATATGCGAATGCAAAACCAATTATAAATCCAATGACACCTTTAATAATCATTGACTGAAGTTTTTCTTTGTACATATTACTCTCCCTTTCTTTGTGCTGTACTTTTGTGACCAAAAGTACCAAAAGTCCCGGGGGTTCCGATTCCCCCGGACCCCTAAAACGGCTTGGGCGGGTTTGCACCCCTCCCAAGACCCACCCCGCTACTCGCCGGTGGCGATATAGTTTTCCTCCATTTCGATTTGCAATTGCTTTAACTCTTCAATTATATCTGTGATTTTGTTAAAGACTTTAAAATACATCTCTTCCTGCATCTGTCCTCACCCCGCTAATAAAAAAATGCGCAGCCGAAGCCACGCATGAAAAACGCATGTCTCCGGTTTGACGAACAAATCTACAAATCCAAAGGAAGTATGCAGAACAGAGCATGCATTTTTACCAAAATGTAAAAACACATACTTCCATTTGGAATATTCGATTTGTTCGTCGACATTATTCTATCATAATCCTCGAAATCTGTCCAGTTTTTTATTTCGCAAAAAAAGACAAATTTCTACACGCAATAAAAAAGCACTCCGACGGAGTGCTTTTTTATTCTATCTTAGTTGTTCTGCAAAAACTTGGTGATGTCACCGATACCGCTGTAGATTTTCTGGCTGTCGCCTTCTCTTACAACGAGGGTCGGTGCCTGTGTGATGCCGAGCGATTTTGTAAGGTCGGCCACTTCTTCTGCATCTACCTTGGTATAGTCGATGCCTGCGCTACCCAGCATGGTTGCCGCAATCTTACAGTTCGGGCAGGTCTTTGTCGTAAACAGCAAGGTCTTTTCTACCGCCGGTGCGCTCACCGGAGCATCCTCAACGCGAATCGGGGTTGCCGGTGCACGCAAATCGGATTTTTCCAAATCATAAACCTTTCTGTCCTTAAATTCCTGACTCTTACCGTCGTTCCAGTTCTGTACCGGACGGTAGTAACCGGTGATACGGCTGTAAACCTCGGTCTTTTCACCGCACTGCGGACAGGTATAAACCTCACCGCTCAAGTAGCCATGATTTTTGCATACGGAGTAAGTCGGCGAAAGCGTGTAGTACGGCAGACGGTGGTTTTCCGCAATCTTGCGTACCAGTGTAGCCGCCGCTTTCCAATCCGGCAATTTCTCGCCGAGGAAGGCGTGGAATACCGTACCCGATGTATAGAGTGTCTGCAAATCATCCTGAATGGAAAGTGCTTCAAAAATATCATCGGTGTAACCAACCGGCAAGTGCGAAGAGTTGGTGTAGTACGGTGTGCCGTTTTCGTTTGCGGTGATGATGTCACCAAACTGATCTACGTCGTGCTTTGCAAGACGGTAGGATGTCGACTCGGCCGGTGTTGCCTCGAGGTTGTAGAGGTCGCCGTACTTTTCCTGATAATCGGAAAGTCTTTCACGCATATGATTTAAAACGTCCTGCGTAAATTTCTGTGTCTTTTCATTGGTCATATCCGCTTTGAGCCACTTTGCGTTCAAGCCCGCTTCGTTCATACCCACCAGACCGATGGTCGAGAAATGGTTTTCAAACGTACCGAGGTAACGCTTGGTGTACGGATACAAGCCTTCGTTTAAGAGCTTGGTAATAACCGTTCTCTTAATCTTCAAGGAACGTGCGGAAATATCCATCAAATTATCCAAACGTGCATAGAACTCCTGCTCGTTTTCGGACATATATGCAATACGCGGCATATTGATGGTTACAACGCCGACGCTACCGGTGCTTTCACCGCTGCCGAAGAAACCGCCGGACTTTTTACGCAGCTCGCGCAAGTCCAGACGCAGACGGCAGCACATACTGCGCACGTCGCTCGGCTCCATATCGCTGTTGATGTAGTTGGAAAAATACGGTGTACCGTATTTGGATGTCATCTCAAAGAGAAGCTTGTTGTTTTCGGTTTCGGACCAGTCAAAGTCACGTGTGATGGAGTAGGTCGGAATCGGATACTGGAAGCCGCGGCCGTTCGCGTCACCCTCAATCATGATTTCGATGAAGGCTTTGTTAATCATATCCATTTCAGCCTTACAGTCTTTGTACTTAAAGTCTACTTCCTTACCGCCGATGATACAGTTCTGTTCTGCAAGATCGGCCGGTACGGTCCAGTCGAGCGTGATGTTGGAGAACGGCGCCTGTGTACCCCAACGGCTCGGGATATTTACACCGAATACGAAGGATTCGATGCACTTTTTCACTTCATAGTAAGAAAGGTTGTCCACCTTTACAAACGGTGCAAGGTAGGTATCGAACGAAGAAAACGCTTGCGCGCCTGCCCACTCGTTCTGCATGATACCAAGGAAGTTTACCATCTGGTTGCACAGCGTGGACAGATGACTTGCCGGCTTGGAGGTAATCTTACCGTTTACGCCGCCAAGACCCTCTTGAATGAGCTGCTTTAACGACCAGCCTGCACAGTAACCTGTCAGCATCGAAAGGTCGTGAATGTGAATATCCGCGCGACGGTGTGCATTTGCAATATCGTCATCGTAGATTTCGGACAGCCAGTAGTTTGCGGTAATTGCACCGGAGTTGGACAAAATAAGACCGCCGACGGAATAGGTCACCGTAGAGTTTTCCTTTACACGCCAGTCCGTAACCTTAACATAACTGTTTACGAGGTCTTTATAGTTTAATAAGGTTGCTTTGGTTGCACGCACCTTTTCGCGCTGACGGCGATAAAGGATGTATGCCTTTGCAACATCGGCGTAGCCGCCCAAAATAAGCACGGACTCTACGCTGTCCTGAATGTCCTCCACCTTAATAATGTCATTTTTAATTTTCGGCTCAAATTCCGCCGTAACCTTGAGTGCAAGCAAATCAATTACGCTCGGATGATACTGCTTGCCCTGTGCATCAAAGGCTTTTGTGATGGCCGCGCTGATTTTCGAAATATCGAACTCCACAAGCGCGCCGTCGCGTTTCATTACCTGATACATCTTGTATATCCCCACTTTCTCAAAATTTTCGGATTTTCGCTCCGTTTGGCGATAATTATGTAAACATTAAAAAGCACAACCCCACTCGCCCTTGCCGGAAAAAGCGGGATTGTACCCATTATAACACTACTATATTTTGTTGTCAATATATTGTGTTAATTTTTTTCAAAAACCACAATATTTTGTTATATGCCGCGCAAATGCACCTCTCCCACAAAAGGCGCCGCAGCCGCCGCAAATGCCTGCAAATCCGCACTTTCCGGCGCATGCAAGCCGCTTTGTATCACCGTTTCTCCGTCACGGAACACTGCCATGTAGTAGTGTTTTGCGCCCGAAATCCACTTGCCTATATCCACAATATCTTGTGGTGTGTGAAATTCCGCTACAAGCGTAGTGCGAAACTCATAATCGACTTTTCCCGAGAGCAGATAATCCACACTTTTTTCGACTTTGGCAGTATCAAAATTTTCGATACCCACGGTCAAACCGTACTTTTCCTTGCTGTTTTTGATGTCCATTGCCACATAATCTATAAGCCCCTGCTCGCAAAGCGCAATAAGTTTATCGGGCAGCGTACCGTTGGTGTCGAGCTTTACGCTGTACCCGAGGTCTTTGATGTTTCGGATAAACGCTTCGATGTCCGGTTGTAAAAGCGGCTCTCCGCCGCTGATACACACGCCGTCCAAAATCCCTTTGCGTTTATGTAAAAATGCAAAAAATTCCTCTTCCGACACTTCCGGTGCAGGCGCATCGAGCACCAGCGGTCCGTTATGACAAAACGGGCAACGCAAATTGCACCCGCCGGTAAACAGCGTGCATGCCATCTTCCCCGGATAATCGTTTAAAGACAATTTTATTAAACTGCAAATCTGCATGGTATTCACTCCCTTGTTTTCTATTGTACCTTATGGCTTTTGTGCTGTCAAGCGATTGACACGCAAACCAAAAACCACTATAATTATAGGAAAGGAGAGATGCAGATGAAAAAGAAAAAACTTTGCATATGCCTCGCAATAATTGTTTGTACCCTTGCGTTTTTATGTGCCTCCGGCATTTGGATTACAAATCTGGCCGTTACAAAAACGGCGCAAAAATACTTTTTGACCCAAGCTCAGGCTGCACAGGCGGAAAACTTTGACTGCATTCTGGTTCTGGGTGCCGGCGTATACGCCAACGGCAAGCCGACATGGATGCTGCGTGACAGAATTAACACAGGTATTGCGTTATACAACGATGGGGCCGCCGAAAAAATCATCATGAGCGGCGATCATGGACGCAAAAATTATGACGAAGTAAATGCAATGAAGGACTTTGCCATAGCAGCCGGCGTGCCATCCGAACACATTTTTATGGACCATGCCGGTTTTTCCACCTACGAAAGCATGTACCGCGCACGCGAAATTTTTCAGGCAAACCGCATATTGATTGTCACACAAGAATATCATCTCTACCGCGCCGTCTATCTGGCGCGCGCCCTCGGTTTAGATGCCTGCGGCGTGGCAACACCGCCGCAAACCTACGGTGGTGAGTTTATGCGTGATGTGCGTGAAATTGCGGCGCGTACCAAAGATTTCTTTACCGCAATTTTTAAACCGCTGCCTACATTTTTAGGGGAAAGCATACCCGTAAGCGGCAACGGTAATCTGACGAACGACAAATAAGGAGAAACACAAATGAGAATCAAAATTTTAGATGCTTCCACTCTGGGCGAAGGCGTAGATTTAACACAATTTGAAACTTTCGGAGATGTAGAAATTTATCAGACCTCCACCGCACAGGAGGCCGCATTGCGCGCTGCCGATGCAGATGTTCTGATTTTAAACAAGGTGAAAATCAGCGAAGATGTGCTTAAAAATGCGAGCGCACTCAAGCTTGTCTGCGTGGCCGCAACGGGTTACGACAACATCGACCTTGTCGCCTGTAAAGCGCGCGGCATCGCCGTTTGCAACGTCAGCGGTTATTCAACGCACTCGGTTGCACAGGTAACGCTCTCGCTCGTATTGGCGCTAAGCATTCATTTAAAGGAATACAACCGCTTTGTCACAAGCGGCAATTACTCCGAAAGCGGCGTTGCTAACCGCCTTACGCCCGTCTACCATGAGCTTTGCGGCAAGACCTGGGGCATTGTAGGCCTCGGCAACATCGGCAAGCAGGTGGCACGCGTGGCGGAAGCGATGGGGTGCAAGGTGCTTGCGCATAAGCGCACACCCGAAGACGGCTACGAATGCGTAGATTTACATACCCTTCTTTCACAGTCGGATATTGTTACGCTGCACACACCGCTTAATGAGCAAACCAAAGGACTTATCGGCAAAGATGAACTGGCGCTTTTAAAGCCAAATGCCATTTTGGTCAATGCGGCGCGTGGTGCCGTGACCGACGAAGCCGCCGTTGCCGAAGCTATTTCAAACGGCACTCTCGGCGCATTCGCCACAGACGTATATTCCACAGAACCGTTTGGAAAAGACCATCCGTTTTATACCATCAAAGATGCAGACAATGTGCTTTTAACGCCGCACATGGCTTGGGGCGCACTTCAGGCGCGTCAGCGTTGTCTTGGTGAAATTCACAAAAACATTGCCGCCTTCCTTGCAGGCGAAAAGCGCAGCCGTATTGTATAATGTCACTTTTTCGCAAGTTATACCACATGCTCAGTTATTTGAAACTGCCGAATATCGAATCGTAGCCGTTGCGAAGAAAAAATTTAAATCAATACTGTTTATTGCTTAAATCCCTCACCCATCACCTGATGTGCATCCATAATGATGATAAAGGCGGTTTGGTCGATTTGTTTTACACCGTGCACCAAAACGGGAAGTTGTTTGGGACTGACCGCACACAAAAGCATCAGGCGGTCCTTTTTTGCATACATACCGCGGCTGTGAACTCCCGTTACGCCGCGGTCTATTTTTTCATGGATGTACCTTGCAATTTCGTCTGTTTTTTCGGACAGAATAAATACAGATTTTGCCATGTCTCCCATCGTCAGAATTACATCCGCCGTTTTGGCGGCAACTGCAAGTGCCAACATGGAATACAGCATTACCGATACGCTTTCAAATATGAGTCCGCTGACAAACACAACCGCTAAATCCAACAAAAGCAACAGCATCGGTACAGACATATGCGCAAAGATGCGGTTCAATATCACCGCCGCAAAGTCGCTGCCGCCCGTCGAGCCCTCAAAGCGCACGACTACGCCGACACCCACACCGCACAAAAGTCCGCCAAACAGCGCCGCCAGTAAAATATCATCCGTACATGCAGGCAGGTTTTCCGTAAGTGATAAAAATAAGGACAAAAACAAGATGCCTGCAACCGTTTTTACAAGCGCCGCTTTGCCTAAATATTTATAGCCGACAATAAACAAGATTGCATTGATGACCAGATTTGTCACCGAAAGCGGAATATCAATCAGATATAACAAAACGGTACCAATCGAGCCAACACCGCCGACCGACAGACGTAATGGCACTAAAAAAACGTTCAGCCCCAATGCTAAAATCAACGCGCCGAGCGCAATAAATGTATAATCTGTCAAAGTGCGTTTCAGCATAAAATCACCCGGCTTATTTTGCGCACATTCCATCTTTCTTATGCGAGAAACTAAAAATACATCCTACGAAATTCGTAGGATGTATTTTTAACTTTCATTCTTATTGTTCGACTCCTGCACTGTCTGTCAGTAGCTTATCCAGCTCTGCCATCACTTTTCCGGCATTTTCAAAATCGCCGGCGGCATTGTATTGCTTGTAGGTTGCGTACAACTGTCGCACCTGCTCGAGCACCTCTTCCCCCGCAATCGGCGGCACTTGCTGCTGATTTTCCTCCGGCAAAAGCACCTCGGTTTGAGTTTGCGGCGGCGTCTGCACTTGAGCCATGCCGCCCTCACCAAAGAGCTTTGCAAGACACGCCTGCAAAGACACATCCATCACAATGTTTTCCTTGTAGCCGACAATCACACGCTTGAGTTCCGGAAACGATGCTGTGTTGTTGGTGGTGATATACACCGGCTCAACATACAAAAGCGAGTCTTTGACGGGCACAATAATCATATTGCCGCGCACGACATTGGAGCCACCCTGACCCCACAGCGTCATCTGACCGGAAATCTCCGGATCGTTGTCAATGCGGTTTTCCATCTGCATGGTGCCGTAGGCATTCTTTTCTGCATTGATAAACCGGTAGCTTACAAGCTGACCGTAACTGTCGCCGTCCGAACCGGCCACAAAATAACTGCTGATATAGTCTTTATTTAAAATCGTAAACGGCATCGTCAGATACAAACTTACACCGTTTTGCTCCAAACCGTAAAGCTGCATCATATTATAGTACGGCAGAATGTACTGTGCATCCTTATCGCCGGCCTTTTCCTGCGCAATATCCCAGATATCACTGCTGTTGTAGAATACGTGCGGATCCGTGATATGATATTTTTTATACATCTGTGCCTGCACATTAAACAGATATTCCGGATAACGCACATGTGCGCGAATGTCCTCCGGCATTGCACCGGCTTCAAACAAAGTCGGATAAATTTTTTGATAGGTCAGCGCAATCGGGTCGGTTGTATCGGTAATATAAAACTGCACCGTACCGTCATAAGCATCCACAACTACCTTGATAGAGTTTCGGATATAGTTAAATCCCGTCTGATACACCTGCGCGTACGGGAACTGATCCGATACGGTGTAGGCATCTAAAATCCACTTGAGTTTTCCGTCCGCGGTAACCACCATATACGGGTTGTCGTCATAGGCAAAAAACGGTGCTACACTGCGCACACGCTCGCGCACATTGCGGTTGGCTAAAATGCGCGACTGATTGGTCACCTGTCCGGAAATCAGCATCTTATAGTCGCCTTCCAGAAAAGCAAACAACAATCTGTTAAATCCTTTCAGTTCAATACCGCCCGTGCCGTCATAGGAAAACTCCACATTGGTCTGTCCCTCGGAATAGTCAATTTCTTTGAATTTCGTGTTGACAATCACATGGTTGTTGGTATACTCACCGTAATAGATACGCGGCTGGGTTACGCTCGGGAAACCTTCTATCGTTTCCTGCGGAATGTCTTTTGCCACAAAATCCGGCTGCCCCTCCGCCGTTGCACGGTGCATCGGGCTGGCCGCCACACCGTAGCCGTGCGTATATTTGTAGGTTCTATTCACATAACTGTCATTTGCATCCGTGGCCAGTTTTTCATAATCCAGTTCGCGCGCACCGATGGCAACTGTTGTCTTTTTGCCGCCGAGGTTATAGGCCGACACATCCGTATTTTTAAATGTGTAATACGGTTTAATGCCCTGTAGTTTGTTAAACGCCGTCACCGTCGAATTATAGTCGAGCACACGGATATTCTCAATAGTTTCTTTGTTTGCATCCAAATCGCTTTGCGTGAGCGTATTGTTAATCGGAAGCGCAATCTCTTTGATTTTATCCAAACCATAGGCGCTGCGCGTCATCAAAATATTGTTGCAGATGTTGTCCGCCTCAATGGCAATATCGTTGGGCGCAACCACAAGGGTTTGTACGCCGAGCGAAATCACCGCCGTCAAAATCCACGCTGCCGGAAACAGCAAAACACCGCCGATAGCGCCCTTGATTTTACCGCGCACCAGCATAAGCACCGTTACGGCAACCGAAAGCAAAAGCACAATCGGCGCACACTTAAAGTATGCCTGCCAAACATAGGTGTCCGTATAGCCCGCGCCGTTTAGGTTGTTGCCAAACGTGCCGTAGAGCAGATTTTCCGAATTAAACTTAAACGTAAGAGCAATGCAAAGGAAAATCAGAAAAATATCTACAAAACAATGCACAAGCACCGGACGGCTCTTGAATATATCTCCAAAACTGTCTACGCCCATGCGCGCATATAAAATGCAGTATGCAATGACCGTATAAACCGCTTGAATAATCAAAACCACTTTGGCGCTGTCCACTACTGACATAATAAACGGCCGTTGGAACATATAATAACCGATATCTTGCCCCAAAAGCGGGTCTGTCAGGCCAAAACTCGTTGCATTGGCAAATTCCAGAAAACGTGTGTAAACACTTTCGCTGATAAAGCGGCTGGCAATAAATGCAATCACCGCCGTCACCAAAAGCATCGGCAGCAGGCCCGAAATCACCTTTAAATCGTTATGCTCCCGCCACGCAATCTTTCGAATCACAAGGTTGTTGACCGTAAAGAGCGCAAACACAACCAAAAAACTTGCCACCTGTGCAATAATGCTCGTGCGCAAGTTGGTCCAGTACACCTCGGTAAACTGTGCCCCGACCTCGTAAATGCGGATATAACGTACATACATCGCCAAAGCCGTAGCCGCAAACACGACAAGCAAACCGAGCACAACCCAAAGCGCCAAAAAGCGCTTTGCTTTCGGATGCACAGTATTCACCGTCTTCGCATTTTGAAAATCCTTCTCATTAAAAGCCACAGTTTCACGTCCTTTCGGTTAATCCATCAATGCTTTTGCAAAATCCGCCGCATCAAACGGCTGCAAGTCGTTTACGCCTTCTCCCACGCCGACAAACCGTACCGGTATGCTCTGCTCGCGGCAAATGCCGATGACAACGCCGCCCTTTGCCGTACCGTCCAGCTTGGTTAAAATGATGCCGTCAATGCCGGCACTTTCCGAGAAAAGCTTCGCCTGGCTGATGGCATTTTGTCCCGTGGTCGCATCCAAAACCAGCAGAACCTGCTTTTGAAAATTCGGCGCTTCGCGGTCAATGATGCGCGAAATTTTGCCGAGTTCATCCATTAAGTTCTTCTTATTGTGCAATCGGCCTGCGGTGTCACATATCAAAAGGTCACAGCCTCTCGCCTTTGCCGCCGCAAGCGCATCAAACACCACGGCGCCGGGGTCTGCCCCTTCTGCATGCTTGATAATTTCACAGTTCGTGCGCTGCGCCCATATGTCAAGCTGGTCAATTGCCGCCGCGCGGAACGTATCCGCCGCCGCAAGCATCACCTTTTTGCCCTCGCTTTTAAAATGCGATGCCAATTTGCCGATGCTCGTGGTTTTGCCCACGCCGTTGACACCGATGATAAGCAGTACCGCCGGCTTACCCGGCTCCAAAAACGGCGTTTGTGTTTCCGTAAGCATCTCGGCAATCACCTCGCCGAGCATCGTGCGCACCTCTTCCGGATTCTCCACACGACCGCGCTTTACGCGTTCGCGCAGATTTTCAATAATTTCCATGGACGTTTCAAAACCAACGTCCGCCGTAATCAGCGCCTCTTCCAGTTCCTCAAACAAATCCTCATCTACGCGCGTAAATGCGGAAAAGATTGTGTTGACCTTTTCGGAAAAGGCATCTCTTGTCTTTGTAAGTCCGCTTTTCAGTTTATCAAAAAATCCCATGTTTCTTCATTCCTATTCTAAATTCTGTGCCTCGTCCAAGCGGAGTGCCAACAATTTGGACACGCCCTTTTCCTGCATGGTTACACCATAGAGCAAATCTGCCGCTTCCATCGTACCGCGACGGTGCGTAACCAAAATAAACTGTGTCTTTTTGCTGTAATCACGCACATAGTCTGCAAAACGGTATACGTTTGATTCATCGAGTGCCGCCTCGATTTCGTCGAGTACGCAAAACGGTGTCGGGCGTACTTTTAAAATGGCAAACAACAGCGCAATCGCCGTAAACGCCATCTCGCCGCCCGAAAGCAGACTGAGGTTTTGCAGTTTCTTGCCCGGCGGCTGTGCTTCAATTTCGATGCCGCTTTCAAGCACGTTATCCGGGTCTACCAGTTTCAGCTCCGCACGGCCGCCGCCGAACAGCGCCGTAAACGTTTCCGAAAAATGCCGGTTGATGACCGCAAACTGCTCCTTAAACTGCTCCTTCATCTTCTCTTGAATAGAGGCAATCAATTTTTCCAAGTCCGCTTTGGCTTCGGTAAGGTCCGTAAGCTGACCCGACAAAAAGTCGAATCTTTCCTTAACTGCCTTATATTCTTCGATGGCATCGACATTGACATTGCCGAGCGCACGAATCTGACCGCGCAGGGAAGCAAGTTCCTTTTGCGCCTCCGTCACCGTGCCGATTTCCGTTTTATACTCCAGCGCAGCGGTATACGTCAGTTCGTATTCCTCCCAAATACGCTCGGAAAGGCTTTCAAGTTCCTCGGAAATCTTTATGCGACGGCTGTTGATTCTGTTTTGCTCTTCACGCAGGGCAAAAATCTTTTCACGCGCTTCCTTGCTGTCTTCCATCAGCTGCGCCGCAGCGGCCTTTGCCGCCGCACGCGCCTTGTTGGCCGTATCAATGTCTGCATAAATCTGCTCGGACTTCTTTTTCGTTTCTTCCACAAGCGCTTGTTTTTGCTCAATTTCACCAAGCATTTCTACAGCCGCATCGTCGTTTGCACGGATATCCGCCTCGCGGCTTTCGATGTCGCGTGCAACCTCGCCGATTTGTACCAACACATCCGCCGCACGCTGTCTGAGTGCAAATGCGTCACGGCTGATGCCCGTAATTTCAATTTGTTTATCAGCCACAGCCTCTCCTGCGCGCACACGCGCCGCCTCACAATCCGCAAGGCTTGCCTCCAATTCGGCAATGGTTTTATTAGCTGCTTCTACCGCAAACTCATTGGTTGTAATCTCGTTAATCACCACAGCAATGCTGTCGTTGGTCTGCTTCACCTGAAGCTCGATTTGTTCCTTTTCAAGTTCTGCCGCCGCAACCGCATTTTCGCCGGCATCCAGTTCCTGCGCCGCATAACCTGCATCCGCCGTCAGGCGAACGCTTTCCTGTCGTGCAAGATTTAAATTCTGTGCCTTAGCCGTTTTGCTTTCCTCCAAGGCACCAATCTTTTCTTTAACGGCCAGCATCTTTTCATCCGCCGCATCCACTTTCTTTTGCAGTTCGGCAGTTTCCTGTTCCAAAGCCTTAATTTCACCTGCGCGGCTCAAAAGACCGGTATGTTTATTTACGCTACCGCCGGTAATCGCACCGCCGGCATTGAGCACTTCGCCCTCCAGCGTAACCACACGGAAACGGTAACCGAATTTACGGCTGATGGCAATCGCATTGTCCATCGTATCTACCACAACGGTTTTGCCGAGCAGGTGAGAAATAATCTGTGTATAACGCGCATCGGTTGTGACCAAGGCATCCGCCATCGCTACAAAACCGCGCATGGATTTTACTTCTTTTTCTTCCTCGAGCCGCATTCCCTTCACCGAGGACACCGGCAAAAACGTTACTCTGCCGAGTTTGTTTTGCTTCAAATAAGCAATCGCCGCTTTGGCATCTTCTTCGGTTTCCACAACGATATTTTGCGCGGCCGCACCCAGTACGGTTTCAATCGCAACCACCGCTTTTTTCTCTACCTCAATTAAAGCGGAAAGTGCACCGTGCAGCGTTGCCTGCTTTAATTCACCGCGGCTATGCGCTTCCAGCACACCCTTGACGCTGCGGCTAAAACCTTCAAAATCCTTCTCCATTTCGCGAAGCATCGAAAGTCGGGATGCCTTTTTGCCAAGCGCCTCCGCTGCTTCTATGCGCGCAAGCTCTGCTGCCGCATATTCGCCGTCACGAATCAGAATATCTCTCTCCAAATCGGCAATTTCCTTTTCCATTGCCGCAATTTCGTCTTGCTTTTTGTGCAAAAGCGTCTCCGCCTGCGTCTTCTTATCCCGAAGCGCCGCAATCGTCTGCTCGCCGACGGACTGCGTCTGCGAAAGCGCCTCCATACGCTCCGCAAACCCCGTCTTAAATGCCTCATAAGAACTCAATTTTGCCTTAAGTTCGGCAATCGCATTTAACTTTTCAATAATATCACTCTTGGCATCGTTGATGGAGCGCACATGCGCTTCATACTGCTCTGCCGCCGCCACGCTTGCCTGCTCTAAAGCAGCAAGTTCTTTTTTCTTTGCATCCATCTGGTCTTCAAGCGCACGACGGTCACCTTCAATGCCGCTGTGCGTTTCCTGCGCCGTCTGCAAACGTGCCTTTAAATTCTGCACATCCGCCGCGCTTCTGCCCGAAGCCGTTTTGCCCGATTCAATCTTCTGACGCAGAACTTCAATTTCACCTTGGTATTCACGGATAACAACCTCGGTATCCGTGCTTTGTGTATGCAGCTGCAAGGCGAGCTGCTCCTGTGCATCCGCCTTTGCATTTTCTTCTTCAATTTTTTTCTCGGTTTCCGAATAAGCGCTCTGCGCCTGCGTGAGCTGTTCGGTCACAATGATAAAGTTTTTGTCCGTCTCGTCGCCGTCCTTTTTAAGGCGGTCCGTCGAGCGAATAAACAAGTTTAAGTCAATTTTCTTAAGCGACTCGCGCAAATTCAGATATTTTTTCGCCTTTTCGCTCTGCTTAAACAACGGCTCTACCTGCGTTTCCAATTCCGTAACAATATCACGGATACGCACAAGATTTTCCTCGGTATGCCCCAATTTGCGCTGTGCCTCTTCCTTGCGGTGACGGAATTTCGAAATACCGGAGGCCTCGTCTAAAATGTTTCTGCGCTCCTCGTTTTTGCCCGACACAATCTCGCTGACCTTGCCCTGCCCGATGATGGAATAACCGTCACGACCGAGACCGGTATCCATAAACAGTTCGTGAATGTCTTTTAACCGGCATTGCGCACCGTTAATATAGTATTCGCTTTCTCCGGAGCGGTATACGCGTCTGGAAACGCAAACCTCGTCAAAATCCACATGAAACGCGCGACTTGCGTTATCCAGCGTCAGGCTCACTTGCGCATAACCGAGCGGTTTGCGCTTTTCTGTGCCGTTAAAGATGACGTCCTGCATATTGCCGCCGCGCAATGCTTTCGCGCTCATTTCACCCATAACCCATCGAATCGCATCGGAAATATTACTTTTGCCGCTGCCATTCGGGCCGACAACGCCCGTTACGCCCGGCTCAAAGTTTAAAATTGTCTTGTCCGCGAAGGACTTAAACCCCACAAGTTCTATGCTTTTTAAATACAAAGCCGTTCTCCCCTTACCAATAAAAAATGGTAGATTATCCTAAGGATATTCTACCATAAAATCTCGCCGGATTCAACTGTTTCATTCTCTTTTATATGAATGTTTACACCTTGTTCACCGAAAATGCGTATTTTATTTTCCTTTTTGTTGCCGAGCGCCTTGGACACCTCACCCGGATGCACATAAAAAGTGACATCTCCACCATTTTTCCCCGCAAGCGCTTTTTGCATTTTCCACAAATACAGCCTCGAAAAAACCAGCTCGCCGAATGCCGGATGTATGATACCTGCCACCGCACTTTCCGACAGCGAATCCGAAGCCATCAAACCCATGCGAAGCACACGCACCCCGTTTTGTCTGAAAACCGAATAGGCCTGCGCCGCACGGTTCACGGCATCCTCCAAGTCCAGCGGTCTGTACGCACCGCCGGTATACCAGTCAAAAAGCATACTGCCATGCAATACAACCGTCGGATAAATCCGTGTCGTATCCGGTTTGAGCGCCGCCAAATCCCGCGCCGTCTGCAAATCCGTCCATGCATCCGCACCGGGCAAACCCAGCATCATCTGTAACCCCACTTCAAAGCCGGCATTACGAAGCATCGCCGCCGCTGCGCGCACATGCGCAAAAGTATGTCCGCGCTTATTTTTCAAAAGCACTGCATCGGAAGAAGACTGCGCTCCAAGCTCCACGCTGGTTACGCCGTAGCGCAAAAGGCGCGCTATCACCTCTGCATCTATGCAGTCCGGCCGCGTAGATAAACGGATGCCGTCGATCTGCCCTGCCGCTAAAAACGGTGCCGCCGCGCCGAGCAGTTCTTCTTGCACACATGCCTCTATCGCCGTAAAGCTGCCGCCGAAAAATGCAACCTCTACCTGCGTATTTTCCCTGTCGATACTTCCAAGCGCCGCCGTAATACTTTCATGCACCGTCTGCGCCGTAACGCATTGCGCCGCACCCGTAATTGCCTTTTGATTACAAAAGCTGCATTGGTGCGGACACCCCTGATGCGGCACAAAAATCGGAATATTTACTTTTCTTTTGCCCTTACTCATACAGCTTCAATGCCGCCGCGGCCGCCGCCTGCTCGGCATCTTTTTTGCTTGTGCCCTTGCCCTCGGCCATACAGCGGTCATCTACACACACCTGCACCGTAAAGACTTTTGCGTGGTCCGGCCCCTGTTCATCTACCAAGCGATAGGTCACGCGACCGCGCTTGCCCTTTTGCGTAGTTTCCTGCAAAAGCGTTTTAAAATCTTTTCCGGCCCTACCTTCACTTGCCAAAGTCAGCATCGGCTCCAGTCTGGCCTTTGCCCATGCAAATGCCGTTTCCATTCCGCCATCTAAATAAATCGCCGCAACCACAGCCTCAAAACAGTCTGCCAGCACCGAAGCACGCTCGCGGCCGCCGCTCGCCTTCTCACCGCGGCCGAGCAAAATATAATCACCAAAGTGCATCTCACTTGCCAGCTTGGCAAAAGATGCCTCACAAACCACGCGGGCACGTGTTTTGGTCAGCACGCCCTCCATGCTGTCCGGCATTTTACGAAACAGGCAATCGCTTGCCACCATATCCGCAATGGCATCGCCCAAAAACTCCAGTCGCTCGTTACAGCGAGTTTTATCAAGTCCCTGCTCATTGGCATACGACGAATGCGTCAGCGCCAACACAAGCAAGCTTTCGTCTTTAAAGGTATAGCCGATTTCTTTTTCACAAGCCGCAATCTTTGCTCTATCCATTTTTTCTATCCTCCGCAAAGTAAAAAAGCAAAGGATTTTCCTTTGCTTTCAAACCAACTTAATCAGCAATGTAGTTCACTGCGTCGCCTACTGTTCTGATTTTATCCGTATCTTCCTCGGCAAATTCGATGCCGAACTCCTCTTCCATGGCCATAATCAGGCTGACAATATCGAGCGAGTCTGCACCCAGGTCATCCACGAAAGAAGATTCCATCGTAATGGTTTCTGCATCTATGCCAAGTTGTTCAGCAATAATTTCTCTGATTTTTTCAAAAGTCATTCAGTTTTCGCCTCCATTTTCCTGCTGAATCGGTACACAAATAGAGTACCTTATTTAATGTATATACCAAATATGGAGCTTTTTGTCAAGTTTTTTTAAGATTTTTATGCAAAATTACGCCTCGGGCGTAGCCATTTTTTCAATGTCAGCGGCAATTTTGCGCACTACATCCGCCTCCACAATACGTGCCGCCTGGCGAATGGCAGAAAAGACCGCCTTGCCGTCCGATGCGCCGTGTCCCTTGACAATCGGATACTTTGTGCCCAATAGCAGCGCGCCGCCGTGTTCGGAATAATCCATCTTTTTCTTCAAACTCTTAAAAGCATCCTTGGCCAAAAGCGCACCGATTTTCGTCTTGATTGTGCTCATCATCGCACTTTTAACGTTCTTTAAAAGTGTAGAAGATACGCCCTCAATGACCTTCAAAACGACATTGCCCGTAAAGCCGTCACACACCAAAACATCCGCATCGCCGCTCATTACATCACGGCCTTCCATATTGCCGATAAAATGGATCGGTGCCTGCTTTAAAAGCGCGTGCGCTTCTTTGTAAAGCGTACTGCCCTTGTGCTCCTCCGTGCCGTTGTTAATGAGCGCCACCTTCGCATCCGTTTTGCCCAAAACCGCCGCGGCATAAATACTGCCCATCACACCGAATTGCGCCAAATACTGCGGTTTGCAGTCCGCATTTGCGCCGCAGTCGATGAGCACACCGTAGCCGCGCTCCGTCGGATATACCGGTGCAAGCGCCGGACGCTGTACACCCGGAATTCTGCCGACGATTAAAAGACCTGCGCAAAGCACGCCTCCGGTAGAACCGGTCGAAACCAGCGCATCACCTTCGCCGTTTTTGAGCATATTTGCCGCCACTACAATGGATGCATCCTTTTTTCTTCGAAGCGCAAACGCCGGGTCTTCATCGTTGGTAATCTCCTCGGAAGCATGCACCAAGGTAAGCCCTTCCGGTTTTTCTTCTCCCATCGCTGTCATATAGCCGTCAATTAAATCGCTGTCCCCTACCAAAGCTACCTCTAATCCGAGTTCACGCACGGCGCGAAGCGCGCCCTCCAGTTGTGCTTTCGGCGATGCGTCACCGCCCATAGCATCTACAATAATTCTCATATCTTTTCCCCCTTCGGCTATAATAACAATATAGTCGGTTACTGCGTTCTGCCCTTTAAAACCGGCGAAAGCGGCTTATAAATCGCAAAAGCAATCAAGGCACAACACAGGCCTTTTACAAACGTAAACGGCAAATTAAAAATCAAAAGTGCCTGCCACATGCTGCTCACCTGCGGCAAAATCAACTGATACATCCCCAAAATTTTATCCGCGCCAAAGCCAATCAAACCAAAAAGCGGATAAATCAAATAATAATTTGAAAAAACACACACAACTGCCGAGACCGCCGAGCCCAAAAGTGCACTGAGCATCGCACCGCCACGGGTCTTTTTATGCTTGTAAATCATTCCTGCAGTAAAAACAAAAGCACTGCTTATAATAAAATTTGAAAGTTCGCCGACACCGCCCGTGCTCGAAGAAAATGCATGCAAAACATTTTTAAGCAGGCATACAGCAACTCCGTATACCGGACCGAGTGCAAAACTTGCCAGAAGCGGCGGCAAATCCGACACGTCAAATGAGATAAACGACGGCATAAACGGCAGTTTAATCTGCAAAAGCATGATGACCGCCGCCACTGCAGACAGCATCGCTGTAACCGTCAAATTCCGAACTGTGATTTTTTTCATTGTTTTTAATCTCCCTTCGCCTCTCTGTATTTATACAGAAATTAAAAAACCCTGAAAAATCACAGGGTACGCGAAAAAAGACTCATCCTCTTTCATCCGGACTTTAACCGTCGGCTTCGGAATCACACCGAATCAGTCTTGCGACTCGCGGGCTGTATATCTGACTTTAAAGGCCAAATTATCCGCCGGTAGGGAATCACACCCAACCCTGAAGATTTCTCTTTAATTATTATATACAAATTTCAAAATTTTGTCAAGCAACACAACGCCGATATGCTTTCCAAATTTTCGGTAATTTGTATGGTTTTATAACACATAAACACACGTCCGTCGGTTACATTAAAAACGAAGCCTGTTGCTTCAAATTTTCTGTTCGGGATGTGATAACCTTGCGCGTTCGACGCCTTTTGGCCTGTCTGTGCGCATTGGCTCTGCTCGCATCGCCGTTTGCCCTCGGCGCACTTTGTGTGTATCGCACGCTGCCCGACAGAATTTACGTTTCCAAAGACACACGTGTGGCATTGCCGCTTGCGACAAATGCACCGCAGGACAAGACCTCTGCCGTATACAATCCGTTGTCTGCGCCGCAAAACAAGGGAACCGTTCTGGATACAAGCACCGTCGGCGAATACGAAGTTGATGTAAAGCTGTTCGGTTTTCTGCCCTTAAAAAAAGTTGCGGTCAGCGTATGCGAAACCGGTGCGGTCATTCCGGGCGGCGAAAGTCTGGGCATCCGCATTTATACCGACGGCGTTTTGGTGGTTGCGCTTACCGATATTACGGACACAAACGGCAAAAGCGCTTCTCCTGCCAAAGCTGCCGGTCTGCAAACCGGAGATGTACTTTTGAGTATAAACGGTCAAAAAATTGTGGATGCGGACCATTTTTCCGAACTGCTCGGGCAAATGGGTACCACAGAGATTTCCATTGAGTACGTGCGCGCAGGCGAAAAACAAAGTCTGAATATCGTCCCCGTGCACACACAGGGCGGCATCAAAATCGGAGCTTGGGTACGTGACAGCACCGCAGGTCTCGGCACGCTCACTTTCGTCCGGCCGGATAAGGGCGTATACGCCGCACTCGGGCACGGCATTGCCGATATCGATACCGCACAGCTGATGAGTGTGCTCGACGGCTCGGTTTCCCCCTGCGAAGTCACCGCCGTCACCCGGGGTCAAAAAGGCGCACCCGGACAACTGTGCGGCACATTTTTGCCGGGCAATTACGGTAGTGTGCTTTCCAATTCCGCCGCAGGTATTTACGGTATCTGGAATGCCAAAACATTGCCGGGCGCAGAGCCCGTAACCGTCGCAAGCCGCTTTGAAATCCGCGAAGGCGAAGCAAAGCTGAGGTTTGCACCGGACGGGAAAAACGCAAGAGATTTTGACGTATGCATCGAGCGCGTGCTCACCGCCGCAAGTGACGAAAAAGGGATGGTGCTGCGCGTCACCGACCCCGAACTGTTACAGCTTACGGGCGGCATTGTGCAGGGCATGAGCGGCTCGCCCATCCTGCAAAACGGCAAGCTCATCGGCGCAGTCACCCACGTCTTTGTAAACGACCCCACCCGAGGCTACGGCATCTTTGCAGAGCTGATGATGGACAAAACAGAAAAAATTAAGTAGCGAAATACCCGACCATTTATAAATAGTCGGGTATTTTCTGCTATTCCCCTTGCATAAACTACCACGGTTTTGCTATACTAAACAAAACGAGGCGATATTATGCAAAAACAAAACACATTTGAAAAAATATACAATGTTGTGCGGCACATACCGCAAGGCAAGGTAGCAACCTACGGGCAGATTGCCCGCCTTGCAGGCAATCCGCACTGGTCGCAGGTAGTAGGTTATGCCCTGCACGTAAATCCCGACCCGAAAAACATCAAGTGCTATCGGGTGGTCAACCGCTTTGGTGCGGTATCCTCCGCCTTTGCCTTTGGCGGCGAAAACGAGCAAATCCGCCTTTTGCAAAACGAGGGCATTGAAGTTATCGACGGGTGCGTGGATTTAGATAAATATTTATGGGACGGAAAATAAACACTAAAAAAGGACTTTCATGCGAAAGTCCTTTTTAGTTAAATAATTATTTTTCTCGGACACTTTTCCTTACAAATACCGCAACCAATACATTTATCGTAATCCATCACCGCACTTGCACCGTTGACCGTAATCGCCCCTGCGGGACAGTTCTTTTCGCAAAGTTTGCAACGGATACAACCTGCCGAGCAAAATTTATTAATCATAACACCCTTAACATTGTTATTGCATACCACTTTTGCCGGTGCATCCGCCGCAACAATTTCAATCACACCCTTCGGGCATGTCTTTACACATTTGCCGCAAGCCGTACATTTCATTTCATCTACTACGGCAACGCCGTTTTGGATATGAATGGCATCAAACGGGCAAGCCTTTACACAGCTGCCCAAGCCGAGACAAGCCGCGGAGCACACCTTCATGCCGCCGCCCAATCTTGCCGCCACCAGGCAGTCTTCCACGCCGCTGTAAATGTATTTTTCCGCGGCGGTATCCTTTGTGCCGCTGCACTTTACAAACGCAACCATTCGCTTTTTGTCTACCGCACTTCTACCCATAATTTCAGCGATTTTTGCCGTATTTTCTCCACTGCAGCCCGGACAGGCCGTAACCGGCGCTTCGCCATTGGCAATGGCTGCCGCAAGATTTGCGCAACCCGCATAACCGCAACCGCCGCAGTTTGCACCGGGCAAAAGCTCGGTAATCTGCGCTACGCGCGGGTCTTCTTTTACATAAAACAAAAGAGCTGCTACGCCCAAAAGCGCCCCGAAAAGAATACCGAGGCCGCCAAGAACGCCAACTGCTGTTAAAATCTGCATAACCTATGTACCCCTTTCTTGATCAGATAGAAAAACCGGAAAATCCGCCGAAGGCC
Source organism: Clostridia bacterium (assembly GCA_045652745.1). Taxonomy (GTDB): domain Bacteria; phylum Bacillota; class Clostridia; order UBA1381; family UMGS1253; genus RGIG2041. The sequence goes on from JAZRUW010000004.1 coordinate 55,011, forward strand.
AGAGCCATCAAACCGGCGGACACCAATGCAATCGGAAAGCCTTCCATGCACTTGGGCGGTTTGGAAAACTGTGTGCGCTCACGCACACCGGCAAACAGAACAATTGCCAGCGTAAAACCGAGCGCCGAGCAAAGTCCGAACAAAACAGACTCGATAAAGTTATAACCGTTTTGTACATTCAAAATCGCCGCACCGAGCACCGCACAGTTGGTCGTAATCAGCGGCAGATAAATGCCAAGCGCGTTATAAAGCGCAGGCAAAAGTTTTTTAAGCACCATTTCCACAAACTGCACCAGTACAGCAATAATCAAAATAAATGCAATTGTCTGCAAATACTCCAGACCGAGCGGTATGAGGATATAGGTCCATGCAAGATACGTCAGCGCGCTCGAAAGCGTCATAACAAACGCAACGGCGCCGCCCATACCGGCAGCGGTGTCTACTTTTTTGGAAACGCCCAAAAACGGACAGATGCCCAAAAACTTCACCAATACAAAGTTTTCAATCAAAATGGCAGTCAGTACAATATTGATAAATCCGGAAAAATCCATTATGCTGCACCGCCTTTCTTTGCGTTTTTATTGCGAATCATCTGAATGATTGCAATCAGCAGACCGAGGACAATAAAACCGCCCGGTGCTAAAATAAACACAAGCATCGGCTCATACGGCGCACTAAGAATTTGTATGCCCCAAATTGAACCTGCGCCCAAAAGTTCACGCACGGTTGAAATCAACGACAGCGCCAGCGTAAAACCGAAACCCATACCCAAACCGTCGAGTGCCGAAAGCCCTATGCTGTTTTTCGATGCAAAGGCTTCTGCACGTGCTAAAATGATACAGTTTACAACAATGAGCGGAATAAAAATGCCCAAACTTTCTGCCAAAGCTGGCATAAATGCATTCAAAAGCATTTCAATCATGGTTACAAATCCCGCAATCACAACGACATAAGCCGCAATACGGATTTTTTCCGGAATGCATTTGCGCAAAAGCGAAATTACCACATTGGACGCCGTTAAAACCGCCGTGGCGGCAAGACCCATCATAAAACCGTTTTGCAGGGAAGTCGTGGTTGCCAGCGTCGGACACATACCGATAAGCTGTACAAAGGTCGGGTTATTTTCCACAAGGCCGGCGGTAAATGTATTTATTGCTTTATTTGCTTTCATTTTGCCGCCTCCTTTTCAAAATTAAGTCCCGGGGTATGCGCTAAAAAGTTTGCCGCATCCAACGCCGTCTGTGCGCCGCGCGCTACGGCCTTGGAAGAAATCGTTGCGCCGGACAACGCCTGAATTTCATCATCCTTTGCACCGGATTTCACCACGCCGGCAATCGCCTTTTTGCCTGCAAACTGGCTGCGAAATTCCGGCTTGGTCATGTTTGCACCAAGACCTGCGGTTTCACCGTGCGAAAGTACGCTGACACCGGTGATGGTCAAAGTCTTATCCACACCGAAAATCAATTCCATCTCGCCACCGTAGCCGGACGGTGCTACCTTAAAGCACCAACCCACCGGCACGCCGCCCTTTTGTGCAACATAGGCCGCCGTAATCGGCTCTGCCGTTTCCAAAAGTGCCAAATCCTGTGTCGGCACAAAATCGTCAGCCAAAATGACCTCGGCAAGCGCCTTTTGCTCTGCCAGACGGCTGTTTTCGGCAATCTTATCTTTCGTTAAAAGATTTGCTCCGGCCAAAAGCGCCGCTACCACCGCCGTAATTAAAAACAGTATAACGGCATTTTTTAAAATTTCCTTTACATTAGCCACGCTTTTTCACCTCCCCGAATACTCGCGGATGCACCAGCTTGTCGATGAGCGGCGAAGCGATATTCATTAACAGAATTGCATAGGTCACACCTTCCGGATAACCGCCGAAACGACGTATTGCAAAGGTGATGATGCCGCAACCGATACCGAAAATCAGATGTCCGCCTTTCGTGACCGGTGTAGTGACATAATCCGTTGCCATAAACCATGCACCGAGCATCACACCGCCGGAGCAAAGGCTCAAAAGCACGAACTGCAAATCATATTTATATGTACCAAACAGGAATGTCAGCACCGCAAGCGTGCCTAAAAAGGTCAGCGGAATACGCAAATCAATTACGCCGCGCAGCAAAAGGTAAATCGCACCGATTAAAATTGCAAGTGTGCACACCTCACCGACACAACCGCCGATGTTACCGAAAAACGCATCCTGCAGTGTTACGGAAATATCCCCCGTCTGCTTGAGCGCAGAAAGCGGCGTTGCACTTGATGCCGCATCCACGCTGAATTTTGCAAAGCTGCCGACCGGATTGGAAAACGCAGTCATCTGCACCGGCCATGCCGAAAGCATAAAAGCTCTTGCTGCCAATGCCGGATTGACAAAGTTATGGCCAAGACCGCCGAAGAGCTGTTTTGCAATCACGATTGCAAATACGCAACCAATCATCACCATCCACAAAGGCATACTCGGCGGCATATTAAATGCCAGCAAAAGACCGGTCACCGCTGCAGACAAATCCCCGATGGCCGTTTTCTCACTCGCCATCGAAAGCGCCTGTCCAAAACCGATGCCCTGCGCATTTTTAATTAGCATACCAAAGTAAAGCCACTGATACACAAACTCTGCTACTACGCTTGTACATACACAAACAACAGCCAAAATCAGCACACGCAAACCGAAGTAGTACCAACCGGCAAGCAAGGCAGGCATCAGCGCTATAATTACATCCAGCATTGCGCGCTGTGTCGTATTTTCACTGACAATATGCGGCGATGCCGAAACTACAAATTTTTCGTTTGCCATACGATTCATTCTCCTTATTTTTTCGCTGCAGCCGCTCTGCGCTTTGCGAGCACGGCCTGTTTTGCAACGCGAATGTTCGATACAAGATGTTTTCTTGCGGGACAGATATATGCACAACTGCCGCATTCAATGCAATCTGCAACATGCAGTTTTTCGCACATTTCCAAGTCGTTTTCCTTTGCATAAGTATTGAGCATCATCGGTACCAGATGCATCGGGCACGCTTTTACGCAACGGCCGCAACGGATGCAGTCCTGCGTGTCATCATATACAGTTTCACTGCGCACAAGCGCCAGAAGCGCCGATGTGCCCTTGGTCACCGGTACATCCAGACTCGACTGAGCAATACCCATCATCGGACCGCCCTGCAAAATTTTTGCAGGCTCGCTTGCAAAGCCGCCTGCCTCTGCAAATACGTGACGAAACGGTGTCCCCGTGCGTACTTCAAAGTTTGCGGTTTTCTTCATGGCATCGCCCGACACCGTTACGATTCTGCGAATGGCCGGCATACCGGTCATAAGTGCAATACCGATGCTCGTCACCGTATCGACGTTGAGTACAACCACGCCGACATCTGCCGGCAGACCGCCTGACGGCACTTCACGTCCGGTCACCGCATAAATGATATGCTTTTCCGAGCCTTGCGGATACTTTTTCTTTAACACCTTTACCTCAATGCCGTCCCCAGCCGCCGCACGCATTGCACGGATGGCATCCGGCTTGTTGTTTTCAATCGCCACATAACCGGTTTTCAATCCGAAAATATGCATCACTGCACGCAAACCATAAATAATCTGGTCCGGCCGCTCCAGCATCGCACGATGGTCACTCGTCAGATACGGCTCACACTCAGCACCGTTGACAATCACGTGCGTAATCTTTTTATCCGGTGGCGGAGAAAGTTTCACATGCGTCGGAAAACCCGCACCGCCCATACCGACAATACCGGCTTCACGTACGATTTCTATAATCTCCTTTGCCGACAAATCCTCTATCTCGCCCTTCGGCGTAACATTTTCATCGATTTCATAGACAAAATCATTTTCTATGACAATACTCATCACCATATTGCCGTTTGCGTGCAATCTCGGCTCAATCGCCTTCACCGTGCCCGAAACGGAGCTGTGAATCGGCGCAGAAACAAAGCTTTCCGCATCCGCAATTTTTTGTCCGACATATACCCGGTCTCCCACGGCCACCGTCGGCGTCAGCGGTGCACCGATGTGCTGCTGAACCGGAAAGACATGTTCCGCACAGCCGCCGATATTACGAATCGGAATTTTATTGGTATACGCCTTGCTGTCCGCCGGATGCACGCCGCCTTTAAAGGTCAGTGCCATATTGTATGCCCCCTTTACATTTCTTTTAGCATATTGTATCATAAACTTTTCTCCTGCACAACCATAGTTATTATTTTAACAACCCCGGGGATATTCTTATGCGAAATCCCATATAGTTTAGTACTATGATGCAAAGGAGTACACCAATATGCAAAAAAGAACCTTTATCAAAAACGCTGCTATTTTAACCCTGACCTCCCTGCTTTTGCGTGCGGCCGGTATGGGGATGCGTATATATATTGCAGGGCAAATCGGCGCCGAGGGCATGGGTTTGCACGCGCTGATTTTTACCGTCTATACTTTTGCAAGCGCCCTTGCCACCGACGGACTGAGCCTCGCCGTAACACGGCTGATGGCGCAAGATGCGCCCGCGGGCGGCAAAACGGCAATTCAAATCATATTAAAAAAGGCACTTCCGCTCGCGCTCACGCTTGGTTGCGGTGCAATGCTGTGCCTGTACATATTCGCCGATGTCCTCGCACTGTACTGGCTCTCGGACAGCCGCGCAGCGTTGTCCTTGCGGATTTTGTCGCTCGGTTTACCGTTTATGTCCGTCAGCGCATGCTTTAAAGGCTATTTTATGGCACGGCGCAACGCCAAAACGCCGTCGGATTCCCAGTTACTCGAACAAATCATCCGCATTCTCGCCGTATGCCTTTTACTGCGTCCGATGGCTATGCGCGGCCTTGGTTATGCCTGTGCCGCCATTGTGCTCGGCAACGCGGTCAGCGAGATTGCCGCCTGCATCTATTTGGCGGTCGGCTATAAAAAAGACGAAAAAAATCTTACGGCGTACACGCACAAAACCGCTTCCGTTTTTCCGCGCCTGCTTGCCGTATTTTTGCCCGTTGCCGTTACGGGACACATCAACACCGCGCTGCACACGGCGGAAAATCTGCTTGTACCGCAGGCGCTGACAAAATTTTCCCGCGACAATACGCTCGCCGTTTCCCAATTCGGAATGCTCAAGGGCATGGCGATTCCCGCTCTGTTTTTTCCTGCATCCTTTTTAAACGCTCTGTCGGCACTTTTAGTCCCAGAATTATCGGAGTATGATGCAAAAAAACAAAAAAGCGGCATCGCCCGCGCTACGTTTCTGTCCCTGCGCATCACCTTTATCTCTGCGCTATTAATTGCAGGTGTATTTATGACTTACCCAAGCGAAATCGCCAACCTGCTCTACAAAGACGCGCGTGTCGGTTATCTGCTTGTGTTCCTTGCGCCGGTGCTTCCCTTTATGTATTTGGAAAGCATTGCCACCGGACTTTTACACGGTCTGGGACAACAGATGTCCACCCTGCGCTACAATCTGGCAAACTCTGCTCTGCGCATCTGCGCCGTACTGTTCTTTGTACCGCGCTACGGACTCGACGGTTTTTTATGGATTATGATTGCAAGCAATCTATATACCTCACTTGCGTGTCTGCGCCGCCTCATACGCGTCAGCGGCATCCGCATCCACGCGCGGCAAATCGCTCTGCCGGTTTTGTGCTGTGCGCTTGCAATTCTGACCCTGCAAGTCTATAAACAATTCTGCACGGGCCTGTATGCAATACTCGGCGGCATCGCTCTGTTTTGCGGCATCTTTATGCTGTTTGCCGTCCTCAGCGGCACCGTTACACCGGCTGATTTTGCACAACTTAAGCAAATCAGAAAGAAGCGGTGAATTTCAACAATTCACCGCTTCTTTTTATAAAATACTGTATTCAAAATTTTCATATTTCAAGCGCACGCCCAAATCCGTCCCGAACGGCAAAAGCGCAAGCGCAATAAACAACTCGCTGCCGTCTGCCTCATTTTTTAAAACGGCATATTCGCCTTCGATTCTGGCGACCGTATAAATTTTCTCTTCCACGCTGTCATCTCTCCTCAGCTAAAATGATTTGCGAATATACTCACAGGCCGCAAGCGCCGCCACCGCGCCGTCGGCCGCCGCAGTTACGAGCTGACGAATTTGCTTTGTGCGGCAGTCGCCTGCCGCAAAAATCCCGTCCGCACTCGTCTTACAATCCTCACCGGCTACAATATAGCCGTAATCGTCGAGTTCCGCTAAACCTTCGGCAATCTGAGTTGCCGGAACTTGCCCTACCGCAACAAACACGCCGTCAAGCACAAGGTTTGTCACCTCTCCGGTTACCTTGTTTTTCACCGTAACCCCCGTCAGCTTGTCCGTACCCTCCACCGTTTCCACCACGCTGTCAAGCACAAATTCTATATTTGTCTTTTCACGCAAAATCGCCAGTTTCGCCTCTTCTGCGCGAAAACCCTGTCTGCGGTGAATTAAATATACCTTATTACAGTAGTCCGTCAAAAACAGCGCATCGTCAATGGCAGTATTGCCGCCGCCGACCACCGCAACATCCTTACCGCGGAAAAATGCACCGTCACACGTTGCGCAGTACGAAATACCGCGTCCCGTAAACTTTTCTTCGCCATCCACCCCGAGCGGACGGTTCTTCGCGCCGACCGCCAAAATTAAAGATTTCGCTTCAATCGTCTTACCGCGTCTGGTCTGCACGGTAAAAATATCCGTCTTTTCCACGGACACAGGCGCATCAAACATCACTTCAGCACCGAGATTTGTCGCCTGCTCAAAAAGACCGGTCGCATAATCCACGCCGGAAACCTTGGCAATGCCCGGATAGTTTTCAATCTCCAAAGTGTTTACAATCTGTCCGCCGTACACACCCTCTTCGAGCACCGCTACACTTCTGCCGGCGCGCACACCGTAGATAGCCGCCGTAAGGCCCGCCGTACCGGCACCGAATATCAAAATATCATACATACTTCTTCCTCTTTTCAAGTTTACTTTCCTTTTATTATACCCAATTTTAATGCAAATTTCAATCCGTTTTATTGACTTTTCCGAAAACGAATATTTAATTTCTAAAAACAGATGACATCCTAATGGGGGCGTGACTCCTCCGGACTTATGAATACGGCAGAATTTTTCTGCGATATTTTTTCGCTAAATTTGTCGAAAATTGTCGACAATTTTCCTTTTCTCCTTTATAATGAAATTATACTACAAACACAAAGGAGAAACACCATGAACAATACACTTGAAATCTCCAGAGAGGATTTGCTTGAGTCCATCGGCGCGGTGCGCCCGCCAAAACCGCCCAAAAGGCGAAAAAGACACTTCCCTTGGCACCTTGTTTTACTCGCACTCGGTGTGCTTGTTGTAATTGCGGCCATTATTTTCGGCATCCACAGCTACACGCAAAACGGAGGACAGTCTGCCGCCGACAAGTTGCAGGCAACGCTTCAAGAAGCACAAACGCTCGCCAACGGTTATTTTTACGATGAAGCGCTGACGCTGCTTTCCGACTCCAAGTACGCCGAAAAAGAAGCCGCACTTGCCTTAAAGCAAGAAATCGAAGCAGCAAAAGCGGCGCTTGTCCCCTATGACGGACAGTATTATCACGTCTTTTTCCACAGCCTGATTATCTATCCCGAGCTTGCCTTTGACGGGGATTACAAACACGAGGGTTACGATATGTGGATGACAACGGTTTCCGAATTTAAGGCGATGCTGCCCCAGCTCTACGAACGCGGCTTTATCCTCTATCCGCTCGACCAAGTCAAAGCAGACGGCGAAATACTGCTGCCGCCGGGCAAAAAGCCGCTCATCGTTTCCATCGATGATGTAAACTACTACGAATATATGAAGGGCGACGGATTTGCCGACAGGCTCGTCATCAACGACGAGGGCAACCTCGCATGTGAAGTCACCACGCCGACCGGCGAAGTTATCACCACCTACGACGGCGATGTAATGCCGATTTTAGATGAATTTGTGCGCGAGCATCCGGACTTTTCCTGGCGCGGTGCCAAGGGCGTTGTCGCCGTAACCGGCTATGAGGGCGTATTCGGCTACCGCACCGTAAAACTCGAAGGCGAAGCGCAAGAAAAAGCAAAGTCCGATGCGCTCATCATTTCGCAAAAACTGCTCGATACCGGTTGGCTTCTGGCCTGCCACAGTTACACGCACAACGACTATTTCCGCGACGGCGGTGTGGAAATGGAAGATTTGACTTATGACACCAACCGCTTTAAAGAACGTATTGCGGATTTGATTTTCAATACAAACATCTATATTAGTCCGTTCGGCTATTTCCTGTCGGAGGGCGACGAGCGTCTGGCGTATATGAAGAACATGGGCTATACCGTCTTCTGTCCGGTCAGTCCGGCAATGCGCACCTACGAAACGGACGAGGGCGTGCTCTTCTCCGAACGCTTTAACCTCGACCGCTACAATATGCGTGCAAAAAAGGAGTATATCAACGAAACTTTCTTTGATGTAGACAGCGTATACTACCAAATGCCGTAACTTAACGAAGCATTCAGACCACAAGGCAATCTATTGACATCATTAGAAAAAATATTTATAATTAGTTTGCGTTATTCATGCATAAGGAGGTATTTTAAAATGGCAATTCCTACACCCGCAAAATATATTGCGGATTTTGAAAAAATGGGTCTCGGTATGTTCGTGCACTGGGGTCTTTATTCCCAAATCGGTAAAGGCGAATGGATCTGGGCACACCGCGATGATTATAAAGACGTACCGCAAACAATGGAAGAGTACAAAAAACTCGCCGACACCTTTACGGCAGAGGATTTTGATGCAGAAGCACTTGTGTTGACCGCAAAAAAAGCCGGTTGTAAATACATCACGCTGACAACGCGCCACCACGAGGGCTTTTCACTCTACGACACCTGTGGTCTTTGCGATTTTGATGCACCGCATTCCGCGGCAAAGCGCGACCTTATCCGTGAATTTGTAGACGCCTGCAACAAACACGGCATTATGCCGATGTTTTACCACACAACGCTCGACTGGTATCAACCGGATTTTGAAGAAAACTTCGATGCCTATCTGGAATATTTAAGAAAAAGCGTTGAAGTGCTTTGCACCAACTACGGAAAAATCGGCGGTCTTTGGTTCGATGGCAACTGGTCGAAGCGCGACGCGGACTGGAAAGAAAGCGAACTTTACGCAACCATCCGCAAACATCAACCGGAAGCGCTCATTATTAACAACACCGGTTTGGGCAACTTGGGTAAAACCGGCCATCCGGAAATCGACTCCGTAACCTATGAACAAGGTGCGGCAACTCCGTTAAATCGTGAGGGCATGGAAAAATACGTTGCAGCAGAAACCTGTATGACCATCAACAACCACTGGGGCATCGGTGCTATGGACTTTAACTACAAATCGCCGAAAGAGTTAATTGAAACTCTTTGTGCATGCAGAAAAGTTGGCGCAAACTACCTTTTAAATATTGGGCCGACGGCGCAGGGCGGCGTTGATACTTACCAGCGCGAACTTTTGGGCGTGCTCGGCAAATGGATGGATATTTATGGCGAAGCCATCTACGAGGGCAAGCCGTATCCGGCACGCAGCATGGGTAAAAACTTTGTCTTAAAAGGCGAGGATTGTCTGTATTTCTTCTTCCACGACCTCGCCCGCGGCGGCAACGCAAATGTTGTTGCATACCGAAACGGTTCCTACTTTGGTCCAACTGCCTTCGATAATGTGACAGATGAAATCGCATCCGTTGAATGGATGGACAACGGGGAAAAATTAAGTTTTGCGCAATGCGACAAGATGCTTACTATAAACGCAACCGGCTTCCCTTATGGTATGTCCACCTGCGTTCGCGTAGCAAAGGCAAAATTAAAATAATTAAAAACTCAATAAAAAAAGCGTTTTCTCTACGGAGAAAACGCTTTTTTGCTTTAATGAAATTATTTCTTTGCAATAAGAGCCTTTGCCGCTTTTTCAATGTGCGGTGCGCTCATCTCAAATTCATTAAGCAACTGCATCGGCTCACCGGAGCAACCAAAGGTGTCCTTTACGCCGATAATGTCCATAATCGTCGGGCAATTCTTGGAAAGTGTTTCTGCAACCGCGCCGCCGAGACCGCCGAGTACGTTATGCTCTTCGCATACCAATACTGCGCCGCACTTCTTTGCAGACTCAATCACCAGTTCTTCGTCAAGCGGTTTAATTGTAGCAATGTCTACCAATCTTACGCTAATGCCCTGCGCTTCCAAAGCATCTGCCGCTTTTACTGCCTCATGGAGCAAAAGACCGGAACCGATAATTGCGATGTCACTGCCTTCACGCAAAACTCTGCCCTTACCGATTTCAAATGTGCCGTACTCATCCGGATCAAACAAAATCGGCATAGCCAGACGGCAAACACGCAGATACACCGGACCATCGTAGTCCGCGATTGCACGCAACGCTGCTTTGGTTTCCGTGCCGTCTGCCGGAGAAATTACAGTCATATTCGGCATTGCACGCATCAGCGCAACGTCTTCAACACATTGATGCGAAGCACCGTCCTCACCAACGGTGAGACCTGCATGCGAACCAACCACGCAAACACCCAGGTTCGGGTATGCGATAGAGTTTCTAATCTGCTCATAGGCTCTGCCGGAAGAAAACATTGCAAAGGAAGCCGCAAATACTTTTTTACCGGCGGAAGCAAGACCTGCCGCCGTTGTCATCATGTTGCCCTCTGCAATACCGCAGTTTACAAAACGTTCCGGATATTTTTCTTTAAATATGTAGGTCATGGTGGACTTGCTGAGGTCTGCATCCAAAACCACAATATCTTCTCTGCCGCCAATCTCGGCAAGCTCTTCACCAAACGCAAGTCTGGTTGCAATCGGTTTTAATTCTGCCATAATTAAAGCGCCTCCAATTCTTTATCGATGGCTTCCAAATCAGCCATAGCCTTATTGTATTCGTCTTCGCTCGGTGCCTTACCGTGCCAGCCGTAGTTGTTTTCCATGAAGGAAACGCCCTTACCCTTAATTGTAGAGCAGATAACCGCTGTCGGCTTGCCCTTTACGGTCTTAGCCTCTGCAATTGCATTAGAAATTGCCTCGAGATCGTGACCGTCGATGCAAATTACATGGAAACCGAATGCCTTATACTTTTCATCAATCGGATGCGGATTCATTACGGTGCGGATATCACCGTCAATCTGCAGATTGTTGTTGTCGATAAAAATTGTAAGATTATCGAGCTTGTGATGTGCCGCAAACATTGCTGCTTCCCAAACTTCGCCTTCCTCAATTTCACCGTCACCGAGCGCCGCATATACACGGTAATCGGAGCCGTCAATCTTTGCAGCCTTTGCCATACCGCCTGCAGCCGCAACGCCCTGACCGAGCGAGCCTGTAGACATATCTACGCCCGGCACACCCTTCATATCCGGGTGACCCTGCAGGAAATGACCGAATTTACGCAAGTTTACGATCTCTGCCGGATCAAAAAATCCACGCTCTGCCAGTACGCCGTACAGCGCCGGTGCACAATGACCCTTCGAAAGCACGAAACGGTCACGCTTCGGATCCTTCGGGTTGGTCGGGTCCACATTCATTTCATCAAAATACAATACGGTCAGCACGTCTGCAATCGACAGCGAGCCGCCCGGATGGCCGCATTTCGCACTGTAAACACCTGTTAAGATGCTTTTACGAACGCGGTTGGCAACCTGTGCCAGTTCTTTTACTCTTTCCGGTTTCATACCAGATTCCTCCTCAGTTTAGTATATATTTGAAAACTAAATTGTTTCCTGTGTTTGTGCCGCCTCGAAAGCCAAACTCAAAATTTCACTAAGCCGCTCGGGCGTATCCTTTAAATATAAATATCCTAAAAGTGCTTCAAAGCCCGTTGCCGCACGGTAATCGGACACGCGCGCATTTTTCGGCACCGTTGCACTGTGTGCATTGCGTCCGCGCTTGAAGACCGCAACTTCGTCTTCCGAAAGCACATCCATAATGGCATAAACGCTTTTTGCCTGCGCCGCCGCCTTGACATAGGACGTCGCCGTTTTATGTATGGTGTTGGTCGGAAGCGACCCACCCGCACTCAAACGTGTACGCACATATAAATCATATACGCTGTCGCCGATAATCGCAAGCGTCAGCGGTGCATAAAGCTGCGGATTTTCAATCCCCAGTTCTGAAATCAGTTTCATAATCAGGTTCCTTTGCTATTAAAACAGACGTTCGGGGGCAGTGAAGCAGTGCGCTATCCAAATCTTTCTGTCTAAAAACAGAATTTCGGATGCAGTGCTAGGCGCAGACGATGGCACAGTACGTTGGTACGGGCCATCGGTTGCAACGACGCAATTCGCAAAAATCTCGTTCTTTCTGTCTAAGAATGGAAATTTGGATGCAGTGCAAGGCGCAGACGATGGCACAGTACGTTGGTACGGGCCATCGGTTGCAACGACGCAATGCGCCAAATTTACTTCTTAGACCATTTTACGCCTTCGCGAGTATCTTCTAAGATAATGCCCATATCCAAAAGTTTTGCACGGATGGCATCGGCGGTGGCAAAATCTTTTGCCTTTTTCGCGGCGGTGCGCTGTGCAATCAAATCCTCAATTTCAGCATCGAGGGTTTCTTCTTCCTGTGCCGTTTCCACACCGAGTACGGCGCAGAGTTCGGTTAATGTATCGAGAAGCAGGGACAGCGTTTGCTTGGTTACGTTTTCGCTTGCAGCGGTGGTGTTGGCGGTTTTGGCCAGTTCAAAAATCGAACCGATGGCTGCGGCGGTGTTGAGGTCATCATCCATCGCTTCTTTAAAGCTTGTCACGTGCTGCTCTACGAGCGTTGCCGTTTCAGCATCGAGTTCACCGTCGGCGGCATGCTCGAGTTTAAAGCGCAGGCTGGAAGCACAATTCATAAGGCGCTCAAGGCCTGCTTTTGCCTGCTGCAAAAGTGCATCGGCAAAGTTAATCGGGCTTCTGTAATGCGCAGAAAGCATGAAGAAACGAATTACGGAATAATCAAAATGCTTTACAATATCACGAACGGTAAAGAAGTTACCGAGCGATTTACTCATTTTCACACCGTCTACATTGATGTAGCCGTTGTGGAGCCAGTAGTGCGCCAGCGGTTGGCCATTGGCCGCTTCGCTTTGCGCGATTTCATTTTCGTGGTGCGGGAAAATCAAATCCTTACCGCCGGCATGGATGTCAATCGTTTTACCGAGATACTTGGTAGACATCGCGGAGCATTCAATGTGCCAGCCCGGTCTGCCCATGCCCCACGGACTTTCCCATGCAGGCTCGCCCGGCTTCTGCGCCTTCCAGAGCGCAAAATCCATCGGGTCACGCTTGCGCTCGTCTACGCTGATGCGCGCGCCGGATTCCAAATCTTCGAGCGGCTGATGCGACAGTTTACCGTAGTCTTTGAATTTCTTGGTCGCATAGTACACATCGCCGTCTACCTCGTAGGCATAGCCTTCGGCAATGAGCTTTTCCACAATCTCAATAATTTCCGCAATGTGCTCGGTTGCGCGCGGATGCACGCTTGCCTCGCGGATGTTCAAGCCTTGTGCGTCTACGCGGTATTCCGCAATAAAACGGTCCGCCAGTTCACGCACGGTGATGCCTTCTTTGTTGGCACGGTTAATCATCTTGTCATCAATATCCGTAAAATTCTGCACGAAGGTTACTTTGTAACCGCTGTACTCAAAGTAGCGGCGCAGCGTATCAAACACGATAAACGGACGCGCGTTGCCGATATGGAAAAAGTCATACACAGTCGGGCCGCAGGCATACATTTTCACCTCGCCCGGTGTAATCGGGATAAATTCTTCTTTTGCTTTGGTTAATGAGTTATATAATTTCATTGTTTGCCCTCCTCTGCCTCGGCAAGTTTCTTTTCCAGCTTTTCTACGCGCATAAGCACTTTACAAAGTTCCATGCTGACAGGGTCCGGAATGTGAATCTGGTCAAGGTCCGCGCAAACACGCTGCCCTGCGCGCTTGACCATTCTGCCCGGCACACCCACGCAGGTAGAATTTTCTTCGACCTCGGATAAAACCACCGCATTTGCGGCAATCTTGGCATTGTCGCCCACTTTAAACGGGCCAAGCACCTTTGCGCCGGCACCAATCATAACATTATTGCCGAGTGTCGGGTGTCTTTTACCGACATCCTTACCCGTACCGCCGAGCGTCACGCCCTGATAGATGGTACAGTTGTCGCCGATTTCTGCAGTTTCACCAATCACCACGCCAGCACCGTGGTCAATTAACAGTCCGCGGCCGATGGTTGCGCCCGGATGAATTTCAATCCCCGTCCAGAATTTACACGTCTGCGATACCCAACGCGCCGTAAATTTCATATGGTGTTTATAAAACCAATGCGCCACGCGGTGATACAAAAGCGCATGAAAGCCGGGATAAAGCAAAAAAACTTCCAAGCCGTTTCTCGCCGCCGGATCGCGCTCCAGTATAGCTTTTATATCATATCGAATGTTTTTGAACATACCATTCTCCTTTTCAAGGCACACTTATACCTATGCCACATTATATTATATAATTTTTTTGCGCTTTCGTCAATATGCCAAATGCACATTCTTTTGCCTTTTTGTCCGAAAATTTTCTCAAAAATTTGCAATTCTTCCGTATACTTGGTATAATAAGGACACTACATTTTGCGGAGTGAGAACTATGCACAAAAATATAATTTTAATCGGCATGCCCGGCAGCGGCAAATCTACGCTCGGCGTGGTGTTGGCAAAAGTGCTCGGCATGGGTTTTTCCGATATGGATTTATTGATACAACAACGCGGCGGTAAAAAGCTGCAAGACATTTTAAACACAGACGGTTTGGATGCCTTTTTAAAAACGGAAGAGGAAACGATTTTGTCCGTTACGGGCGAAAATATGGTACTCGCCACGGGCGGCAGCGCGGTTCTAAGCGAAAAGGCCATGGTGCATTTAAAAAAGCTCGGCACCGTCGTCTACCTGAAAGTGCCCTACAAAATTCTTTTGCGCCGCATCCGCAACATGGCCACGCGCGGCATCGCGTGCCTGCCGGGACAAACGCTTCTGGATATTTATCAATACCGCACGCCGCTCTATGAAAAATACGCAGACATCACCGTAGAAACCAAAAACAAAAGATTTGAACAAAGCGTAGACGAAATTATAAAATCCCTCGGTGCATAAAATCACACCTCCCTGTAAATACTACTGTTACAAGGAGGTGTTTTTTATGGATAAAAAGCAAGCACAGAAAAAGGCAATGGACGTTGTAAACGCCTACTGCGACAAAAAGGACAAAAAATCCGACCCGAACGGCAGCTATACCGGTCAGCCGGAAAACCGAAATGAAGTGCCCGTCCAAGACGCAGACGATTTATAAGATACGCAAAAAAATTACGGGCGACCCCTTCGGGCCGCCCGTTCGTGTTGGGTGTAATCCGGGCGTTTTGTAGCCAAAAACTGCCCCGTCTAATCTGTTTTAAACTGTTCAATCCATAGTCGCACTGCCAAGCGGGATGATTTCCTTTTCCAACTTCTGTGCATTTGTGCTGCAATACATAATTTCAAGATCGCCATTCTCCAAAATTTTCACTGCTTCCAATGCCATACTCGGCACCGCAAATGGTGCAAAATCTCTGTGCACTTCCCGATAATATTTTTCCTTGTCAAAAATATCCTGTATGATTAAAACGGTTTTGTTTTTTTCGTCTAAGGACATATAAATAACTTTTCCATCCTCGCAGACGAGCGAACGATTCCAAAAAGATTCTCCGGAAAACAGGTCTTTATTTATATCATAATATCTGTACAATTGTGCATTACTCCCATGGCTTGTCTGAATTTCCAGCAAGCCGCCCGGCAGTAACTCAATGCAAGGTTGTCTGCCAACCTCTTCTTTGCAAGCTACCCTGCCGTCCTTGGTATAAATGACATATTCGTACAACTGTGCTCCGGCAGTAGATTTATCGGTAATCTCAAAATATTTAGTTTCTTCAATGAGATTGTTTTGTTGATCTTTTTGTCGCTCTGCTACATTGTTTCTCCATCCGCATTCTGCACAAACCAGCAATGCACACAGCAAGCCTAAGATGAAAAATACCCGTCTTTTGAGCATCTTCATGTCCCTTTCTTACTTGTATTTGTAAAACCTAAATGCATTTTTATCAATGTTGGGGCTAACATATACTTCTTGTAACTCCGAAAAATTCCACAATGGTTTGCTCCCAACGGGCGCCATACTTTGCGGACTATAAAACAATGTGCTGCCATGAGTAATATCGTACTCATAACCACAATACACATCCATTACTTGTTCAATAAGTTTTTCATATGTGTTGTTTGTATAATCTCTGTTATTCATATAATTCATAGCCTTGTTGTATTCATAAATGTACCGAGTCCATCACCCGGATAATAGTCTTTCGTAATTCCGTTAATGGTTATTGTTGCTTTTTTAGCGGAAGCATTCCACTTGATAGTTCCCCCGTGTGCAAGCACCGCATGTTGCGCTTGTACGTACTTCGAACTACTCTTCTTTGCATCAGCTACTCTCTTTTGATATTCACGCTCGCCTTCTTTGTCGCCGAGCCTGCAACCTCGTCACCATCGAAAGCCGATAAATTAAGCTGTGTTCTTGTGCTTTCAGTATACCTCTTTTTGCTTTCTTTGTCCAGCGGAAATGTCGTGGACCAATTGATGTTTATAGTGTTATACATCATTATTTTTTCCTTTTTAAATTTGTGTTCGTAGGGGCGATTCACGAATCGCCCGCGAATATCGCATAAATGCACGGCATGAGCAAGCCCCTGCCCTACGGTGTTGGGTTAAATTTGTGGGACAAAGTATCATCACATCAAAAAAGGAACGCATATGCGTTCCTTTTCATCATTGAATTTCTTCGATATTATACGGTGTAATCTGGTACACAAAATAGTTAAGCCAGTTAGCGTAAATCAAACTGGCATGCGAGCGCCAGCGCATCATCGGCGGCTTGGTCGGGTCGTCGTCCGGATAATAGTTTTTCGGAACATCAATCGGCAAACCCTTATCTACATCTCGCATATATTCTTTGTGGAGGGTATCTGCATCGTATTCGCTATGGCCGGTCACGAAAATCTGCTTGCCGGCCTTGGTAAATACGATATACACACCCGCCTCCGGCGATTCGGACAAAATCTCCAGTTCCGGTACTTTTTCAATATCTTCGCGCAAAACCGTCGTATGGCGCGAATGCGGCACATAAAACGAGGAGTCAAAACCGCGCATCAGTTTTGCCGTCGGGCGGTTCACGCCGTGCTCAAACACGCCGAACATTTTTTTGTCGAGCGGCTGCTTTTGGATTCCGTAATGGTAGTAAAGTCCCGCCTGCGCGCCCCAACAGATATGGAAGGTAGACGTTACATTGGTTTTCGACCACTCCATAATCTCACAAAGCTCTTCCCAGTAATCCACCTCTTCAAATGCCATGTTCTCTACCGGCGCGCCGGTGATAATCATACCGTCGAATTTGCGGTCGCGAATCTGGTCAAAGGTTTTATAAAATGTCAAAAGATGCTCCTGCGCCGTATGTGTGGAATGGTGCGTGCTCATGTGCACAAACTCCACGTCCACCTGCAAAGGCGAGTTACTTAAATAACGCAAAATCTGCGTTTCGGTTACGACTTTCGTCGGCATCAGATTGACAAATACCAATTGCAACGGACGGATGTCCTGGTGCATGGCAACGGTCTCCGTCATTACAAATATGTTTTCACTTTCCAACTGAGCGACTGCCGGCAGCCCATCCTGAATCTTGATTGGCATAGCACCAAGACCTCCTTTTTTATGGAATAAAAATAACAATACAGCCATCTTACCACAGACGCCTTTTTCTGTCAAGTCAAACACATTTCAGGCTTAAGCAAAATCCTGAGTCAATTTGACTCAGGATTTTCAGATTACTGCATTAAGTCGCACATATCATTGGTAAATGCAACCGGGTCCTCCGGGGCGATACCTTCGATGAGCTGGGCGGCGGTGTAGAGCACACCGGCAACCTTGGCAAGCTTGTCTTTGTCGGATGTAAACAATGCCTGCAGTTTTGCAAACACCGGATGGTTTACGTTGATTTCCAGTACGCGCTGTGCCTTGACCTTCTGGTCATTCGGCATCTGGCTGAGTACCTTTTCCATTTCAATGGAAATATCGCCGATGCTGGAAATGCACACCGGATGGCTCTTGAGGCGGGTAGTTGCTTTGACATCTTCCACTTTGCCGTCAAGCGCCGTCTTGATTTCGGCAAGCAAATCCTTATTTTCTTCGTTGGCCTTGCCGAGTTCTTCTTCGTTTTCGAGTTTTAAGTCCGCATCGGATACCGACTTAAACGGCTTTTCCTTGTAAGCGGTCATAATCTTCATAAGGAATTCGTCCACGTCTTCGGTCAGATACAAAATCTCAAACCCGCGCTCACGCACTGCTTCCACCTGCGGCATTTTGTCAATCTTGTCTACGCTCTCACCCGATGCATAGTAGATACAATCCTGACCCTCGGCGAGTCGCTCGATGTACTCATCCAGGCTGACGAGTTTTTTCTCTTTGGAACTCGCAAACAAAATCAAATCCTGCAAAAATTCCTTTTCCATGCCGTAGTTGTCATAGATGCCGAATTTAATCGGACGGGCAAATGCGGTATAGAACTGCTCATATGCCTCACGGTCGTTTTTGAGCATCGACAAAAGTTCGGATTTAATCTTTTTCTTTAAGTTTGCGGCAATTGCCTTGAGCTGACGGTCATGCTGAAGCATTTCGCGGGAGATGTTTAATGACAAATCTGCCGAATCCACCAAGCCGCGTACAAAACCGAAGCAATCCGGCAAGAGGTCTTCGCACTTATCCATAATCAGTACGCCGTTGGAGTACAGTTCCAGACCCTTTTTAAATTCCTTGGTGTAGTAATCAAACGGTGCGTGCTTGGGAATAAACAACAGCGCCGTATAACTCACAAGGCCGTCTGCGCTTGTGTGCACAATCTTGGCCGGTGCATCAAAATCAAAGAACTTGTCTTTGTAAAAGCCCTGATATTCCTCATCGGTAATTTCGCTTTTGCTCTTTTTCCAAAGCGGCACACGGCTGTTTAATACTTCCAGTTCCTTATAAGTTTCGTATTCGTCCTCGCTGCCTTCTTTTTTGCGCGACTTTTCCACTTCCATCTGAATCGGATGCTTGATGTAGTCAGAATACTTTTTTACCAGACTGCGCAGCGTATAAGCTTCCAGATAACGGCTGTACTTTTCATCCTCGGTATCTTCTTTTAAAGACAGCGTAATCTGCGTGCCGCACTCCGCCTTTTCGCACGGCTTGATTTCATAGCCGTCCGCACCGGTGGACTGCCACATATAGGCTTGGTCACTGCCATACTTTTTCGTCACAACGCTTACGCAATCCGCCACCATAAAGGCAGAATAAAAGCCGACACCGAACTGACCGATAATGTCCACATTTTCCTCAGCTTCATTTTCCTTTTTAAATGCAAGCGAGCCGCTCTTGGCAATCGTGCCGAGGTTTTCTTCGAGCTCCTTTTCATCCATACCGATACCGGTATCCGTGATGATTAAGAGCTTCTTTTCCTTGTCCGCATCAATGCGGATATAGAAATTCTCGCGGTTAAATTCAATATTTTCATCCTTTAAGGACAAATAATACAGCTTGTCAATCGCATCGTTTGCATTGGAAATCAATTCGCGCAGGAAAATTTCCTTGTGCGTATAAATCGAGTTAATCATCATATCCAAAAGCCGTTTCGACTCGGATTTGAACTGTTTTTTTGCCATACTTTTCATCTCCTCTGTTTTTAGCACTCTCGCACGCGGAGTGCTAAAAAGTATTATACACCTTTTCGCAAAAAAGTCAACTGTTTGGAGAAATGTTAAAAATTTCTTAAAAAGTAATTTTTCTGTTTTCTTTTGGACAAATTTATTGTATGATATATTGTAGAATGATTTTGGAGGAGAGATCTTGAAAAAGACGAGTCTGATACTTTTACTTTGCGCGGCGCTTGCGCTGTTCGGCTGTGCAAAGCCGCAGGAAGCACCGGTGAGCACACCGAAGACCGATATAGAAAAAGCACCCGACTACGGCAGTGTGTTTGCGCGCGCCGAAGCCGGTGATTTTTACAGCCGCACGGACGGCGAAAAAACCTATATTACTTGCCAAAACGGCCAAGCGGCAGACGAGGTCGCCGTTTTAGACGGCAGTTGGCGGTTTTCGCTCTGCAAACCGACACAAAGCTATGATTTCCTGCTTTTTGACGGCTATAAAGAAACCGCGCATGGCTATCGTGGCAGTGTGTTTATGTATGTAAAAGAAACCAGCAACTTTGCGGCGCTCTTTGATGTGCCGACAAGCAACACCGTACTTCTGCCGTCAGAGGATGAAAATTATGCAGACTTGGCGTGGGTTCTGTTGCCGGACGAAAATACGCCGCGCCTTGTCCCCATAAACTTACGCGACGGCAGTACGGAAACGGGACAGATTGTATCGCTTGCCGAAACCGAATATGTCACCGAAGGCGAAAGCGTGCTCCCGACCTTAAAGGTTTCGGATGAAACACCCCTGCAAATCCGGATAGAGAATAAAACCTACGAAGGCAGTAGTGTTCTGTCCACCGTTTCGTATATCTATGATTTTGAAAAAAACAAGCTGACAAAACTTGTTGAGGAGGAAAAATAAATGCAACTGAACAAAACCATTGACCATACCATTCTCAAGGCGGACGCAACCACCGCAGACGTACTGCGTCTGTGCGCAGAGGCAAAAGAGTACAACTTCGCCTCCGTTTGCGTAAATACGTGCCACGCAAAAACCGTGGCCGAAGCACTTGCCGGCAGTGACGTAAAAACCTGCTGCGTTGTGGGCTTTCCGCTCGGCGCTATGACAAGTGCGGCAAAGGCCTTTGAGGCAAAAGAGGCTGTCGAAAACGGCGCACAGGAAATCGATATGGTCATCAACATCGGCGCGCTTAAAGAAGGCAACGATGCCTTTGTGGAAGCCGATATCCGCGCGGTAGTGGAAGCATCCAAACCGGCGATTGTCAAAGTCATTATCGAAACCTGCTATCTGACGGACGAAGAAAAAAAGCGTGCCTGCGCACTCGGCGTGCAGGCAGGTGCAGCATTTGTAAAAACCTCCACGGGGTTTGGCACGGGCGGTGCGACGCCCGAAGACGTCGCTTTAATGAAAGATAGCGTAGACGGCAAGGCACTTGTCAAGGCATCGGGCGGCATCCGCACCAAAGCAGATGCACTCGCGATGATTGGCGCCGGCGCAGACCGCATCGGCGCAAGCGCGGGCATTCAAATTGTAACGGAAGAATAAACGGAGGGCTACATATGAAAACCAGAGTTTATGTTGTGCGCCACGGCGAAAGTCAGGGCAATGTAGAAGACAAATTTAACGGACACATCAATTATGATTTAACCGTACGCGGCCATGCGCAGGCGGAATGTACAGCAAAGTTTTTAGACGATTATCCGATTGATGTAATTTATGCAAGCGATTTAAACCGCGCCTTTCACACTGCCGAGCATACGGCAAAGCACAAGGGGCTGGAGGTCATCCCAAGCAAGGCGCTTCGTGAAATCAACGGCGGCGCCTACGAGGGCATGCTGTATAAAAGCATCATTGACCACTATCCCAAAGAGTTTTATACATGGATAAACGATATCGGCAACAGTTATTGCCCCGGCGGCGAAAGCATCGCCGAGCTTGCCGAGCGCATCACCGCCGAGGTAAAACGCATCGTAGATGAAAACCGCGGCAAAAATATTTTAATTGCCACCCATGCTACACCGGTGCGTGTACTCACCTGCAACTGGATGGGTATTCCGATTCGTGAAATGGGCAAAACGGATTGGGTCAATAACGCCTCGGTCTGCATCGTTGACTATGACGAAAATGACAATACGGAAATCGTGGCTTACAACCTGCATGAACACATTGGTGAATTAAACACGTTCTTACCGAAGGACATATAAAAACAGCGAGGAATGAAAGATTCCTCGCTGTTTTACTTTACAGTATAATACAAATCAGACCGCCGCTGCCTTCGTTGATGATGCGTGACAGCGTTTCCTGCAATTTAATTTGCGCATCGTCCGGCATACGGCCGAGTTTGGTGCGCAATCCTTCGTTTACAAGCTCGTGCAAAGACTTGCCGAAGATATTCGACTCCCAGATTTTCTTCGGGTCGGTATCAAATTCGCTGAGCAGATACGACACAAGCTCCTCGGATTGCTTTTCCGAGCCGACAATCGGACTAACCTCGGTTTCGATGTCGGCGCGAATCATATGAATTGACGGTGCGCTTGCACGCAGTTTGACACCGAAGCGGTTGCCCTGACGCACAATTTCCGGCTCTTCTAAGGTGAGTTCATCAATCGTCGGCGTAACAATGCCGTAGCCTTTTTGACTGACCTCCTGCATCGCGGCCGCAACACGGTCATAATTTCGCTTCGCCTCGGCCAAGGCGCAAACCGTCGAAATCAGCGCCGCTTCGCCCTCAATCTTAAGACCGGATAACTCGCCGAGCACCTCGTAAAGTAAATTTTCGGGCGTTGTGAGCGAAAGCACGGCGCTGCCATCGCCAAGCTCAATTTTACTTACATGCGCATCGCTGACAAAATCATAGTCTTCGAGCTTTTGCGCTGTTCCGGCTATGTCACCGACGAAACGAATATCCTGCGTTGTCGCAAGCGCGGCATCAAACATCTGCTTTTTGAGCGGATGCTCCGCATCCAGACCGTCGAGCCAGCGCGGTGTTTCAATTAAAATTTCACTGATAGGGAACCGATAAAGTACCTGTTCCAAAATGCGCGCAATATCCGCCTTATCCAGTTGCGAACAGTTGACAGGCATCACCGTTTCCCCGTATTTCTCACTAAGAGATGCTGCAAGTGCAAGTGCCGCCGCAGAGGTCGGGTCGGCACAGTTTAATAGCACCGCAAATGGCTTTCCGATTTGCTGAAGCTCACGGATAACCCTTTCCTCAGCATCAACGTAAGCCATGCGGTCCAACTCGGAAAAACTGGCATCCGTTGTCACCACCAAACCAATGGTCGCGTGCTCAAATATTACCTTTTGCGTGCCGATTTCCGCCGCACGGTCAAACGGAATTTCATAATCATACCACGGGGTCTGCACCATGCGTGCCTGCCCGTCCTCCGTATGTCCGGCCGCTCCGTCCACCATATAGCCGACGCAGTCAATCATGCGCACGCGCATGCGCACACCATCTGGATTTGTAATCTCCACTGCCTCGTTCGGCACGAATTTCGGCTCCGTGGTCATAATGGTTTTACCTGCCGCACTCTGCGGCAACTCGTCACGGGCACGCGCCGCCGCAAATGTATCGTCCATTTCCGGCAGTACCAACGTATCCATAAACTTTTTAATGAGTGTCGATTTTCCCGTGCGCACGGGACCGACCACGCCGATGTAAATGTCGCCCTGCGTACGCTGTGCAATATCCTGATAAATGTTCATAACCCTCCGTACCTTTCCTTTCGCAAATCTAAGCGCCTTAAGCCGATGCGTTAGTATCTGCTTAAGCCCTGCGTTTGTACATATATATTTTGCCTGTCCTCGGATTATGACTTTTTTCCTATCTCTACAAAAAAAGAGTGCTCACGCACTCTTTTTAAGTTCTTTCTGATAGTTTATGTAAGCGGCGATGTAGGAAACAAACGCCATATAATTTGCACCGACAATCGAAACGGCCACCCATAAGGCCTGCACTTCATTTAACGGAACCACACGCGGGAACAGCAAAATCAGCGTACAGGCAAAGCTGACAAAGCACGCAATTTTACCAAACCAGTTCGCCTGCGTGATGATGCCGCTTTTGTAAAGCACCAGCGCACCGATGCCCAGCAAAAGTTCCTTGATGCCGACCAAAATCACGACCCAAACCAGAGAGTAATGCGTATGAAATGCAAGGCAAATCAGCGCCGTCAGCTGCATTGCCTTATCCGCAATCGGGTCAAGTGCCTTGCCCAGATTTGTGACCATATTAAACTTTCGTGCAATAAACCCATCGAGCACATCCGTAATAAATGCAATAACCAAAACCGCCATTGCATAATACTGCGCACCCTCCACCGGCATCATATACACCAGTAAAAATACGGGCATCAGACAAAGCCTGATACAGGTCAGTATATTTGGTATACTCATACCCTTTTCCTCCCCCGATTTTAAACCTTACCAGCTCATTACCTTGCAAAGGCGAATCAAATCCGGATTCATCTCCTTCTTCATTGCAAGACCTTCATCAATATCTACATCACAGGTTCTGTGATTTTTTACAACAATCAAGCGATTGGATTTACCCTCCATGAGTGCCTCCACCGCTTTTAAGCCCATCTCACTTGCACGCACGCGGTCTTCCACCGTCGGCGAGCCGCCGCGCTGCATGTGTCCAAGTATAGTTGCGGTGGTTTTAATGCCTGTGCGATTTTCAATTTCCGCCGCCATTCCCATCGCGCCGCCGACACCCTCGGCCACAATGACAAGATAGTGTGTCTTGCCACGGTTTTTACCTTCAATAATCGGACGGAGCACATCTTCATCAAAATCAAGTTTCTTTTCCGGAATAATTACGGCTTCCGCACCGCAAGCAATACCTGCATGTACGGCAATGTAGCCTGCATCACGGCCCATCACTTCAATGACGGAACTGCGTTCATGGCTCGATGCCGTATCACGGATTTTGTCAATCGCATCCTTAGCCGTATTGAGCGCCGTATCATAACCGATGCAATACTCCGTACAACCGATGTCGTTGTCAATCGTTGCCGGAATACCAATGGTTTTTACGCCGGCCTTTGCCAAATCACGCGCACCGCGAAAAGACCCGTCTCCGCCGATGACCACAAGTCCGTCCAAGCCGAAAATTTTCGCAATCTCCGCACCGCGCTGTACACCCTCTGGTGTGGAAAATTCCGGACATCTTGCCGTTTGCAGAATTGTACCGCCACGCTGGAGCGTTTCCGATACGCTTCTGGCATTCATTTCAAATATATCTCCGTTAATCAATCCTTTATAGCCTTTACGGATACCCATCACCTGGATACCGTTATACACTGCGGTACGTACAACACTTCGTACAGCCGCATTCATCCCCGGCGCATCGCCGCCGCTGGTCAGCACACCGATTTTCTTTACTGCACTCATTTGAGTCGCCTCCTTAAGTCTCAGCCGCTACACCGTTTCGTCAATAATCACTTCATGCGCCTGCGCAACTTCCGCCTCCGGCACGAGCACCTCAATACTGCCGTCATCCGCGGTTGCCGCATCGTAGAGCGGGCGCAAACGTGCGATAATACCTTTATCTTCCAAAAGTTCCTTTAATCGTTTTGCAACCGATTTGCTTTTGGCAATATAAATCACTGTCCACATGGATAAACTCTCCTTTAAGAGAAAATTTTCACGCTCTTGTCATTTTACACCAAATTGCGGCAAAATGCAACTTTTTCTTATTTATACTTAACGCAGTCTTCGCCTAAAAGCGCAGAAAGTTCCTGTGTCAGCGCATCGGATGCATCGCACCAAAGTTCACGGCTCGTACACTTAATTTCGCTGGTTTTTTCAAAAAATATACATACAGGTGTTTCGCCGCTATGCGCCGCAATCACCTTTTTTACCGCACTCCATGCCGATTCGTTGCCTGTTTTTAATTTGATGAAAAGTTTTTGCGCATTCTGCGCGCCGAGCACCTGCTCCATCGGCGTGATGCTTTCCAAAATCAGCTTCGGTGCTTCATCTTCACGCAGACTGACACGCGCTTTGATAAACACGATTTCGTCTTCATTCATCATCGCGGCGCATGCCTCATATTTTTTCGGAAATACGATAACATCCAGACTGCCGTACAAATCCTCAAAGCGCAGAAATGCCATCATGGTTGCGCTCTTTGTGGTCTTATTACGCCGCGCCGTAATGATGCCGCCGACCGTTACAAAATCCCCGTCTTTAAAACGCCCGTCCTGCGCAATCACATAATCGCCGCTCTCATCCTGCGTCGCTAAAGCGTTGATTTCGCCTAAGTTTGCATTGGAAAAACGCAAAATGGTATCCTTATAATCATCGAGCGGATGCCCCGACAGATACAGGCCTATCGTTTCCTTTTCCATCGCCAAAAGGTCGCGCTTTTCATATTCCGGCAAACGCGCAAAAGCATCGTCTGCTTTTGCCTGTGCCGGCTCATCGTCAAAGAGCGAAAGCTGGCCTTCAAGCACATCTTTGTTGCCTGCGCTGATCGTGCCCACAAGATGCTCATACGTCCCCATCAGCGTGGCGCGGGTATGTCCGAGCGAGTCAAACGCACCGCAACGGATTAAATTTTCCAGCGAGCGTTTGTTTAAGTCGCTTTGCGCCATACGCTCGGCAAAATCCGTAAATCCCTTAAATTCGCCGCGTGCCTCACGCTCTTCGGCAATCTGCACCAAAAGTCTGTGCCCGACATTTTTTACTGCCTCCAGACCGAAGCGGAGGTTACCGTCTTCGACGGTAAACCCATAAAAACTTTTATTGATATCCGGCGGCAGAATGCGAATACCCATACGCTCACATTCAAAAATATACCCCACCGTCTTGTCCGTATCACTCATGGTCGAGCTAATCAGCGCCGCCATGTACTCTGCCGGATAAAACGCCTTTAAATACGCCGTCTGATATGCAACAACTGCATAAGCCGCCGCATGCGACTTGTTAAATGCGTAGCTTGCAAAGTCCATAATTTCATCAAAGATGCTCTTGGCCACTTCTTCCGAAATGCCGCGCGCGATTGCACCTTCAATAATTATATTCCCGTTTTCATCCTTTAAGCCGTAAATAAAATTTTGTCGCTCGATTTCCATAACATCGTGCTTTTTCTTACTCATCGCACGGCGCAAAAGGTCAGCCTTGCCGAGCGAATATCCTGCAAGTTTCTGCACAATCTGCAATACCTGCTCCTGATAAATAATACAGCCGTAGGTCACATCCAAAATGGATTCAAGCATCGGATGCTTATAGGTAATTTTGTCCGGATGGTTTTTGTTTTTGATGTAGCGCGGAATCTGCTCCATCGGACCCGGACGGTACAAGGAAATACCGGCAATAATATCTTCGAGCGAAGACGGCCGAAGTTCTTTCATAAAGTCACGCATGCCGGCACTTTCGAGCTGGAAAATACCCGAGGTTTCGCCCGAAGAAATCAAGTCGAACACCTCTTTGTCCCTATAATCCAGCTTCGCCAAATCCGGTGCATCCCCACGCGTTTTTTTAATGTTTTCGAGCGCATTGGCAATCACCGTTAAGTTGCGCAGACCCAAAAAGTCCATTTTTAAAAGACCGAGGTCACTTAAATTGTCCATATGATACTGCGTGGTGGTAACATCCTTTGCGAATTGAAGCGGTACCTGATGCGATACCGGCTCACCGGCAATGACGACACCCGCCGCATGCACACCGCTGTGGCGCGGCAACCCCTCGATGGCCTTTGCCGTATCGAGCAATTCTCGGATGCTGTCCTCCTGCGCATACAGCTCATGCAGTTCCGGATTGATGTCAATCGCCTTTTCAATCGTCATTTTCAAATCAAAAGGCACCAGTTTTGCTACGCGGTCTACCGTGGCCAGCGGCACATTTAAGGCTCTGCCCACGTCGCGGATGGCGGCGCGCGCCTTGAGTGTACCGAAGGTGATAATTTGCGCCACACGATCTGCACCGTACTTGCGGTTGACATAGTCAATCACTTCGCCGCGGCGTTCAATACAAAAGTCCGTATCAATATCCGGCATGCTCACGCGCTCCGGATTTAAGAAACGCTCAAAAAGCAGATTATAGCGAAGCGGGTCAATCGTGGTGATATCCAGCGTGTATGCTACAATACTGCCCGCGCCCGAGCCTCGGCCCGGACCAACCGCAATGCCGTTATCCTTGGCATACTTGATAAAGTCCCACACAATCAAAAAGTAATCGACATACCCCATCGAAGAAATGACACCGAGTTCATACTCTAATCGGTCGGTATGCACCTTGGTTACTTCGCTGTACCGCTTAGACAGTCCCTCGCGGCACAGTTTTTCCAGATACGACTGCGAGGTATACCCTTCCGGTACATCAAACTTCGGCAAATGCACCTGCGAAAAGTCAAAATCATAATTACACCGTTCGGCAATTTTATTCGTATTTTCCACCGCTTCGGGAATCCACGAAAACAACTCTGCCATTTCCACGCCGCTCTTCAAATAAAATTCGTCCGACCCGAAGCGCATGCGGTCCGGATCTTCCACGGTTTTGCCCATCTGGATACACATAAGTACATCCTGATACTTAGCATCCTCCCTGCGGATATAGTGCAGGTCATTTGTGCATACGAGCGGCGCACCGATTTCGCGCGCCAGACGCACGAGTGCCGGATTTGTTTTCTTTTGCTCCTCCAAGCCGTGGTCCTGCAACTCTATATAATAGTTTTCCTTGCCGAATACGCGCTGATAGTAAAGTGCTGTCTGTTTTGCGCCCTCGTAATCGCCGTCTAACAGCAGGCTCGGCAGTTCGCCTGCCAGACAGGCAGACAAGCAAATAAGGCCCTCGCTGTGGCGCTCTAAAAGCTCTTTATCCACGCGCGGCTTATAGTAAAAGCCTTCCGTAAAGGCATCGGAAACCATTTCAATCAGATTGCGGTAACCGACCTCATCTTTACACAACAAAACAAGATGGTGATTGCGCGCGTCCATCTCGTGCGCTTTATCAAAGCGCGTACGCGGACAAACATAGACCTCACAGCCGATAATCGGCTTGATACCTGCCGCCTTTGCCGCCTTGTAAAAATCGACAGCGCCGTACATCACACCGTGGTCGGTGATGGCAATGGCATCCATGTTCATCTGTTTGGCGGTTTCCACCAGTTTTTTCACCGGTGCGGCACCGTCTAACAGCGAATACTCCGTATGTACATGTAAGTGTGTAAATTTTACGGTTTCAATCATAATATTATCCTCAATTACAAACTTTCCCCGATTTCAATCAGTTTGGCCAAGCGGTGATTCGCGCCTGATTTTCCAATCGGCGGCGACAAAAGCCCCGCCAATTCTGACAGCGGCAGTTCCGGATTTTCCATACGTACCTGTGCCATCTCGAAAAGCTGCGGCGGCAAAGCCTCCAATCCGATGATACGCTCAATTTTTGCAATCGCCGCCAGTTGTCGCTGCGCCGCATTCATCGTTTTGGCAATGTTTGCGCTGTCGCAGTTGAGTTGACGGTTTACGCGATTTCGCACCTCGCGCTCAATTTTGATGTTATAGTAATCCATCATTGTGCGGCCCGCACCAATCCATCCTAAAAGCTCGGCAATTGCTTCGCTGTCTTTTATGTACACCACAAAATGGTTTTTGCGGACGGTCATGCCTGCAATATAACCCTGCGTAGCCAAAAGCTGTGTCAAGCCTTCGGCCAATTTCGGGTTTACGGTCGTAAACTCCAAATGATAATTCTTTTCCGGATCAGCCACCGAACCGCCACCTAAAAAAGCGCCGCGCAAAAACGATGCCACACAGCAATCCGTTTGCCCGCCCGTTTTCTCCGGTTCTAAGCTGTCGCTGATGCCTACCGTGCGCAAAAACGATGCGGCAGTCTCTTCTTCCACCACTACACCGAACAAGCCGCCTGCTTTTTTGGGCGGCTCCATGGTAACCACCTTTGTTAAGGTCACCTCGCGGATGAGCGCACAAATTCTGTCTGCTATATTTTTATTTTCAATGGCGAGGCGGATGCGTCCTTTGCGCTTCGCGCCTGCAAAGCAAACAAGGGCCGCAAGCTCACTTTGCTTGCAGCACCATGTTTCTGCCTCTACCTTGCACAATGCATTTTTCGTTTCAGCCGAAAAGGTCATCGTTTAAACCTCTCTTTGAATATCGCGGTGTGTCACCACCGCATTGTAGCCGTTTTCCTTCAAATACTTGTATAACTCCGTTGCCAGGGTCACGCTTCTGTGATGTCCGCCCGTACAACCGATGCCGATCACAAGTTGGCTCTTGCCTTCCTCAATATAGTACGGTATCAGATACGTTACCATATCCTTTAATTTTTCCAAAAAGGTCTGTGTCTGTTCAAATTTTAAAACATACGAAGACACATTTTCCTCCAAACCCGTATGGTGCTTTAACTCATCCTTGTAGTAAGGATTCGGCAAAAAGCGCACGTCAAACACCAAATCACCGTCAATGATAATGCCGTACTTGTATCCGAAAGATGTAACGTTAATGACAATCGAACGCGAATCTCCATCCTCGGAAACAATTTCTCGAATGGTTTCTTTCAGTTGCGTTGTACTCAGGTTGGATGTGTCCACAATGTGATTTGCCTTGTTTTTAACATACTCTAAAATTTCGCGCTCTTTGTGAATGGCATCAATGAGTCTGCCGTCACGCGCAAGCGGATGCATTCTGCGGCTTTCTTTGTAGCGCTTCACAAGCACATCGTCTTTGGCATCCAAAAACAAAACATCGTAAGAATATCCCGATGCTTTTAAGTTGTTGAGTTCATTAAACAGTTCGGCAAACATATCGCCGCCACGGATGTCAATCACCATGGCAACCTTGTCAATTTTACCATTCGAGGCATAGAAAATTTCCGCCAGTTTCGGAATCAGCGCCGGCGGCATATTGTCGATGCAATAATAATCCATATCCTCCAGACAACGGATAACCTGCGTTTTGCCCGCGCCGGATAAGCCTGTAATAATGATAAATCGCATATGCTACTCCTCCTTGGTTTTTTTCCAGTCTAAAAACCTAATTTCCGAACTTCACATTCCAATTCCACTCCGAAATTATCTTTAACCGTTTTTTGAATGTGTGCAATCACTGCACAGACATCTGCCGCCGTTGCACCGCCCTTGTTTACAATAAAGCCTGCATGTTTTTCCGACACGCACGCACCGCCGACCGTGTAACCTTTTAAGCCCGATTGCTCAATGAGCGCACCGGCAAAATGCCCCTCCGGTCTTTTAAATACCGAGCCGCAGCTCGGATATTCCAGCGGCTGTTTGTCGTTTCTTTTCTTCGCATAGGCCGCCATCGCTTCGCGAATGGCCGCCTTGTCGCCCGACGTTAAACGAAATACAGCTTCCAGCACGATATAACCGCGCTTTAAATAGATGCTGCTTCTATAACCGTACTCGCTTTCCTGCGGCGTTAAGCACAGCACGCTGTCCGTTTGCGGGTCATAACAGGTCACGCGCTCGAGCACATCGGCAATCTCACCGCCGTAAGCGCCCGCGTTCATTGCTACCGCACCGCCGACATTGCCGAAAATACCCGAAATCGGCTCCATGCCGCCAAGTGCATTTTCCGCCGCAAAAGCCGCCGCGCGCGACAGCGCCACGCCTGCCCCTGCAATAATGCGATTGCCCTCTACACGAAGCGAACGCATATTTTTTCCGCAAATGAGCACTACACCGCGGATGCCGTCATCGCTGACAAGCAGATTGCTGCCGCCGCCGATTACCGTATACGCAATATTTTCACGTTTGCACGCCGCCAGCACCGTCCGGATTTGCTCTGCCCCGTCCGGAAATACCACGCAATCCGCATTGCCGCCGATTTGATAGGCGGTATGCAGACGCATCGGTTCATCATAGCATACTTCAATATTTTCTTTTGCAAGTACGTCTTTGAATGCCTGACTAAAAGACATAACTGCCTCCTCAAAAAAAATTATTCACCCAAAAGCGCCGCGCCAATAATACCGGCATCATTGCCGAGCTGTGCCGCAACAATGCGTGTATGTACGCCGTTGTGCTTATACGTTTCCGTTTCGCAGAGTTTGCGAATCGGGTCAAGCAGATAGTCGCCCTCTTTGCTGATGGCGCCGCCAATGAACAGCACCTCCGGCTGGAAGATGTTAATCATGGAAGCCACACCCTCGCCGACAGCGCGGATGTATGTATCCACAACCGCCTGCGCAACCGGATCGCCTGCTTTCGCCGCATCAAACGAAGTACGGCCGTTGACGCGTTCAAGGTCGCCCTCTACTGCCTTTGCCATTGCGCAATCCGGATTTGCCTTAATTGCCTTTTTCGTTTCACGAATCAGCGCGGACACGGAGGCCTCGGTCTCCCAGCAGCCGTATCTGCCGCAACCGCACTTGTTTTTGCTGTTTTTATCTACTTGAATGTGGCCGATTTCCGCACCGACACCGTTAAAACCCTCGTAAATTTTACCGTTTAAGATGATACCGCCGCCCACGCCGGTGCCGAGCGTTACAAAGAGCATACTCTCCATCTCTTTACCGATGACTTTGTATTCACCAAACGCCGCCACATTGGCGTCGTTACCCAAGTACGCCGGCACGCCGGTTTCCTTTGTAATGATTTCACAAATGTGCGTTTCTTTAAAATTTATATTTGCGGAAAATGCGCAAATACCTGTTTTGGAGTTACAAGCACCCGGACAGCCGACACCGATACCCTTGATGTCCTTGATGCCAAGCCCGTTTTCCTCGGCGAGTTCAATCGCAAGTTTTGCCATAGATTTGGCAATTTCATCGCCCGGGCGTTGTGCCCCCGTCGGCGCAGTCTTGGTTGCCACAATTTTATAGCTTTCATCTACAAGGCCCGCTTTAATCGACATGCCGCCCAAATCAATACCAATATACATTGTACTGTCTACCTGACTTTCTATTCCTCCTGCGGCTGATTTTTTTCCAGCTGCGCCATCAGTCGGTCATCCATTTCCTTGGCTGCATTGTAGCCCATCTTCTTTTGACGGTTGTTCATCGCCGCCACCTCCACAATCACCGCAAGATTTCTGCCCGGACGTACCGGCACGGTGAGCGAAGGCACATTGATGCCCAAAATATTCGTGTATTCATCCACTAAACCGAGGCGGTCGTACTGTTTTGCATCCTCCCAAGGCTCCAAATGAATCACCAAGTCAATTTTTTCCGATACCTTAACCGCACCCATACCATACAGGCGACGGATATCTACGATACCGATACCGCGAAGCTCAATAAAATAGCGGATAATATCCGGCGCAGAGCCGACCAACGTTTTATCGGATACGCGCTTGATTTCCACAGCGTCATCTGCCACAAAGCGGTGACCGCGCTTGACAAGCTCTACGGCACATTCGCTTTTACCGACGCCGCTTTCGCCTAAAATCAGCACGCCTTCGCCGTGCACTTCCACCAATACACCATGGCGCGTGATACGCGGCGCAAGATTTAAATTCAGATAACTAATCAGTGCCGCCGTAAAGCCCGATGTACTCATCCCCGTCCGGCATACCGTCACATCGTGCGTTCGCGCCGCCTCCAGAAGTTCGGGAAACATTTCCATGCCGCGGGTGACCACCAGCATCGGAATGCCCGTTGACAAAAGCTTGTCAAAACTCTCCCGTCTTGCCTGCGCCGCAAACTCCTGCAAATAAGACATTTCTACTTTGCCGAGAATCTGTATGCGCGACGGCTCAAAATAATCATAAAAGCCTACGATTTGCATGCCCGGTCGGTTGACTTCACTATTGACAATTTTAACCTGCGCCGCATTGCTTGCGCGATAACAGGTTTCCAAATGAAATTCTTCGATCAGTGCTTCCAACCCGATGGAATAACCCGAATTGTGCATCCTCGCCGCCTCCTGTAATCCAAAATAAAATACAATACTTATACAATTGTATTATATATGATTTTTTTCTTTTTTTCAACGAAAAATTCATATTTTTAGTCAAAAGTTTGCACAAGTAAAAACGGATGCAGGAAATCCTGCATCCGTTTGGTAAATTATGATATTTTACGGCTGCGTGCGCTCATCAATCACCACAATTAAATTCTTAAGCGTTCCAAGATATGTGTGCACAAACACACGGGTCGCATTTGCATTTTTAAGGTCGCCGAATTCCACAATTGTATTGAGGTCAGACAAAAGGCTTACCTCAACATCACCGTTTGCTTTCAGGTGCATGCGGTACTTATATACACTTGTATTCAGCTTCAGGCCCTCTTCATCCGTCACATCCAGCGCCGCTTCTTCACCTGTTGTGTCTACAAATGTCGGTGTAACAAATATATAATCCGAGGTCAGCTTCGATACCGTACCGAACATCGTCTTAAAGCAGTGTACACCACCTTCGGTCTTGATGTCCTTGTTGGAGTCGATATATTTATCCACCTTGATTTGCGCCGTCAGCGCATTTACATCCAATTCGTGGGTACCGGTATTCGCACGGCCGAGTTTGCAAATTTGTCCGTCTGCGTTAAAGCCGAATCGCAGCGCATCGCCTGGTTTAATCGTATTAAACGGCGCACCCATGCTCTCTGTTTCATAGGTCTTTAACTGCCCGTTTTCATAAACTTCGACGCCAAACACAATCGTTTCTTCCTCTGTTTTTGTACTGATTTGCTGCTTCACACTCTTTACAATGCGTACCGGTGTTGCAGTATCCACCGCGGTTTCCGCAGATACCGCAGCGGCATTATAAACCAAAACCACCTTTGCCACATTCGAATCATTTATATCATAGGCGGCAATTTTGTATTTTGTATTACTCTTGAAATAGGATGTCGCCGTAGAACGCTTGTAGTTTGTTTCATCCTGTCGGCTATCCGGAATTTCCAATACCAACGTAGAACTGTTTACAAACACCTTGCCGGCAAATCCGTTTGCAGAAGTGTAGGTATACTCTGCCTTCTCTGCGCCGGTCACCAGCAAATCCATATTCATGTTATTGGCAACCTTGATTTCGTTATCCCGCATAGCAATGGTTGTAATGGCCGTGATTTCATCGGCACTGTTTTTTACATAACGAATCAACTGGGCATACTCTGCATCGCTCGCGCCCTCGTTGGCTTTAATTGCTTCCGCCGTACCCGTCAAGGCATCCAGCACCTTTTGTCCGTCGGTTTCTGTTTTGCCGTTCACCTTAACGGATTGTGCACATTTCACCTTTGTCGGCTTGGAAGGTGTGCCGCTCAAATTCATCAGTTTTAAAATCGCACGGTCATTGTCGAGTCCCGCCAGGGTAACATACGCATAAGCACCCGCATCTTCAACGGTGATTTTTGCCGTATAAATACGGTCGTTTTTATCCAGATAGAACGTGCCCTCCGCACCGATTTTCGCTGCAACCGTCCCCTTCGTTACCTGCGCTTCAAACACATCCGTTGTCGGATATACCTTGCCGCCGATAACATAACTGCCGTCATCGCCGCGTTCCTGAATTTTGCCTTTAATGGTTTTGGAACTGATATATACCTTAAACTTGGTATTGGCCTTATTGGCCGCAACCGAAACAATGTGCATCGCCTTGATATCTTCTATTTGCATTTCCGCACCGGTTTGCGCATTGTAAAACTCTGCCGTAACATTGCGGGCATACGGATCAATACGCACGGACTTGCCGGAAACATAATTATCGTAGATGACATAATTGTTTGCCTCCACGGTGTCCGAGGTCTGTACCGCACTCTTTGCAACATAAGTCTCAAAATCCTCTATAAAGACGGTATCTATCTTATTGTCGCCCGTGTTTTCCACAAAACGCACTTCGCCATCTACAAAATCGTCGCTGTCCGGGTCTAACCATGCCGTCAGGTTTCGCTCAGCTGCAGTGCCGTTTTTGTAGTCATAAAGCGTTCCGTTATACATCAACTGCGCATTGGCATCGATTTCCAGATCTTCCGTGTCATTTTTGTCTGCATCCGTAAAATACTCCAGTTTCAGCGCGCTAAAATCTACAATATCTTCGGAGCGAAGCGTTATCTCCGTGCTCTTTGTGGCAGACTGCTCTATAAACAAAAGGGAGCTTACTGCATCGTCTGCGCCGATTTTATAAAAACCCGAAACATATTTGCCGAGCAGCTCGCGCGCCTCAGCCTTGGTCAGCACGTTTTCATAAGCAAAAACTTCGTTTAACTGCGCAAAAACCAACTGCCCCGCACGCACACGCAGACCGCTATCGGCTATCGACTCCGTACCGTCCACCTGTGTTACCATATAATTTTTAAACTGCATATAACCAAGCTTGTCCTCTAAAATCGTTTTTTCGGACACACGGACACTGCCCTCGCCGCTTTTTTCGGCCAACTTCACTTCCAGAGAATTATACAAAATCTGCGCAACCATCGCACGCGTCGCCGGCGCACTGGTCTTTTCTGCGATGATGTCCTTCGTCAATTCTAACTCGGCCGCCTGTGCAAGATAGCCGTCCGGCCAACCGCCCAGTTCCAAGGCCGCCGCATCATAACCAAGTGCACAAACCATCATTTTGATGGCCTGTTCATAGGTTACCGGATTGTCCGGCGCAAAAGTGCCGTCACCCATACCTAAAATAATGCCCAGATTATAGGCAATTTTGATATAGCCGGACGCCCAGTGTTCACCGCCGCCGACGGTCATATCCGTAAAAACATCCTTCGCACTTGCACTGACGGCTACGCTTTCTAAACCGAGCATACGTGCAACCACCGTTGCAAACTCGGCGCGCGTGATGGTGTTGTCCGGACGAAACGACCCGTCCTCGTAACCCTTGAGCATTTTCAGCGCAACCAAAATGTCAATTGCCTCGTTGTGCTTTGTGCTTTCGTTTACATCAATGAATTCCGCCGATGCCGGCACGGTAATCATACCGAGCAAAAGCAGAGCAGAAAGCACAACCGCAAGCAGCCTTCTTGCATGTTTCATATGTATTCCTCCTTCGAAAACCCTATTTACGGGTATACTATCATAGTCTAATCTTAACACGGATACCACACTCCGGTCAATTACAGTTGTTTTACAATTTTTGGACAAAAAAGGATGCGCATCCGCCGGATGTGCATCCTTTAAAATTAAATCTTCGTTTTCTCCGGCATCTGCACCAGCAAAATCGCCGCAAACATTAAAACACAACCCAAAATTTCCATGCCGTTCATCCGCTCGCCGAGCAAGACCGCACCGGCCAGAACGGCAAACACCGATTCTAAGCTCATTAAAATCGACGCAGAAGTCGGGTCAGTATATTTTTGTCCGATAATCTGCAAGGTATACGCCACGCCGCACGACATCACGCCCGAATACAAAATCGCGGTCGAGCACTGCAAAATCAACGGAAGCTGCGGTGTTTCCAGCAAAAACATCAATACGATGTTGATGGCACCGGACACAAAAAATTGCAGACAGGACAGTTTTACGCCATCCACCTGCGGCGAAAAATAGTCAATCGCCAAAATATGAAATGCAAACACCAGGGCACAAATCAGCGTCAGCACATCGCCGAAATTGATTTGTCCCATATCGCCGCCCGTCAGGCACAAAAGGCTTAAACCGCCGAGTGCCACCAGCGCGCTGAGAACGGCAATCAAACTCGGTCGTTTTTTGAAAAACAGTCCCAGAAACGGCACTAAAATCATATACATCGCCGTAATAAAACCGCTCTTTCCCGCTGTTGTAAACTTCATGCCGTAGGTTTGCAGGGTGCTTGCCAGACACAAAAGACAGCCGCATACAATACCGCCAACGAGCAAAACCTTGCCCTTTTGCTTTTCCGCCGCCTTCATTTCCGCACGCTTTGTGCGCTCACGAACCAATATAAACGGCACAAGCACCGCACAACCCAGCCAGGTGCGAATGCCGTTAAACGTGTTCGGCTCAATATATTCCATGCCCGTGCGCTGCGACACAAAGGAAATGCCCCAGATAATCGCCGTCAGCATCAGGATAAGATTACCCTTTAATTTTGCTTTGTTCATAAATTATCCCCCTAAAAATCATACCCCAGTATTATATACTATGCGGCAAATTTTTGCAAGGAGATTATTTTGCGGCATGATTTCATGGCAAAGTCAATTCTTTTAATTTGCACAACGGCCATCGGCCGCTTGCGTTTTTTGCGCAGAAAAGTTGATAGTAGTAGACCCAATTTTTATGATACAATAAAATCGCAAAACAGCCATGGAGTTTTGCAAGAAAATTTAACCCAACACCGTAGGGCAGGGGCTTGCTCCTGCCGTGCGTTTGTGCGATATTTGCGGGCGATTCGTGAATCGCCCCTACGCGCACATTATACCCGCTTGCGTAGGGTCGGGCGTCCCCGACCGACCGTGATTTTCTGCAGAATTTTGCGGGATGTCCGGGAGGCCATCCCCTACAAACAAAAAATTTAAAGGAGAATTTTTATGTATAAATCAACAAATACCACATGGTCCTCGACATTTCCGCTGGACAAAGAAAGCAAAAAGAGGTATACTGAAAGTACACAAATGAAATTGAATCTGGCAGTGTTTGACGATGACGAGGTTGCAGGCTCGGCGGTGGATTACCTGTATGCACCGGGTAATCAAAGTAAAACGCAGACTTTTCTGAAAAACAACGGCTTTCCGTCTGCACAGGAGCGAGAATTCGGTAAAGAATTACTCGGTGTGCAGCAGGAACGTAAAAATCTAATGGACGAGTTCAAAAGCAAAGTAAAAACGCCGGTAAATACGGAGCATTACGGCGAATCCGACCGTGCGTTTATGCAAGGCTTGCTTGGCGACGAAGAGGGCGAACGTGAATATCAAAAGAGAGTCGCTAACGTAAATGCTCAAAATGCACAGAATATCCGCAAGCAAAACGAATTGATTAACGCCTTCAAAGGCTCGCAGTTTGAAAGTTTGCTAAAGCCGACTGCATCTTACAGTGCGTATGAAGAAAGGGTTAAGAATGTGCAAGATAGCGTACGCAGTGCACCGGCGCAAGGTGAGTACCTCAGTGTTTTGCAACCGACGCTGGCGTATAATGCATCGAAACAACCGGAGAACAATAAGATTTCTTCGGAGATAGCGAATAGCGGAAATCTGTATGCATCGATCGGAAATAAGACTGGCAAGGAAATAAAACTGCATGGTTCTGCGATGACTACAGAAGATTGGGACGTTTATAATATTCTGCAACGAAAAGGCCAGTCCGGAGCCGCCTCAAATTTTCATTTTTCTATAGAAGAGGCAACCGGCGCATATGAATCAGCAAACGAAGACAAAGGTAAAAAGACTCTATCAAGACTGAAAGCTGTGGATGCCAGAAAGACGGCCTATACAAAAACCGGCAAAACATATATTG
Organism: Clostridia bacterium; assembly: GCA_045652745.1. GTDB lineage: Bacteria > Bacillota > Clostridia > UBA1381 > UMGS1253 > RGIG2041. The sequence goes on from JAZRUW010000004.1 coordinate 94,046, forward strand.
ACAATTATGATTATACATACGGGCAAGGTACAATGGTATATTTGGGGGTGCATGAAGTTGCCGCAGGCCAATATCATACAAGCGTAATCATCATGGTTTCGCCAGAAAGCGAATTATATAATAATTCCATCTTCGAAAACTCCGTAAACGGAAATAAAATTAAATATGCCACTATTGGAGCTGGCCCAATTGAAGATAATTTAACGGCTATTTTTGGCGGGTATTTAGCAAGTGATAAGGATAGAGATAAAGATAAAATCTTATCCATCAAAGAGGATCTGATTGATTTGAATATAACAAATCCGCAAACAATTTTAAACCTCTTTCGTTCTGCGGAGTATTTTAAAACCAATCAAGCAAAGTATAATTTAGATTACGAATTTATGCCCATTGCGACAACAGACGGATACAATTCAAATTCATTTACCAAAGGCTTATTGAAGGCAAACAATATACAAATTCCGCGAGAACCGCATCATAGTGTGCCGGGTTGGAATAAACCTGTGCCAAGTTCCTATTTCGGAAAGTGAGGAAAATATATGAAAAAAATTATATGTATTTTTGTGCCGATTCTTATCATGGCAGCACTGATTACGGTTGTAGGTTATGTAAATCTGTCAAGTCCTTTAATGCAGAACAAGGCGCAGATTAAAAAAGAAAATGTTCAGGTAAGAGAATATGTTTTAAGTATACTTCCGCTTGGGACAGATATGGATACTGCACAGCAGATTATAACCAATCACCCCATCTGGGAAATAGATTTGGTATCGGAAGATCGTGGCTATGGAATCGGTACGGATTCACGTCCGTCCGGGTATGAAAAGGTTATGGTCGGCGAAAAATCTATACAAATTCATCTTGGCGAATACAAAGGCATACTTATGACGACAGGTGTTCTTGCTTTTTTAGGTTTTGACGAAAATGGAAAGTTAATTGATGTTGCAGTAAGAAAAGACATTGATTCATTGTGATTTCTGCGAAGGTTTCATACGGCAATATTATTGTTATCAAAAAAGATACCATCCCGAAAAGCTTTTTGAAAAGAATAGATTCTCTTCTATCGCTTGAATAACGATTTAAATTGGGACAATGGAATTTCCATTGTCCCAGTCCTATACCCGGACAACAAACCGGATTAGATTTATATTTAAAAGAATGCGGAAAAGAAATAATTCTGTATAAACTCAAATAAATGAAGGAAAGCAGCGGGAAAACCATGGAGTTTTGCAGGTGCATATTTGCGGGCGGATGAAGGCATCCGCCCCTACGCATAATAATTACACCCCCGGCGTACACGAGTACGCCGAGGGTGAGGATGGTGCATGGCCGGGCATTTTTACCGAGCCAATCCCCCTTAGTTGGTCATTTTTTCCTGCTTTACCTTATGGTCTATCACATGACGGCTTGCAAGCTCGCGGTGAATGTCCTCGAGCGAAATGCCCATTTCAATCATCAAAACCATTACATGATATGCAAGGTCTGCAATTTCGTAGACGGTTTCTTTTTTATCGTCTGCTTTACCGGCAATGATGACCTCAGTACACTCCTCGCCGACCTTCTTTAAAATCTTGTCGATACCTTTTTCAAACAGGTAGGTCGTATACGAACCCTCCTTTTTTTCAATCTTTCTGCCGATGAGCATTTGCATCAGGCTTTCGAGTGAAAACTCGTGCAAATCCTCGCTTTCCCAAACCGGATTGGTAAAGCACGAATCCGTACCCTTGTGGCAGGCAGGGCCGGTCTTTTCCACTACAACGACGAGTGCATCGTTGTCACAGTCCGCGGTAATGGAAACAATATTTTGCACGTTACCGCTCGTTTCTCCCTTGCGCCAAAGCTCCTGACGGGAACGGCTCCAGAAGCAAGTTCTGCCCTCTTTCATCGAAATTTCAAGGCTCTCTTTGTTCATATAGGCCACCGTAAGCACCTTTTTGGTTACGGCATCCACCACAACAGCGGGAATTAAACCCTTTTCGTCAAATTTCAGTTCGTTTATGTTCAGCATCTTTAACTCTCCCTTACAATCTCATGTTTACACCGCTTGCCTGCAGTTTTTCTTTCAAATCGGAAATCTTGACCTCACCGAAATGGAATATGGAAGCTGCAAGGCCTGCATCCACTTTTGGTAAAGTGTGAAACAGTTGCACAAAATCGTCGATGCAACCCGCACCGCCCGATGCGATGACAGGCACATCCACTGCGTTACACACGGCATCGAGCATTTCCAAGTCAAACCCCTGCTTTACGCCGTCGGTGTCAATGGAATTTAAAACAACCTCGCCTGCGCCGCTCTCGACACAGCGTTTAATCCACGCAAGCGCTTCCATGCCCGTGTTTTCGCGGCCGCCCTTGGCAAACACGCGAAATACGCCGTCCACACGCTTGACATCCGCGGAAATGACCACGCACTGGTCGCCGTAACGCTTTGCCGCCTCGTAAATCAAATCCGGATTTTTAATTGCGCCGGAATTGACGCTGACCTTATCTGCGCCGCATTTGAGCACGCGGTCAAAATCGTCTACGGTATTGATGCCGCCGCCGACGGTGAGCGGAATAAAAATCGTTCGCGCCACCTCGCAGAGAATGTCGGTAAACAACGCTCTGCCTTCGGCCGATGCCGTGATGTCGTAAAACACCAGCTCATCTGCGCCGTTGTCGCTATAGTATTTTGCAAGGCTGACCGGACCCGAAACATCGTTTAAGCCTTCAAAATTCACACCCTTGACCACGCGTCCGTTTTTCACGTCCAGGCAAGGGATAATTCTCTTGGTTATCATTTTGCCACCTCAATTGCCTCTTTTAAATCTATCGCCTTTGTATAATACGCTTTGCCGATAATTGCGCCGTAAATGTTCAGGTCGGAAAGACGTTTGACATCTTCTATGCTCGACACACCGCCCGAGGCGACAATCTGCATATCAAATTTTTCACTCAGTTCTTTATAGAGCGCATGGTTTGTGCCCATCATCGCGCCGTCTTTGGAAATGTCGGTGCAAATCAGCGTTTTTACACCAATCTCCTGCATCTTTTTGCAAAAATCGAAGCACTCATACTGACTTTTTTCAATCCAGCCTTTAATGGCTACATAGCCATCCTTAATATCCGCGCCGACGGCAATTTTGTCGCCGTACTTTTCCACCGCCGCACGAAGGAAGGCTTCATCCTCAACCGCCGCCGTGCCTAAAATCACGCGGTTGATGCCTGTGTTTATATATTTTTCAATCGTTTCCATACTGCGGATGCCGCCGCCGATTTCGGAAAACAAATCCGTAGTCTGTATAATCTTTTTTACCGTTTCCAGATTCGGCGTGTCGCCGTTTTTTGCGCCCTCCAAATCCACGATATGGATGTGCGTTGCGCCCTGCGCCTTAAAATCGAGCGCAATCTCCCACGGCTTGTCGCTGTAAACGGTCATTTGTGCATAATCGCCCTTAAACAGGCGCACCGCCTTGCCGTCGTATAAATCTATTGCCGGAAAAATATGCATGCCTTACGCCTCCGTTTCACAAAATGCTCTCAAAATATTTAAGCCCACATTGCCGCTCTTTTCCGGATGAAACTGACAACCGTACACATTTTTATTTGCAACCGCCGCCGTCAAATCTGCGCCGTATTCCGCGGTAGCAATGACGCTTTCTTCGCAATTTGCACCGTAGAACGAGTGGACAAAATACACGCTGTCGCCATCTTTCAAATAGCGGAACAGTTCATTTTCCTTGGTGAATTTCAGTGCATTCCAACCGATATGCGGCACTTTTAAATTTTCGCCGATCACATCACGAATCGGACGGATTTCGCCCGAAATCAGGCCGAGGCCTTCGTGCTCGCCGTACTCAAAGCTTTTATCAAATAAAAGCTGCATGCCCAAACAGATGCCGAGCAGCGGCTTGCCCTTTTTGGCTTCGGCAATCACGACTTTGTCCAGACCGCTCTCACGCAGTTTTGCCGCCGCATCGCCAAACGCGCCGACGCCGGGCAATATAATTTTATCAGCGGCGCAAATCACATCTGCATCCCCCGTAACAACCGCCTCGGCACCGATGGCCGCCAGCGAGCTTTTTAAGGAAAACAGATTGCCCACGCCGTAATCTACAATCGCTACCAAATTAAAGCACTCCTTTAGTGGACGGAATTTCATTTGCCGCGTCCGCATCAATTTTCACCGCGGCGCGCAGACTACGCGCAACCGACTTAAACGCACCCTCAATGATGTGGTGTGTGTTCGTGCCGGCCATCTGCTTGATGTGCAGAGTCAACTGTGCGTTGCGCACAAAGCCGAGCCAAAATTCTTCCACAAGCTCGGTATCAAACGTGCCGACCTTTGCCGCCTGAAGCTCTAAGCCGTAGGCCAGATAACTTCTGCCCGAAAAATCCACCGCCGACAAAACAAGCGCCTCATCCATCGGGAGAATCATACTGCCGTAGCGCACGATGCCGCGTTTTTCGCCGAGCGCCTCGGCAAACGCGCTGCCTAAGCAAATGCCGACGTCCTCTGCCGTGTGGTGGTCGTCTACGTAGGTGTCCCCCTTGCAGACAAGCGTCAAATCAAAACGGCCGTGCTTGGCAAACAGCGTCAGCATATGGTCTAAAAATCCGCACCCCGTGTCAATTTCACTTTTGCCCGTACCGTCGATATTGAGCTTCAATGCAATATCTGTTTCCGCCGTTTTGCGGTTGATTTCACTTGTTCGAAGCATTTTTTATCCCTCCAAAATATTCTTGATTTCGCAAATGAGCGTTTCCATCTGCTCTCTTGTGCCGATGCTGATGCGGTTATATTCGCAAATCTCTTTTTTAGAGAAATGGCGCACCAGAATACCGGCATCCTTTAATTTCAGATACAATTCTTCGCCGCCGATTTTTTCGTGCTTGGCAAAGACAAAGTTTGTTTTGCTGTCGAGTACCGTAAACCCCAGATTGCGCAGCGCCGCCGTAGTATATTCGCGGTTTTCGATAATGGTTTTGCAGTTTTGCATATTGTATTCATCATCTTCGATGCATCCGAGACCTGCCGCCTGCGTACAGGAATTGACATTGTACGGATTTGTCGAATATTTAATCGTATTCAAATCTGCAATCAATGCTTTATTGCCTACGCCGAACCCCAAACGCGCACCCGCCATCGAACGGGATTTGGAAAACGTCTGCGTGACGAGCAGGTTATCGTATTTGGAAATCAAATCCACACAGCTCTCGCCGCCGAAATCCACATACGCCTCATCGACTATGATAACATTGTTCGGATTACTTTCGATAATCTTCACAATATCCGACTTGGGAAGTGCAATGCCCGTCGGTGCGTTCGGATTGGCAATCACAATCGTTTTGTTGATGCCGATGTAATCGTTTACATCAATGGTAAAATCACTTTTGAGCGGTATTTCTTCATAGGCAATACCATTCAGTTGTGCAAACACCGGATAAAAACCGTAGGTTATATTTGCAAAGGCGACCGGATGCTCCTTATCGCAAAATGCCATAAATGCGAAATTTAAGATTTCATCCGAGCCGTTGGTTAAAAGCACTTCATCAAACTCCACACCCAACCGGTCTGCCACCGCCTGCGTCAGCTTTTTTGCCGTCGGGTCGCAGTAAAGCTGCAAATTCTTTGCTGCCTCCGCCGCATACGCTTGCGCTTTCGCGCTCGGCGGAAACGGCGATTCATTGGTATTTAATTTAATATAACTTTTTCTTTGCGTGGGCTGTTCGCCCGGCGTATACGCCTCCAGCTTATCTAAGCGCGCGCTGAAAAATCTGCTCATATAGGTCACTCCTCCAAACGGACGGTTGCACTCTTTGCGTGCGCCGTCAGCCCCTCTTTTTCCGCAAAGTAGGCCACGTCATTTGCTACGCGCGCAAGCGCATCCTTGGTGTAGTAGGTATACTGTGTCTTTTTTACAAAATCATCTACCGAGAGCGGACTGGAAAACTTCGCCGTACCGCAGGTCGGCAGCGTATGGTTCGGACCGGCAAAGTAGTCGCCGAGCGCCTCCGGGCAATTTCTGCCCATAAAAATCGAACCGGCATGACGAATGGCATCCAAATAGTCAAACGGATTGTCCACACAAAGTTCCAGATGCTCCGGTGCAATATCGTTGGTAATCTCAATGGCGCGCATCAAGGTGTCTGCCACAATGATTTTGCCGTTGGTATCTATAGAAACTCTTGCAATTTCCGCACGGGAAAGCAAAGGAATCTGCACTTCGAGCTCGGCTTGCACCGCTTTTGCCAAATCCATGCTGTCCGTCACAAGCACCGCACTTGCCATCTTGTCGTGCTCTGCCTGCGACAAAAGGTCGGCCGCCACGTGCTTTGGGTTTGCCTTGCCGTCCGCAAGTACCAAAATCTCGCTCGGACCCGCAATCATATCAATGGAAACCGCGCCGAACACCTGCTTTTTGGCTTCTGCCACATAGGCATTGCCCGGGCCGACAATCTTGTCCACTTTCGGCACGCTTTGTGTACCGTACGCCAGCGCCGCAATTGCCTGCGCGCCGCCCAGTTTAAAGATTTTATCCACACCGGCAATGGAAGCCGCCGCCAGAATTACAGGGTTGATTTTGCCGTCCTTGCCCGGCGGCGAAACCATAACCACTTCGCGCACACCTGCAATCTTTGCAGGAATCGCATCCATCAGAACTGTGGACGGATAAGCCGCTGTACCACCCGGCACATACAGCCCTGCGCGGTCGACCGGTATTACTTTTTGGCCGATGATGATGCCGTCTTCATCATTGATAATAAAACTCGTTCTGACCTGCTTTTCGTGAAACTTTCGGATATTCGCCGCCGCTTTTTCCAGAATTTCCAGAAACTTTGGTTCTACCGACGCGCGCGCCTCTTCAATTTCTTCCTTGCTTACTGCAAGCGTGTCCAATTTTGCGCCGTCAAATTTTTCGCAGTAGGCAAAAAGCGCCTTGTCGCCGTTTAAGCGCACATTCTTTATGATGTCAGCCACCGTCTGTTCCACGCCGCCGCTCGAAGTCGAACGGATGAAAATTTCGCTGTGGTCAATTTCGGCATATTTTAAAATTCGAATCATTTGTCTGCCTCCACCTGTGCGCCGAGCGAATCAATAATCTGCTGCATCAGCGCATTTTTAAACTTAAAACTCGGTTTGTTTGCAATCAGCCTTGCGCTGATGGGCATAATCGTTTCAAACACCTCTAAATCGTTTTCCTTTAACGTCGTACCCGTTTCCACGATATCGACAATCACATCGGAAAGCCCCAAAATCGGCGCAATCTCAATCGAGCCGTTTAAGTGGATAATATCAATATCTCTGCCCTGCGCGGCATAGTAGGTTTTTGCGATATTGGTAAATTTCGTCGCCACGCGCAAAGTTTTTTCCGTATTGTCACGAAATCCCTTTTTTGCGGCAACCGCCATACGGCACTTGCCCAAGTCGAGGTCTAAAAGCTCATACACATCCGGCATATACTCTGCCAGAATATCCTTGCCCGCTACGCCGATATCCGCCGCGCCGCGCTCTACATAGATGGCTACATCCGACGGTTTTACCCAAAAATAGCGCACCTGCTTTTCTTCGTTTTCAAAAATCAGTTTGCGTCCCGGTTCATGGATGGCGGGACATTCAAAACCTGCCTTTTCAAACATGGCATATACCTTTTCGCCCAGTCTGCCCTTCGGCAAGGCGATGTTAAGCATTGTTTTCAAGAATCTCCAGTCCCTTCTCCTGCAATTTTAAAAGCTGTTTGTACTGCAATTTTTCCGGAAGCGCCGCCGTAGCCAGCACGCGCTTACCGCCTGCGGTCATCAAACGCACCGCCGCGCCGATGGCGCTCACATCCGCGCCCTCGTCGTATAAAATTACGGCATCCACGTCGTATTTTTTCTCCTCCGCTCTCAAACGTTCGAGCAAATCAAGATACACCGCAAAACCGATGGCGTGTGATTTTCTGCCCATCTTCTGCATCAGTTTGTCATACGCACCGCCCGACAAAATACCGGTCGGAATGCCCTCTACAAAGCCGCAGAACACGATGCCGTTGTAGTAATTCTGGTTATTGAGCACCGAAAAGTCCACATAGACATTTTTCTCGCACCCGTTGTCTTTTAAAAACTCTGCCATCCGTGCAAGTTGGTCAATCGCCGCGCTCATTTTTTCGCTGACAGAAAGCGGTTTTAAACTATCTAACACATCCGTCAGTTTGCCGTATGTGGAGGCAAGCGTCTTTAAAAGCGTGGCATCTGCACCGATTTCACTGCAAAGCGCATCAATACCGTGCAAATTCTTTTCGCCGATTTTCTCCAAAAGCGCCTTTTCCAGTTCACCGTCTGCGCCGATGGCACAAATGGCCTCGGACACGATGTCCATATGCGATACATCCAAAATGTAGCTAGGCGAAATGTGCGCCAGACTCTGCGCCGCAAGCATCACGGTTTCAAAAATGCAGTAATCGTCAATCGCGCCGATGCACTCCAAGCCCACCTGCATAATTTCCTGAAAAGCATTGTTTTTCTTGGACACACGGTAGACGTTTTCGTTATAATACACTTTCTGCACACCGCCCGGCACGTCCTTGCCGTTTTTGATAATGGACAGGGTGACGTCCGGCTTTAAGGCAAGCAATTTACCGTCCGTGTCCGTAAAGGTGATGATGTTATCCGACACGAGGTAGTCTTTGTTTCGCACATACAAATCGTACGCTTCAAACTTACTCATTTTATACTGCGTATACCCATACAGACTGTAGAGTGCACGCAAATCAAAAATGGCTTTTTCTTCGTTCTTGAGCACATTGCGATTCAGTTCCATTATTTTTCCTCCTTCAGACGTTCCAACGCTGTCTTATAGCCGTCATTTCCGTAAATCAGGCATTTGTTGACACGGCTGATGGTCGCCGTGCTCGCACCCGTCTTTTTGGAAATCTCCAGATAACTGATGTTCTGACTCAACAGCTCCGCAACCTCCAAGCGCTGGGAAATATCCTGAATTTCCTTGATGGTGCAGATGTCTTCAAAAAAGTTAGAGCACTCTTCTAAATTCTGTAAATTCAAAATCGCCTGAAACAGGCGTTTTGTTGCCTCTGTATCCAAATGTTTCATCACCGTACATCTCCTTCAATTTAGCATATTAGTATTTTAGCACGCTAAATTGCGAAAGTAAAGTCTTTTTTATAAAAAAGAAGATATTTTTGTAAGATTCTATAAAAAATGACCGAAAACAGACTCGTTTTCGGTCATTTTTGAAAGTGGAGTACAAGTTCGCGTACACTTCCTCGATAAAATCGATACAACGCTATACATTATCCACCGTAAAAATGGCATGATGACTTACGCTTTCGTAACTCATATGTATATTCTCCCTGCATTTTCTTATGTAAATACACCTGTATTATACTGTACCCGCCGCACACTTGTCGAGAAAGCACTTGCTTTTCACTTCTTTTTTCGCTTAAGCTTCTTCTTTTTTTCGGGCGCGGTTTTACCTAAGTTTGCACCGATACCGCCCGTCAACGTGCCGATAACAAGCAGCACAAGCGCGCGCAGGGATAATCCGCTGCCGCCCATCAGCGTTGAAATCAGATGCAAAACAAGATAATACACCGCGCCGATGAGCGCACCCGACCAAAAACCGCCGCCCGACCTGCGTACCGCAAAGCGCGCGGCAAAAAACAAAGAAAGCAGGGAAAACACCGTGACCGCAGGCACAATCCATTTTTCCGGAACACTTGCGAAATACAGCACCGCCGCAAATGCGGCCAGACACAAAAACGTCAACAAAAATGCCCCCAAAAGTGCTACGCCTGTCCACACAGCGCGCCGCCCGAGCGCACCCGTCTCCGTTTCCGATTGCATTGACTGAAAAACTGACATAAAAAAACCTCCGAATACAAGATATTATACTGTATTCGAAGGTGTTTTCAATTATGCCTCTGTTGTTTCTTCCGGCGCTTCCTCAACCGGAGCAGCCTCTTGCTTCACTTCTGCCTTCTTTACAACATCGCGTACTGCCCACTTGTTGAAACGAATGACGCTCTGCTCGTTTGCGTTGCCGGTCTTACCGGTCTGCAGGTAAATTTCATCTTCCTTTACCTTTACGATTTTACCGATGATACCGCCGATGGTGGTAATCACATCACCAACTGCAAGTGCTGCAAGCATCTGCTTGGTTTCCTTTTCCTTTTTCTTCTGCGGACGAATCATCAAAAAGTACATGATTGCAAAAAACACAACCAGCATAATAATCGGGGATACTGCATTCGGATCTAACATATTAACCTCTCCATTTCTTTGCCGAAAACGGCCATTTATTCTATGTTTTGCACATATTGTTATAATTATACAACACCTTGTCCGTTTTTGCAAGACAAAAAGCGAAAAAAGCCGATGCTTTCAAATTGACACAGCCAAACCTGTATGATACAATAATCCCGATGAATACCTATTCACTATTACCTAATTTCTGGGGGCTGACAACTTTGAAAAAATTTCTATGTATAATTTTAGCATTTCTACTGTTTTGCACACCTATCGTGCAGGCAGAAGATTATATGTACTTCTCCTCAGGTGAGATGGCGCTGAGCGGCGGCATAGATGCCGACCGCATGGTTTGCCTCGGCGGTGTATATTATGCGGCCGATGCACAGGGAAAACTTTGGATGACACAGGTGTTTACCGACTGGATTTTGGTCAATACCGCACCGCAGAACTGCAGACTCATTGCAGGGCAAACAACCGCGGACAAACTGGTTGTATATGCGCAAAACACACTGTATATCAGCTATGACGGCGGTGCGTTCACACCGGTAAAAGAACTTTCACCTGACAGCGTGGTTCGCTATAATTGCGGCTTATACACCGCGATGCACAAAACCGAGGGTGGCTTTGCGCTCGAATACAGTTTTGATGCGCTGAATTGGTATACCTTACCAACCGATTTAACCTCCTCTGTTTTTTCCGTACTTTGGGTAAATGAGAACACATTTATACTTAAAGATATGCAAACGGCAGAAGGCACTTTTGACACGATTTTAGATAAAGCACAGCCGGAAGCCATAGGAAAATATGCAAATCTCGTCTATGATGTACTTTCCGACACCATTGTGGATAGCGCCGCTTACACGGGTGCAAAGCTCATTTATGCCGATGCACCGAAAAATCATTTTGTCTATGTGTTTTGCGAAGACGCGCCCGGCGGTTACCGCTATCAGATTGTACGTAAAACAGGCGGACAAATCAGCGATGTAAGCGCGGTAATTGCAAGCAAAGATTTGGAACTACACATCAGCGGCGACACGCTCTTTTTTGCAAAGGACGGCAAAAGCGTGGACCTGGTTTGCCAGACCGGTCCGTGGCTTCAATTAAATGACGAAACCGCCTTTCCGGTATTGCGCGGTGCCGCCTCCGTTAGTGAAAACGTTTTCTTTGACAGCGGGTTTACCACCGCATACTACTGCAAAAATACCATCCCGATGCCGCTCGAGCGCGCCGGTGTGGAGGTGCTTTTAAACGGAAACTATCTCGCTTTCGACAGCGCACCGCAGATTATCAATGACCGCACGATGGTGCCGCTTCGTGCGATTGCCGAAGCGCTAGGCTGCACCGTGGAATTTAGCGATGCGACCCGCGAAATCACCATCCGCCGCACAGACGGTGTGGTGCTTAGTATGACGCTCGGCATGAACACGGCAACCAAAACCCGGGCAGACGGTGTAAGTGCAACCACAACGCTGGATGCCGCCCCGGTGATTGTAAATGACCGCACGCTCGTACCGCTTCGTTTTGTCAGCGAAAATCTGGATTTGACTGCCACATGGGTCGAAGATACAAAGACAGTTGTCTTGAAATAAACAAACATAATTTGCAAATAAAAAGTGGTGTTCCGTTGGGCGAGTGTTCTTAAGGATACAATGGTTTTAGCCGGTAATTTACCGAAAATAGTTCACAAAAAATCTGCATTATACGCGAGTATAATACAGATTTTTATGTTCCTCTTTCCGACAAAATTCCTCGACTAAAACTGCCACCGGCACCTTAAAAGGTAATAGTTTGGATGAAGAGCAAGGCAAAAATGACCGACATCCTCGCGGATTTCGGTCATTTTTAACACAGCTATTCGCCAAAATATTGCTTTTTAAGGCGTTTTATCCTTAAGAACACTCGCCCTTGGAACACCACTTTTTATTTTGTTTTATTAACCGATCAGTTCACTGTTTTTTGCAAAGGCTGCATCGAATGCATCGCTCATTGCGGTGCTTTCGCCTTCGGCACGAACGTCAATGTCACGGTAGATGCTCATACCGGTACCTGCCGGAACGAGCTTACCGATGATAACATTTTCCTTGAGGCCGAGCAGCGGGTCAACCTTACCCTTGATTGCGGCTTCGGTCAGGACACGGGTTGTCTCCTGGAAGGAAGCGGCAGACAGGAAGGAATCCGTTGCCAAAGATGCCTTGGTGATACCGAGCAGAACAACGCTTGCGGTTGCTTCTGCCTTGCCTTCCGCTCTTGCCTTTTCATTGGCAGCTTCCAGCTCGAACATATCAATCAGACTACCCATCAAAAGGTCGGTCTGTCCTGCATCTTCTACCTTTACCTTACGCATCATTTGACGCGCGATAACTTCGATATGCTTATCGGCAATATCAACACCCTGCAGACGGTATACTCTCTGCACTTCCTGTGTCAGATAGCTCTGTACGGCATCTGCACCCTTAATCTTGAGAATATCGTGCGGGTTGATGGAACCGGAGGTCAGCGGATCGCCCGCTTCAATTTCCTGTCCCTCAGTTACTTTAATTCTTGCATCATACGGAATTACATAGGTCTGGGTTTCTGCAATTGTGTCGTTGGTTACCGTAATTTCACGGCGCTTCTTGTTTTCGGAAATGCTTACCTTACCTGCAATTTCGGAAACAATCGCTACGCCCTTCGGCTTTCTTGCTTCAAACAATTCCTCGACACGCGGCAGACCCTGCGTAATATCGTCACCGGCAACACCACCGCTGTGGAACGTACGCATCGTAAGCTGGGTACCCGGCTCACCGATGGACTGTGCAGCAATGATACCAACAGCTTCACCCACCGGAACCGGATCGCCGGTTGCGAGGTTTGCACCGTAGCAGTGTGCACATACGCCGACCGGAGACTTACAGGTAAGAATCGAACGGATGCATACTTCGGTCACGCCCGCTGCCAAAATCTTGGCAACTTCGTCGTCACCCATGAGTACACCCTTGTCTACAATCACTTCGCCCGTTTCCGGATGGCAAACTGTCTCGTGGGTGTATCTGCCCAGAAGTCTGTCCTTAAGCGGCTCGATTTCTTCCTTGCCGTCTACGATTGCGCTTACAATCATACCCTTTGTAGTACCGCAGTCTTCCTGACGGATGATGACATCCTGGCTGACGTCAACCAGACGACGGGTCAGGTAACCCGAGTCGGCCGTACGCAGCGCCGTATCGGCAAGACCTTTACGCGCACCGTGTGTAGAAATGAAGTATTCCAGTACGTTTAAGCCTTCACGGAAGTTTGCACGAATCGGAATTTCGACTGCCTTACCGGAGGTATTCGCCATAAGACCACGCATACCTGCAAGCTGACGAATCTGGTTTACGCTACCGCGGGCACCGGAATGCGCCATCATGTAAATCGGGTTGAGGGCATCGAGGTTATCCATCAGTGCCTTCGTTACCTTATCGCTGGTCTCTGTCCACACCTTGATAATTGCTTCATATCTTTCCTCGTCGGTGAGTTTACCGCGGCGATACTGCTTCACAATGTTATCTACCTGTTCTTCTGCTTCTGCAAGGAACTGTTTCTTTTCTTCCGGTACCTTAATATCGTCTACGCTGACGGTGATTGCACCCTGCGTAGAGAACTTAAAGCCGAGCGACTTAATATCGTCGAGCACGGTTGCCGTTTCGGTAAAGCCGTGTACACGGATACATCTGTCAATGATAATACCGAGCTGCTTTTTGGTTGCAAGCTTGGTAAATTCAAGCTCGAACGCATTGTCCGGATTGCTTCTGTCCACAAAACCGAGGTCCTGCGGCAGTTTTTCATTGAATATAAGCTGACCAACCGTTGCATTGATTGTCTTGTATTTCTTTTCGCCGTCGATTTCCTTTTCTACGCGCACCTTAATCTTTGCGTGCAGGGAAACTGCGCCGTTTCTGTAAGCCATTAAAGCTTCGTCCATGCTTGCAAATACCTTGCCTTCGCCCGGTTCGCCGTCCTTAACCAAAGTCAGGTAGTAGCTACCGAGGACCATATCCTGTGTCGGTACGGTTACCGGCTTGCCATCCTGCGGCTTTAACAGGTTGTTTGCAGAAAGCATTAAGAAACGTGCTTCTGCCTGTGCTTCCGGAGAAAGCGGTACGTGCACAGCCATCTGGTCACCGTCGAAGTCGGCGTTGTACGCGGTACATACGAGCGGATGGAGCTTTAACGCTCTGCCGTCTACAAGCACCGGCTCAAATGCCTGGATACCGAGTCTGTGCAGTGTCGGCGCACGGTTTAAGAGCACCGGATGTTCTTTGATAACCTCTTCGAGTACATCCCAGATTTCCGGACGGAGTCTTTCAACCATTCGTTTTGCGCTCTTAATGTTGTGCGCAAGACCGTCACCAACCAAACGCTTCATTACAAACGGCTTAAACAGTTCAATTGCCATTTCCTTCGGCAGACCGCACTGGAAAAGCTTGAGTTCCGGACCTACGACGATAACCGAACGGCCGGAGTAGTCAACACGCTTACCCAAAAGGTTCTGACGGAAACGACCCTGCTTACCTTTGAGCATGTCGGAAAGAGATTTGAGTGCGCGGTTGCCCGGGCCCGTTACCGGACGGCCTCTGCGGCCGTTATCGATAAGCGCGTCCACGGCTTCCTGGAGCATTCTTTTCTCATTTCTTACGATAATGTCCGGCGCGTGCAAATCTAAAAGACGCTTTAAGCGATTGTTTCTGTTGATTACACGGCGGTACAAATCATTTAAGTCACTCGTTGCAAAACGGCCACCGTCGAGCTGTACCATCGGGCGCAGTTCCGGCGGAATTACCGGAACGGCATCCATAATCATCCATTCCGGCTTGTTACCGGAAAGGCGGAAGGCTTCTACGGCTTCCAGACGCTTTACGATACGAATTTTCTTTTGACCCTGTGCAGTTTCCAGTTCTTCTTTAAGCTCAGCGGAAAGTGCTTCGAGGTCGATTTTTTGCAGAAGTTCTTTTACTGCCTCTGCACCCATGCCTGCCTTAAAACTGTCGCCGTACTTTTCTACGCATTCTCTGTAATCCTTCTCCGTGAGGATGGACTTTTCGAGAAGGCCCGTTTCACCTGCATCGATGACAACGTAAGCCGCAAAGTAAAGTACCTGCTCCAATACCTTCGGAGACATATCCAGCATCAGGCCCATACGGGACGGGATACCCTTAAAGTACCAGATGTGCGATACCGGCGTAGCCAGCTCAATGTGGCCCATTCTTTCACGGCGCACCTTGGAGCGTGTTACCTCAACACCGCACTTGTCGCACACGATACCCTTATAGCGAATCTTCTTATACTTACCGCAGTGACATTCCCAGTCACGCTGCGGTCCGAAGATTTTTTCGCAAAACAGACCGTCGCGCTCCGGTTTCAATGTTCTGTAGTTGATTGTTTCCGGCTTTTTCACTTCACCGTAAGACCATTCTCTGATTTTCTCCGGCGAGGCCAAGCCAATTTTTATCGCTTCAAATGTTGTAAATTCCAACACAAAAACCTCCTTAACAAAATTTGGATTTTAATTAGCAAATGCACAGTTTATGTTTAATTTTCGTCATCTGCGAGCGCGTCTAAGTCTTCAACGATATCCTCGTCGAACTCTTCTACTGGCTCCGACTCGAGAATATCATCATCGAGGTCGTCTAACAAATCCAAATCGTCATCGTCTAAATCGAGCGGGCTTACACCATCATCGTCTGCTTCTTCAAACTCAAATGCTGCTTCTTCATCCAAGTCAGCGCTTTCCGAATTGTATGCGGAAGAAGATGCCGCATTCGGATTTACACTGTCTTCATTACCCTCGATATTAACGGAGAGCGGCGCTACGCCGTCTTCATCATCGGAGTACTGGCCAAGGTCAACTTCGTTGCCGTCTCTGTCAAGGACATTGACATCGAGCGCAAGGCTCTGCAATTCCTTGATGAGCACCTTAAAGGATTCCGGAATACCCGGCTCCGGCACGTTTTCGCCCTTGACAATCGATTCGTAAGTCTTAACACGGCCGACAACATCGTCCGACTTCACGGTCAGGATTTCCTGCAAGGTGTAAGCCGCACCGTATGCTTCGAGTGCCCAAACTTCCATTTCACCGAATCTCTGACCGCCGAACTGTGCTTTACCGCCGAGCGGCTGCTGTGTTACGAGCGAGTAAGGACCGGTGGAACGTGCGTGAATCTTATCGTCTACCAAGTGATGGAGTTTCAAATAATACATATAACCAACGGTTACGCGGTTGTCAAACGGTTCACCCGTACGACCGTCATAAAGCACGGTCTTACCGTCAGCATCATAACCTGCATCTACTAAGCACTTGCGGATATCTTCCTCGTTTGCGCCGTCAAATACAGGCGTTGCAATCTTCCAGCCAAGCTGCTTTGCCGCATAACCTAAATGCACCTCAAGCACCTGACCGATGTTCATACGCGAAGGTACGCCGAGCGGATTTAATACGATATCGAGCGGTGTACCGTCCGGCAAGAACGGCATATCCTCTTCCGGAAGAATTCTGGAAATAACACCCTTGTTACCATGACGGCCGGCCATCTTATCGCCGACGGAAATCTTTCTTCTCTGTGCGATATAGCAACGTACCAGCTCATTTACGCCCGGCGGCAGCTCGTCGCAGTTGTCACGGGTAAATACTTTAACGTCTACAATGATACCTGCCTCACCGTGCGGTACACGCAGGGACGTATCACGAACTTCTCTTGCCTTTTCGCCAAAGATGGCACGAAGGAGTCTTTCTTCTGCAGTCAGCTCGGTTTCACCCTTCGGTGTTACCTTACCAACCAAAATATCTCCGGCGCGTACCTCTGCACCGATACGGATGATACCGCGCTCGTCGAGGTCACGCAGTGCATCTTCACCGACATTCGGAATGTCGCGTGTGATTTCTTCCGGTCCGAGCTTTGTATCTCTCGCATCTGCTTCATACTCTTCAATATGGATAGAGGTATATACGTCATCACGAACCAGTCTTTCATTTAAAAGAACAGCATCCTCGTAGTTGTAACCTTCCCAGGTCATGAAGCCGATGAGTGCATTCTTACCGAGGGAGATTTCACCGTTGGATGTGGACGGACCGTCCGCAATAATGTCGCCCTTCTTTACCTTTTCGCCTTCAGAAACAATCGGGCGTTGGTTGATACAAGTACCCTGGTTGGAGCGCAGGAACTTCAAAAGCTTATGGCGCTCGAGTTCGCCGTCTTTTGTCTTAATTACGATTTCCTGTGCGCTTACCTTTTCAACAACACCATCGTTGTTTGCAAGTACAACGACACCGGAATCCTTAGCTGCCTTATATTCCATACCGGTGCCGACAATCGGGGACTCGGTACGAATCAGCGGTACAGCCTGACGCTGCATGTTCGAACCCATGAGCGCACGGTTTGCGTCGTCGTTTTCAAGGAACGGAATCATCGACGTCGCAATGGATACGAGCTGTCTCGGGGATACGTCCATGTAATCAATTTCAGCCGGAGATACTTCCACGAAGTCGTTTAAGTATCTAGCCGTAATCTTTTTGTCGATAAACTTGCCGTCTTTGTCGAGCGGCTCGTTTGCCTGTGCGATAATGAAGCCGTCCTCCATATCCGCAGTCATGTAAATAACCTCATCGGATACCACGCCGGTCTTCTTATCTACATAGCGGTACGGCGACTCAATAAAACCGTACTCGTTGATGCGCGCAAACGAAGACAGCGAGGAAATCAAACCGATGTTCGGACCTTCCGGGGACTCAATCGGACACATACGGCCATAGTGCGTATAGTGTACGTCACGCACTTCAAAGCCCGCTCTTTCTCTGGAAAGACCGCCCGGGCCGAGTGCAGAAAGTCTTCTTTTATGTGTCAGCTCTGCCAGCGGGTTTGTCTGGTCCATAAACTGGGACAGCTGGGAAGAGCCGAAGAACTCTTTGATGGTGGACGATACCGGACGGATATTGATCAGCGTCTGCGGTGTTACAACGTCCAAATCCTGAATATTCATGCGTTCACGAACCACTCTCTCCATTCTGGAAAGCCCGATTCTGAACTGGTTTTGCAAAAGCTCACCTACGCAGCGCAGACGACGGTTGCCCAAATGGTCGATATCGTCAAGACCGCCAATGCCGTTGCAAAGGTTGTTAAAGTAGTTGATAGATGCAAACATATCATCTACTAAGATGTGCTTCGGCATCAGTTCAACGCGGCGGGCAAGAAGTGCTTCTTCAAGCGCCGCTTTGTCCTTTGCCTTGCCTTCTGCTTCCAAAGCAGCCAAAATTTCATCGAGTACCGGCTTGTACACGGTTGTATGGAAACCAAGGCTCTTGAGGTAACCTTCATTGTCCTTTTTGTCCAGCTGAACATAGTTGCCGAGCTTAACCATGTTGTTACCGAAGATTACAACCTGCTTGCCGTCTACATCTACGATAACACGGTTTACACCTGCATCTTCGATTGCCAATGCAGTTTGGGCGCTCAGCACATCGCCTGCACTTGCCAACAATTCGCCGTCTTCACTAATCACGTCCGCTGCAAGTGTCTGCCCCTTGATACGCTTTGCAAGTGCAACCTTCTGGTTGAACTTGAAACGGCCG
This sequence comes from Clostridia bacterium, assembly GCA_045652745.1. Taxonomy (GTDB): domain Bacteria; phylum Bacillota; class Clostridia; order UBA1381; family UMGS1253; genus RGIG2041. The sequence goes on from JAZRUW010000004.1 coordinate 112,854, forward strand.
ACCTTCGCAAGGTCGTAGCGCTTCGGGTCAAAGAACATGTTCATAATCAGCGACGTAGCACTCTCTACGTTTGCCGGCTCGCCCGGACGAAGCTTCTTATAAATTTCGATAAGCGCTTCTTCACGAGTGGTTACGTCTTTTTCCATGGTAACCTTTAAACGCTCGTCGTCACCGAAGAGCTCCAAAATCTGCGTATTGGTTTCAAGGCCCATTGCACGCAAAAGTGTGGTTACCGGCAATTTTCTCGTTCTGTCGATACGAACGGAGAATACGTCATTTACGTCAATATCATACTCCAGCCATGCACCGCGGTACGGGATAACCGTGGAGTTGAAAAGCTCCTTACCGGACTTGTCGTGCTCCATGCCGTAGTACATACCCGGGGAACGAACGAGCTGGCTGACAACAACGCGCTCTGCGCCGTTGATGATAAATGTGCCCTGCTCGGTCATGAGCGGGAATTCACCCATATAGATGTCCTGCTCTTTTACTTCGCCTGTTTCCTTATTAATCAGGCGAACTTTCACGCGAAGCGGCGCGGAATAGTTGGTGTCGCGCTCCTTACACTCCTCTACGGAGTACTTCGGTGTGGAATCGAGGGTATAGTCGATAAATTCAAGCACCAGATTGCCGGTATAGTCGGTAATCGGGGAAACATCCTCAAAGACTTCCTTGAGGCCCTCTGCAAAGAACCAGTCGTACGAATTTTTTTGAATCTCAATCAGATTCGGCATTTCGATCGGCTCTTTGATTTTTGAAAAACTCATGCGTTTGTTTTTACCAAGAGTTATTTCATGTGGCATCTGCATATCACCTCATCGTAAATTTTTGCAGAAATTTTGCCTAAATAGAAAAGAAAGGCAATTTGCCTGCTTTACCGCACGGGCTCGTCTGTCAGGAGTGAAAGAGGCCTGAGCTCAGCTTCCGGTGCGACGGCAGACACACAACCGACTGCACTTCTGCGCATCGCGCCGACGGTGTGTTTTGCTTTCACAATTTACAATTTTGCATGGAAAAAACACAAGATTTAGTGGAAAAAAATTTTTCACATACTACTTGCATTTTTCTTTTTGCTGTGTTATAATGCAAGCAAGCTGAAAAGCCCAAGGGGCATTTTTCGCTCATTTTACCTTATAATACAACATATGATTATATAATAAACAAATGGCGAAGTCAAGGGTTTTTGAAAATTTTCCTTGGCTTTTTATAATTTTCTTCCGGAGGGCATACAAATGAAAAAAGCAGTTATCTTTGATTTGGACGGCACGGTTTCCAATACTATCGACACCATTGCCTATTTCGGCAACCTGGCGCTCGAGCATTTCGGATATCCGCCGATTGAAACCGAAAAATACAAATACCTCATCGGCAACGGCGCGAAGGTGCTCGTGGAGCGTATGCTTAAAACGGTCGGCGCACCGGCGGAGCGTTTTGACGAAGTCTATCCTTATTATGTAGCAGAATACGACAAGGACTTTATGTTTTTGACCCGCCCGTATGACGGCATCGTGGAAATGCTCGATGCCCTCAAAGCGAAGGGCATTAAAGTTGCGGTGCTGACCAACAAGCCGCACATAACCGCCTGCAAAGTCATTGAGGATTTGTTTGGCGAGCGCATCTTATTATGCCGCGGCGTTAAAGAAGACGGCATCTGCAAGCCGGCACCGGACGGCGTATACGAAATCCTGAAAACGTTCGGCGTGAAAAAAGAAGAGGTTCTCTATGTCGGCGACACCGGCACGGATATGGAAACCGGCAAAAATGCAGGACTGTTTACCGTCGGTGTAACCTGGGGCTTTCGCAAAAGAGACGAACTCGAAGAAAACGGCGCGAATGCCATCATTGACAAGCCGGCAGAATTATTGAATTTGTTATAATAACAGTAAAAGCGTACCGCTTAAAACGGTACGCTTTTTCCATAGAATGCAGAATGCAATTGGCGGAAATGTCGTGGCCAATGGATGTTCGTTGTTTTATACGTCCTTATTTTCTCCTTTTTAAATTTAAATTTGTGCGTGTAGTAGGGGCGATTCACGAATCGCCCGCGAATATCACATAAACACACGGCAGGAGCAAGCCCCTGCCCTACGGTGTTGGGTTGAATTTGCGCATAATAAAGGAACGCGTAGCGTTCCTTTATTCTTCCAATAACTTTTCCAGTTCCGGCATCGGCGCAAGCGAGCGCTTTAAGATGCCGTGCATATAGGCAATCGCCGTGCCGTAATTGGTAAACGGCACACCTGCATCCTCGGCGCACTTTCGTCTGTACGTCACTTCACGCTCATTTAGCATGCAGCCGCCACAATGAATAACAAGCGCATATTCCGATAAATCCTCGGGAAAAGACATGCCCGATGAGGTTTCAATATTTAAGCTTGCGCCCGTGGTCTTTTTAAGCCACATCGGCAGCTTTACCGAGCCGATGTCGCCGCACTGTCTGTGGTGCGTACACCCCTCGGAAATCAGAACGGTATCGCCGTCTTTTAATTCGCCAATCGCCGCTGCACCGTGCACCGCCGTTTCCAGAAAGCCTTTATATCTCGCCATCAGAATCGAAAACGAGGTCAGCTTCACCGTCGGCGGTACCATTTTGCCGACAAAACCGAACACCTGAGAATCCGTCACCACCAACGCCGGCGGCGCGGACAGTTTGGATAAGGTCTGCTCCAACTCGGTTTCCTTGGACACCACCGCAATCGCACCGGCATCCAAAATATCACGAATCGCCATTTGCTGCGGCAAAATCAGCCTGCCCTTCGGGGCAGACGCATCAATCGGTGTTACGAGTACCACTGCATCACCGGCCTTGATAAAGTCCGCCACCAACGAAACATGCGGCGCATCGATTTTCAAAAGCGCGGCAATGCGGTTTTTCAGTTCTTCCGTATTTTCCTTTTTAAGCGCGCTGACACAAATTTCATTTTCCGCACAATCACGCACGGCAAGGTCGGATTTATTATACACCGTCAGGTACGGAATATTTTTTTCTTCAAACAGGGATACAAGCTGTGCATCCGCTTCGGTTTTACCCTCGGCACCGTCCACCACCAGTACGGCAATATCCACGCGGTTTAAAACCTGCTTGGTTCTCTGTATACGCTTTTCGCCCAGAACACCGGCATCGTCAAAGCCGGGCGTGTCGATAATCACTACCGGACCGAGCGGCAAAAGCTCCATCGCCTTGGTCACAGGGTCGGTCGTTGTGCCTTTTATGTCGGACACCACGGAAAGCTCCTGATTGGTAATCGCATTAACAAGGCTGGATTTGCCCGCATTCGTTCTGCCGAAAAAGCCGATATGGATTCGTTCGCCCGAAGGCGTACTCTGCAAACTCATAAGGCATCCTCCTTAGAAACGGAAGTCACGACTGCCGTTTTTAATTTTCTCCAGATTCTTAATCGCAATCTCTCGCACCTTATCGCTTGCGACATTGTGAATTTCCTTTGCAATCAGTTCTTCTCCGATTTTCTTGGTTTCTTCACTTGCGTAATCCTGCAAATACTCCATCAAAGTCATCAGCGCATTCGGGTGACAGCAATTTTGGATTTGCCCGTCCTTTAACAACGTCATAAAACGGTCGCCCGTTCTGCCCTCGCGGTAGCAAGCCGTACAAAAACTCGGAATATACCCAATCTCCATCAGCCAACGCACAACCTCATCGAGCGTACGCTTGTCGCTGACGTCAAACTGTTCGGAATTTTCGTCCTCCGGCTCCGGCTCGCAGTAGCCGCCGACACTGGTACGGGAAGCGCCGCTGATTTGCGATACGCCGAGACGAATGACTTTTTCACGCACCTCTTTGCTTTCGCGCGTGGAAATAATCATGCCCGTGTACGGCACGCTGATGCGGATAAGCGCACACAGTTTTGCAAAAATCTCATCGCTGATGCCGTTGTCAAACTGGGTCGGGTCAATATCGTCCGCCTTTTTAAGTCTGGGCACGCTGATGGTGTGCGGGCCGACACCGTGCACCGCCTCCAAATGTTCGGCGTGCATGAGCAGGCCTGCAAATTCATACTTGTACAGTTCCAGACCGAACAAAACACCGAGACCCACATCGTCGATGCCGCCCTCCATTGCGCGGTCCATCGCCTCGGTATGATACGCATAATCGTGCTTCGGGCCGGTCGGATGCAGCTGCTCATAGCTTTCCTTGTGGTACGTTTCCTGGAATAATATATACGTACCGATGCCGGCTTCCTTTAACTTGCGGTAGTTTTCCACCGTTGTTGCCGCAATGTTGACATTCACGCGGCGAATCGCGCCGTTTTTATGCTGGATAGAGTAAATCGTTTTGATGCTCTCCAAAATATACTCAATCGGATTGTTGACCGGGTCTTCGCCGGCTTCAATCGCCAGACGCTTGTGGCCCATATCCTGCAGGGCGATAACCTCGCGGCGCACTTCCTCCTGCGTAAGCTTCTTTCTGGCAATGTGCTTGTTTTTGAGGTGGTACGGACAGTACACACAACCGTTTACGCAGTAGTTGGACAGATACAGCGGCGCAAACATAACAATACGGTTGCCGTAAAAGTCCTTTTTTATCTGCTCCGCCAAATCGTAGATTTTTTGGATGCGGCTTTCGTCCTCGCACGCCAAAAGCACACTTGCTTCTTCGTGCGTAAGCCCCTTTCTTTCCTCCGCCTTAGCGATGATTTTATCCACCAATTCCAAATTGTCCTTATTTTCCTCCGCATACGCCAGCGTACGCAAAATTTCCTCGTGGGAAATAAATTCCTCTGCTTTTAACGATTTCGGATTATACATATCTGCTCTCCCCTTCCTATGCCTTAGCGTAAGCCGTTTTGGAGCTTACGCCGTCCAGTTTTCCGATTTTTCCCGTCAGTGCACTGATGGCATCCGTCGGCGCATCCACCGCAATACTGATAATGCTCATATTTTTTGCGCGGTACGGGATGCCCATACGCCCGATAATATAGCCGCGGTATTCGTGCAAAATCTCATTGAGCCGCTCTACTGCGTCCTCATTTTCCACCACGATCCCTATGACCGCAATTCTTGTTTCCATTTCCCTCACCTACATAAAATAAAATGCCGCACCCGAAGGTACGGCAAAACAAAGCCAACTATGGCTTTCATTCTTTTATACCGAACCTTCCGTCTCAAAACGCATTTTCAACGTCAGGATGCTTTTATACTTTTATTTTACACAAATTATAAAACTTTGTCAACCTTGCTCTTTAGAAGCAACCCTGTCTACGGAATACAGTTTCACACCCTGTGACAGAGCATACTTGACCGTGTAGACCGTACCGCCGCTGTTTTTTCGCAAAAACACAACGCCGCACACGCTTGCATCGACCATAGCGCGGTTGCGCGCGTGCATACAGTAAGGTGTATAAACCTCCGATACATATTCCACCGCGTCGGCAGAGTGTAAAATCTCCGCATACACCGCGCGGTCTGCCGCCGTCCACTTTGCCGCTTGCGCCTTACACGGTAGCATCAGATGCAACCGTACATCGCCGCGCTGTTTGCGCAAGGCCAGTACTGCGCGCGCCGCAAGTGTATCAAATCCAAGTGCGCCGCCGCAGATAAAGGTGCGTATATTCAATTTTTCCGCAAGGCTTTCGCAAAGCAGGTACGTCTTTTCATAAATCTGCCGTATTTCTGCATCGGGAATCTGCCTGTGCCCCGTAAAAAAACATGTTTGCTCTCTCATACTGTCTCCGAAAACAAAAGCCGCCAACGGCGGCTGTTTGTTTTTAACTTTATTTATTCACTACAATAATGGTTGCGGCCTCAAACAAACCGACCTTTTCCGTACCGGTTGCAAAAAGTTCGTCCCCTTCTGCAATCGAAGCAATCTTTACAAGCGAGCCGGTAGAGCCTGCGCGGATGTTGGTCTTGTCGCTTAAGAACAACTGCTTATCCGTTGTCTTGTCCGTTGCGGCATCATAGACTCTTACAGTGATGTAACCCATAGATTCGTTGATTTCCACGACCGTACCGCTGACGTTGTTTTTGCGCACAACGCTTGTTACGGCAATACGGCTTGCGGAATTGCTCTCCGTCGTTACCTTCACCTCGTAATCAAGTTCAAGGTCGTAAATGGTGCTTTCTTGCGAATCAATCATAATGACGGTATCCATGGTCAGATACAGCTTATGAATTTTGCCGTCCGTTGCCTTAACCGAAACGTACGGATTGGTCTTTGCAATGAAAATCTCCGTAATGTCGCCCATCATAGTCGATGTCTTGGAGGTGGCGGTAATTCTGGTGATTTCGCCGTAAACGATGGTGAGCTTCACGGTGTCGCCGCTAATTAAATCCGCCGGTGTTGCATCTTCTTTGTTACGCATTACAACCACATTTGCGGAAAGCGGCCACTGCTTGCCGTCAAACTTTTTATCGCTGTGCGCAACCGTTAAAAGATTGACGCCGTTTTCATAGGCAATTGCCTCTACGGTCGCCGCTTCTACGGTCAGCGTTTTTGTTTCCGCCACAATGCTGACAACCTCATCTCCGACAATGGACAGATATACATAGTCCGTTGCCTTGATAAAGGTGAGTGATGCCTTTTCTTCCTCGTTAACGATGTAAGAAACTTTGCCCGCCAGCTTGTAGGATTGCACAGTCGCAACACCGCCGTCTTTGTCATACACCTTAACGTATGTAATGCCTTCCTCTGTATAAGAGCCGCTGTAAATACCTTCTACCACCGTGGTTTCAGGCACTTTTTCTTCCTCGTCCTTTTCGCTTGCCGCGGTTGTTACGGCATCAATGGAAAGCAGGCCTTTGTAAGTCAATGTCAAAAGCACATCATCGCCGTTTTGAATGTCCGCAATCGTAGCGGCGGCGCCGTCTTTGTGCACAATCGTCTTTTCGCTTACCGTGTAAACCTCGCCGTCTACGCTCAGACCGGTTTCATTCACGGCTGCAGCCGCACCGGTGACGGTCTTGACTGCAAGCATATTGATGGTGCGCTTGAGCATAATGGCAATCTGCGCGCGGGTTACGCCCATATCCGGCGAAAATGTACCGTCGCCCATACCGGTCATGATGCCCTTCTCCGTCACATAGGAGATATAACCCTTTGCGGAATTTAAGAAGGTGTCTGCATCCGTATAGTCAAACACGAACATCACCGCATCGGCCACTTCCTGCTCGCCGTCTAAAATTCTGGTGATGAGCTTCGCCGCCTCGTGGCGCTTCATCGGCACGTCCTGCACATCCAAAGCCAAATACTCATCCAAATCCTCTGTATCTAAAATTCCTCTGTACAACAGAAAGCACAGTTCTTTTTTTGCATAGGTTTCGTATTTGTCTGCTACATCCGCATACAGCTTCTGCGCATCGGCAACCGCCTGTGCATTTTTTGCATCGTTTACACCGATGACACGCGCAAACAATGTGAACGCTTCTTCATTGGTTACGGAGTTTTCCGGCTTGTATGTACCGTCATTGTAGCCCTTGATGATGCCCTTGCCGACCAATTCTTCTACGGTTTCACGTGCCCAGTCCCAACGCGCGTCCTCCATGTCCGGAAAAGATGCCGCCTGTGCAACCACCGAAAATGCCGTCAACGCGGCAAGCATAACTGCCAAAACTTTTTTCATCGCTTTCTGCCTCCTTGTAAATATTCTCTATATTGTATTTTACTGTTTTCATTATACCATAAAATGTTTGTATGTAAATAGGTTTTATGTTAAGTCTGTGTGACAAATTTTGCATATTTTGCATCCCTGACACGCACGGCGCATACGATAAAACAGACGGATTTGACAGGAGGTGACACTATGGAGGATAAAAAGAAACCGGACCTGCCCGACCTCGGCGAGAAAACCATGCGCGAAATGCGCGATTTTGCCGCCACGCGCGAAGGCGTAACTTTGCGCAAAAAGCTTGCAGGTCTTGACCCGCAAAAACTGATGCAGGCCTTTTCTTCTCTTGACAAGGCCACCGTAGAGGCACGCCTTAAAAATCTGGATGCCGACAAAATTCGCAAGGCCATGGAAAACAAGGACTTTTTAGATAAACTTAAATAAAAAAAGGGGGGAGCGACGTATGGCAGAAGGTATTGACGGTGCAATTGATGCTTTAAAAGATATATTAAACAGTCCGGATGCGGCGGAAAATATTTCTGCCATGCTCTCCGGCTTCGGCCTGCCCGGCGCCGATCAAAAATCGCAAAATGACCTGCCCATTTCGCCGCAGATGCTTGCTAAGGTGATGGAAGCCTATAAATCCATCGGCAAAGCCGATGACCGCCGCGTCACACTTCTGCGCGCAGTGCGCCCGTTTATGCGCGAAACGCGCAAGGGCGAGGTGGACATGGCCATCCGCCTTTTGACAATCCTGAGATTGATGCCACTGCTGAAGGACTTTCAAATATAAGGAATGAATCGAACATGTACAGACGCTATTACAAATATAACGACCCCGCGCCGGGGCAACGGCGCACACCGCCACAGCCACAACCGCCGGCACCGCCGCCAAAACCGCAATCGAGCCTGCCGTCACTTGCGCAGGATTTTTTGTCCGGCATGGAAAAAGACGATTTGATTTTGGCCGGTCTTTTGCTTTTGTTGTTGCTCGGTGAGGACAAAGAAAATATCGACCTGCCGCTTGCCGCGGCACTTTTGTACTTACTACTCAAAAAATGAGGGATTCCAATGAAAAAACTGTTCGGACTATTTTTTCTGTATACCTTTATCGTGCTCGGCATACCGATTTTGCTTGTGCTTTTACTCCGCGCGGGACCGAAAACGAAAAAAAGCGCAGAGCCTATTGACACCATCACCACCTATGTTGCGGCGCTCGATGCGGTACAAACGCTGGACTTTTCCGAATATTTAAAGGGTGTAGTCGCGGCGGAAATGCCGGCATCGTTTCACACGGAGGCGCTTCGCGCACAGGCGGTTGCGGCGCGCAGTTATATTCTGCGCCGCAGGGAAGGCTATCTTCGTGACGGCATCCCCGAGGCGCACCACGGCGCACTTGCGTGCACGGACAGCGCCCACTGCAAAGCCTGGAAAAGTGCGGACGAGCTTCGCGCCTCCTGGGGGGATGACTACGAGGTACATATGCAAAAAATTGCCGCCGCGGTGGATGATACCGCCGGTATTGTACTCACTTATGACGGCGAGTTGGTCAACGCGGTGTTTCACTCCACCTCTTCGGGGCAGACGGAAAGTGCCAAGGATGTATGGGGCGGCGATGTGCCTTACCTTGTCAGCGTTGCCAGCTACGGCGACGAGCTTTCTCCGCGTTTTTCCTCTAAGGTTACCCTAAGCGCCGAGGAATACAAACAAAAACTGCAAAGTGTATACCCCGAAGCGCAATTTGCCGAAGGCGAGGCGCTGGTCGGGGAAATTCTGCGTTCAACGGCAGGCGGCATCAAAGAAATTCAAACAGGCGGTGTGCGCCTGACCGGCACGCAGTTTCGCAACCTCTACGGCTTGCGCAGTACCAACATCCAGTTTGTGCAAAGTGCAAATTCGATTACCATGACCGTCACGGGCAACGGCCACGGCGTGGGCCTGAGCCAGTACGGTGCAAATTATCTTGCAAATCAGGGGGAAACCTATGAGGAAATTTTAAAAACCTACTATACGGGCGTGACCGTAGAAGCGTATGCACCGTAATGCATTTCTCTTTCGTCCGCATATACTTACACATATCGCATATATCGCAAAATATACTTTTTGTTTTTAAAATATACACCATATATTGTGGTCAAACGTCGAATTGCGCGTTCACTTTTGCTTGGAATACTGTATAAAATATGCTATAATTTAAGCATAGAAAAACAAAGGAAAAAGGTGACATCATGGATAAGGAACTCTATACGACAAAAAAGGTAACGGATGAAGAAAGCGGAAAAACATTTATGCTGGAATACTACATAACGGAAGACGAAATGCCGATTGGCGACAGCCTTTCGGTGGTTTCCTACGGTGTGGAAATTGTACTGCGCAGCCGGCTGCAAATTGAGGCATCGCGCGCAAGTTTTTTATTTACGGACAAGCAACAGGCGGCTTCGTTTGCCGAGCTTTTGGCAAATACGGACACCTTCCCCGTATCGCTTTCCGGCATCGTGGAGGATTTGACGGCAGGGCAGGAAATCCCGCAAAGCACACCAGCACCGAAGGTACAATGCTTTACGGCTACAGCGTGAAGATAAAGCAAAATCATTAAACGCGGCTCCTGCAAACACATTTGTAGCCGACTTCGTAGGGCAGGGGCTTGCTCCTGCCGCTTTTGCACACAAAAAAGCGAGGTTTCCCTCGCTTTTTCTTATTTGTAGGTTGGCTCACAAGTCAAATGCATGCCGAGTTTTTTAAACACGCGCTCATCGACCTGTGACAAAAGCACCGTCGAATGTGCCTGCGCACCGCGCAGTTCGGAAAGGCCTTCCAGCGCTTTCTTTGCAACGCTGTCGCTCGCCGCACAAATGGAGAGCGCAATCAAGGTTTCATCCATATGCAAGCGCGGATTTTTACTGCCGAAATGGTGAATCTTCAAGCCCTGCAACGGCTCGATAACCTCCGGCGAAATCAAGTGGATTTCATCGGCGATACCGGCAATTTCCTTAAGCGCATTGAGCAGCGCTGCGCTCGATGCACCGAGCAAATCGGACGTCTTACCCGTGACCATACGTCCGTCCGGCAACTGAATGGCACAAGCCGTGTGCCCCGTATGCTTTGATTTTTCCAGCGCCGCACCGACAACCGCGCGGTGATGCGCATCTACGCCGGCCTGCTTCATGATGAGCTGCATCTTCAAAAGCACATCTTCGTCGCACTTGCCGTTCATTTTTTCTTTTAATACCTGATAGTAACGGCGCACGATTTCGTCTTTCGAGGCCTGAATACAAACCGCATCGTCCACGATACAGTTGCCCGCCATATTTACACCCATATCCGTCGGCGATTTATACGGACTTTCGCCCAGTATTTTGCACAAAATCGCGTTAAGTACGGGGAATACCTCAATATCGCGGTTATAGTTGACCGCCATTTCACCGTGCGCTTCCAGATGGAACGGGTCAATCATATTTACGTCATTTAAATCCACCGTTGCCGCCTCATATGCGAGGTTGACATGGTGCTTTAAAGGCAAATTCCAAATCGGGAAAGTTTCAAATTTTGCATAACCCGCTTTGATGCCGCGTTTGTTTTCGTGATAAAGCTGAGAAAGGCAGGTCGCCATTTTGCCGCTGCCCGGTCCCGGTGCGGTAACGACCACAATCTGCTTTTCCGTTTCAATATAATCGTTTTTGCCAAAACCCTCATCGCTTACGATATATTCCACATGCGACGGATAACCCGGAATAGGATAGTGTAAAAATACCTTGATGCCCATATTTTCCAAACGCTTTTTAAAGGTATCTGCCGCCGACTGACCGCTGTACTGCGTAATGACAATACTGCCGACCAAAAGTCCCAAATCGCGGAAGGCATTGATTAAGCGGATGGTATCCAAATCATAGGTAAGGTTGTGGTTGCTGTTGACCTTGTTTTTTACAATATCAATCGCGCTGATGGCAATTACGATTTCAAGCTTGTCCTTTAAAGACATCAGCATTTTGATTTTACTGTCCGGCTCAAAGCCCGGCAGCACGCGGGATGCGTGGTGGTCGTCAAAAAGTTTGCCGCCAAGCTCCAAATACAGCTTGTCGCCAAATTCCAATACGCGCTCGCCGATATATTTCGACTGCATCTGTATATATTTTTCGTTATCAAATCCGATTTTTCCACTCATAATCTAACAACCCCCAACATCTTTTTATTATACTACTGATTTTGTCCGATTTCAAGCCAAAATATAATAAAAATAAACGGAACGACTCAAGTCGTTCCGCAATCCATAATCATCAAATCAATTTTCTACATAATGTCTGACGCGCAGCGTGCACCCCACCTGCTCGGCAAGCTGTCTGCAACGCGCAATGTCCGCTTCCGGCATGATGTCGACGATGCTCAAAAGCACCTGCGGCACATGCTTGGCCGCAAGTCGCGCAAAATCAAGCATATAATCAAATCCGCTCTCACCAAAAGCGCACTGACAAATCTCGTTATACGATTTTGCATCCGGCGCATTCATACTCACCGACAGCGTATCAATCCAGCCGGCAAGCCGCGGCGTAATGTCCGCTTTGTGAATGGCATTGGCATGCCCATTGGTATTGATGCGCACACTGCAGGTATAATTTGCCTTGATGTACGCCGCAATTTCCAAAAGCGTATCTAAACGCATGGTCGGTTCGCCGTAGCCGCAAAACACAACCTCTTTGTAGCTGTCTACATCAAATTTTCCCAGCGCTTCAATTACCTCCGCCGCAGTCGGTTCATGCTCCAGCCACAAATCCGTATTGCTGCCGACACCGTTTTCATTGTTGCGGATGCAGAACGTGCAACGGTTGGTGCATTTGTTGGTTAAATTTACATACAGAAAGCTCTCGTGGTTTTCCTCTGCAAAATATTCATATACATATACATTTGCCATAATCAATTCCTCAAACTGTGCAGCGGCGCAGGAATACGTCCGCCGCGATTTACAAAGCCCTCCGAGCCGTACGGATTGACCGGTTGTACCGGACCGCTGCCCAAAAGACCGCCAAACTCTACCGTGTCGCCGACTTTCTTGCCCGGCGCAGGGATGATACGCACCGCCGTTGTCTTGTTGTTGACTACGCCGATGGCTGATTCGTCGGCAATAATTGCGGAAATGGTTGCCGCACTCGTGTCGCCCGGCACGACAATCATATCCAGTCCCACCGGGCACACGCAGGTCATTGCCTCGAGTTTTTCCAACGTAAGTGCGCCGCATTTTGCCGCCGCAATCATGCCGGCATCCTCGCTGACCGGAATGAATGCGCCCGAAAGACCGCCGACATAGCCCGAAGCCATAACGCCGCCCTTCTTTACGGCATCATTGAGCATCGCAAGCGCCGCCGTTGTGCCGTGCGTACCGCACTTTTCTACGCCCATTTCTTCCAATATATACGCAACCGAGTCGCCGACTGCCGGCGTCGGTGCCAAAGATAAATCCACAATGCCGTACGGCACGCCCAGACGTCTGGAGGCTTCCTGCGCTACGAGCTGACCCATACGCGTGATTTTAAATGCTGTCTTTTTAATCGTTTCCGCCACCAGACCGAAATCCGCCTGCGGACCGATTTTTTCAAGCGCACATTTTACAACGCCAGGGCCGCTGACACCGACATTGATGACGCACTCGCCCTCGCCGATGCCGTGAAATGCACCTGCCATAAACGGATTGTCCTCTACGGCATTGGCAAACACCACGAGTTTTGCACACGCAAAGCCGCCGCTGTCTTTTGTCAGCTCCGCCGCTTCTTTGACAACCTCACCCATCTGCTTGACGGCATCCATGTTGATGCCCGCACGCGTGGTTGCCACGTTGACGGACGAGCACACTCTCTGTGTGCGCGCAAGCGCCTGCGGAATGGATTTAATAAGCATCTCATCGCCCTTGGTGTAGTGCTTATGTACCAATGCGCTGTAACCGCCGATGAAGTTTACGCCCGTCGCAATCGCCGCACGGTCCAGTGCCTCAGCAATTTTTACGCAGTCCTCCACCGATTTTGCGTGCTCACACAAAATCGAAACCGGTGTAACGGAAATACGCTTGTTGATAATCGGAATACCGTACTCCGTTTCAATATCCTCGCCGACGCGCACCAAATCCTTGGCGTAGGTCGTAATTTTGGTATAGATTTTCTCGCACATTGTATCCACGTCCGGATCGGAGCAATCCCGCAGGGAAATACCCATCGTGATGGTACGGATATCCAGATGCTCGCGGTCGAGCATTTTTATGGTTTCTATAATCTCAAAAGGATTTAACATAATCGCTTCTTCTCCTTAAATTCTGTGCATGGAGTTAAAAATGTCCTCATGCTGGATGCGGATGGATACGCCGAGCTCGGCGCCGATTTCATCGAGCGCCTTAGATACCTCGCCGAACGGCACATTCGCCTGGCTGACATCCACAAGCATTACCATCGTAAAGATTTTGTCCATGATGGTCTGCGAAATATCCAGAATATTGACGTTTACCTTTGCAAGCACATTTGTTACGGCCGCAATGATACCGATTCTGTCCGAACCGAGCACTGTAATAACTGCTTTCATTTTTTCACCTCATTGTTATATATGAAAATTTTATACTTTCGATAATAATTCCGCCTCGTCTGCTAAAAGCGGAAATTTGGATGAAGTGCGAGGCGCAGGCGACGGCACAGTACGTATGTACGGGCCGTTGGCTGCAACGAAGTATTGCACGAAATTTACCTTTTAGATGCCGTCGGGGATTTGGAGATTGTCATATATCTCCTGTGCACTGCCCGCATCACCTTCGATGACAACAACCTCACCGCTAATGGCCTGAGACGGGTCGGTTACGGTAGGAACGCTCGGGTCAATTGGAGCGTTCGGGTCCGGGAGGGCAGGGCCGACACGCAGGATGCGGTTGACCATACGGTAGGTGCTCTTGTGGAGCAGCTTGTTGGAAATTTCTTTGCCGTTTTCGGTAATCTTTTTGTAGGTGTTGACGATAGCGCCGTTAAAGCCCTCGCCGTCTTGAATTTCCGTACCCGGCTCTAAGGTGTCATCATTTACGATGGTTGTGCCGTACGGGGTATAGCTGATACGGTCGCAGATGATTTCCACTTTTTTATTGGGGTTGGCGTTTGTGCCGAGAATCTGCACATCCACTTTGCCCGCTGCCGCTTTTGCTACGATTTTCACCGGTGCATCGGTGTTATTTTTGAAACGGAAGTCCAAAGAGCCGTATGCTACAGTTGCATCCATGCCGAGCGGCGCATAGTGTACTTCCAGCATATGTTCATGACGCTCTGTAACCTCTAAATCCGCATAAAGCACTGCGGCGTAGATGGTGGAACTCGTCTGACAAATACCGCCACCGAGACCGTCAACCATCTTGTTGTTTTCATAAACGGATGCCGCCTTAAACCCACGCTCCGCGGTACGCTCACCTACAATCTTATTATAGGAAAATTCATCGCCCGGAAGCAAAATCGTACCGTCTACAAATTTTGCGGCAAGTTCTACGTTGTTGGAACGCGGACGGTTGGATGTCGCATACTTGGTCTGATATTTACCGAGCACATCCGCAAACAGCGTTTTACTGATATCTTCTGCCTTAATTTGCGGCTGGGTCAGCGTAAGCGCAATGGTGACCGGTTCGCTGTCCGTATCAAACCCTGCAAGGGCGCGCGCCGCCTCGTTTTTGTCAAAATCCTTACCAATCACTTCCGGCGTAATAATCACTTCTTTGCCCTCGATTACATAATGCGCGTCTGCCGGTTCGCAATGCACCGAGTCATATAGCTCATCAATATCAATCTGCGCCGGCTGGGTTTTTACCATGGAAAGTTTATAGCTGCCGCCGCCGTTTAAAACCGCTTCTTCAAAATACTTGCGCATCTGCGCATACTCCACACCCGTGCCTGCGCTGCCGGCGCTGATGCGGATTTTGTCCTCCTCTGCCGAAACTTCGTGCTGCTTCAAACTACCGCCGCACTGCTCGGAAAGCGCCACCGAGATATCGGAAAGCGCCAGATGGTCATAGGTGTACACCGGTGCAACGGTCTTGCCGGAAAACAACGAGGTAAATGCGGTAAATAAATTGCTTCTGCCGTATGCCGCAGCCTTCTGGGCCGTCTTTTCCACGTCTACCTGCAAGGAAACATCCTGCGCCGTGACGGTTTTGGTTACACCGTCGCAGGTATAGTCTACGGCAAAGTTTTGTAGTGCATCTGCCGCTGCAAGCATATCCGCAATTTCCTGCACCGTTTTGCCGCCGACATCCATACCCATGACGGTCACACCGTCTTTGGACAAATTACGGTCACCTGCATACATCGTCAGGCTCGATACCGCCAAAAACAGCACCAAAAGTACAGCCACGATGCCACCGACAATCCAACCTGTCTTCTGCACCGGTGTCGCTTCCTTGTTCGCGCCTGCAGCCGTTTTTGTATTTTCACCCGCCGTCGCGCGTTTTCTGCGCGCGGAGGTATTTCTTCTGTCTGACTTTCTTTCAGCCACTTTCATTCTCCTTTTTGCCTTTTATTTATAAATCACATTCATAGGCCAACTTTAATTTTACTACATTTCAATCCCCTTTGTAAAGCGGATTACCTAACAAAAAGATTACAATTTTTCCCTCTTTCTTAGGCATTTTTCCCATTTTCGGAATAAATTATGAAATTAAGGATAAAATGTTATTAACATCCCTGTAACAAATTAAAGTCTTACATGGCATGTGCCGAAATCCTTTTTCAGCAAAAACGGCATAAATACGCATTTTTATGTTTGTGCTTTGTATGTAATTGTTACAAAAGTATTAAAAAAGTATTGACAAATATGTAAAACGCCGTTAAAATAATGCAACGAGGAGATGAAAAACATGAAAGCTGTAAAGAAATTCTTTCAGCCGAGCCCGAAACTGTTTGTGACCGTCGGTCTGTTCGCACTTGCGATTGCAGTAGCACTGACCACCTATTTTTATACGGTCGTCTTTGCATCGAGTGCGCAAATTTCCATCTTGGACGGCAACAACGCAGTTTTGGTCAACACCTCTCAAACCAATGTGCAGGCCATTTTAGACGAGGCAGGTATCACCTTAAATCCGTTCGATACCGTAACACCTGCACGAAATGCATCTGTTTTAGAAAACCATCAGATTGTGATTACAAGAGTTGTATATGAAAAGGTTTTAGAAGAAATTCCGATTCCCTATGCAACCGATGAGGTGAAATCGGCAGCCCTGCTTTGGGGCGAACGCGCGGTGGCGACCGCCGGCATCAACGGTGCCGAAACCGCAACCTATACCGTAAAGAAAGTCAACGGTGCGGAAACCGAGCGCACCGAGGTTTCGCGTGAGATTACGCGCGAGCCGGTCACCGAAGTGGTTCATGTCGGCACAAAGGTAAATGCCGCGGCACTCAAAGCCTCCGGCGCAAAGGTGATTACCTGTACGGCAACTGCTTATGACGGCTCGTATCAGACACTCGGCTACCACAACCCGAAAACCGCTCTCGGTAAAACGCCGACGGTCGGTACGGTTGCCGTAGACCCGCGCGTCATTCCGCTCGGCACAAAGCTCTATATCGAAGCCGCCGACGGCAGTTACGTCTACGGCGAAAGTTTTGCCGGCGACACCGGCGGCGCCATCAAAGGCAACCGCGTGGATTTGTTTATGGGCTCCCGCGCAGAAGCACTCGCTTTCGGCAGAAGACAGGTAAAAGTGTATATTTTGGAGTAAAAATCCTAAAAGAAATGCTCTCCGAACGGAGAGCATTTCTTTTATATTTCTTCTTCAGTTTCAACCACTTCCAGTTTCCCCACGGACACCTCATAAGCGGTTTTGGTAATGCTCGTTTCCTCATCTATGCGCTTTATGTACGTGCGTGATTGGATGCGCCCTTCGATGCGAATGCGCTTACCGACCGGCAAATCCTTGCAATACCGCGCATTTCTGCCCCAGGCAATCGCCGGAATATAGTCGGATTTGTTGTACGCACGGTTGACCGCGACCAAAATATCGGTAATCTCTCTGCCAAACGGCGTGGTGCGGTAAACCGGCGGCTTGCAGATATAGCCGTCCAGGTAAATAAAATTCGGCTGTGTCAGCGCGGCTTCATCCGCATTTGCAAGCGATTTGGCAAATACCGTCAGCACCAACCGGCTGCCTTCGCCCGCGTAGTTGTTATAAGAGCGAAACTGCCCCGTTACCGTAAGGCTTTCTCCCTCTGTGACCGCCGGTCCGGTTTCCATAAGCCGTTCGGACACGAGTATATTTACCTCATCTCCGGTTTCACTCAGGCGCGCAATGCGCATTGTAAATACGTAAAACCGCTCTGCATAAACCGTGTGGCTGTAGGTCGGCGCACCGAGCACCGTACCCGACACCGTCACCTGATTGTTTTCTCTGTTTTCCGTCATTGTATCGCCCCGCTTTAACTTTATTGTGCGTTCGGTTCATTTGTATTCCGCTGCATTCAACTATATGCCTAATAATTGCCCGCGTTCCCTTCCATTTTTTGTCGGGAATGGAGAAAAGCCGTCGATGTGCGCAAAACGGTTGACGGTTTTCGGCTTTTTTGCTATAATGTGATGTGGTCCAATGGTCACAAGACCGATTGCGACGCAGAAATGAGGAGAGATTGCTATGACAGAAATAAAAAAAATTGACGTACGTGGTTTTATTCACGAAAACTATACGCCTTATGACGGCGACGAGTCCTTTCTCGCACCGCCGACAGAGGCAACCAAAAAACTTTGGGAAATCCTTTGTGAGGATATGAAAGAAGAAAAGGCGCGCGGCGGCGTTTATGACGTGGACGCAAGCACCATTTCCACCGTTTCCGCTCACGAGGCAGGGTACATCGACAAGGATTTGGAAACCATCGTCGGTCTGCAGACAGACCGCGCACTCAAGCGTGCAATCATGCCGTTTGGCGGCATCCGCATGGTCAACACCTCTCTTGCCGCATATAACCGTGAACTTGACTCTCAGGTACAAAACGTATTTAAGTACCGCAAAACGCACAACGACGGCGTATTTGATGTCTACACCGACGAAATGAAAGCGGCACGCCACACCGGCATTATCACCGGTCTTCCGGATGCTTACGGCCGCGGCCGCATCATCGGCGACTACCGCCGTGTTGCGCTCTACGGCGTGGATTTCTTGATTGAACAGAAAAAAGCGGCCAAAAAGGCGCTTGAAAACCGCAGCATGAGCGAAGAGGTAATTCGCGACCGCGAAGAAATCTCCGAACAGATTCGTTCGTTGGAAGAGCTCAAGGTCATGGCGGCAAAGTACGGCTTTGACATCTCCAAACCGGCAACCGATACAAAAGAAGCGATTCAATGGGTTTATTTCGGTTACCTCGGTGCTGTAAAGGAACAAAACGGCGCGGCAATGTCCATCGGCAGAATTTCTACATTTTTAGATATCTATGCAACCCGCGATTTAGAGGAAGGCAAGTATACGGAAAGCGAAATTCAGGAAATGGTAGACCATTTCGTTATGAAACTGCGTATCGTGCGCTTTTTGCGCACACCGGCCTACGATGAACTCTTCTCCGGCGACCCGACCTGGGTAACGGAGTCCATCGGCGGTATCGGCGAAGACGGCAGACACATGGTGACCAAGATGTCTTTCCGCTTCCTGCACACCTTAACCAACCTCGGTCCGGCACCGGAGCCGAATATGACGGTGCTTTGGAGCATCAACCTGCCGGACAACTTCAAGCACTACTGCGCGCGCGTGTCGGCAAAAACCAGCGCCGTACAGTACGAAAACGACGATTTGATGCGCGAAAAGTTCGGAGATGACTACGGCATTGCCTGCTGCGTATCCCCGATGCGCATCGGTAAGCAGATGCAGTTCTTCGGCGCACGTGCCAACCTGGCAAAAGCGCTTTTGTATGCCATCAACGGCGGTAAAGACGAGCGTTACGGCACACAGACCGCACCGAAAACCGAATTTCCGCAGGGCGAATACCTCGACTACGAGGATGTGTACAAAAAGTTCGTGCAGACCTGTGACTGGCTGGCAAGACTGTATGTAAACACCTTGAGTGTCATTCATTACATGCACGATAAATACTGCTATGAAAAACTCGAAATGGCGCTCCATGACGAAGAAATCGTGCGCACCTGTGCCGGCGGTATCGCGGGCCTGTCCGTTGTGGCAGACAGCCTCTCCGCCATCAAGTACGCAAAAGTACGCCCGATTCGCAACGAAGAAGGCATTGCGGTAGATTTCGAAATCGAAGGCGAATTCCCGAAATACGGCAACGACGATGCACGCGTAGATAACATCGCTGTGGGCGTGGTAAAAATGTTTATGGAAAAACTCGGCGCACAGCAGACGTACAGAAAGAGCATCCCGACGATGTCGATTTTAACCATTACCTCCAACGTAGTGTACGGCAAAAAGACCGGCGCTACACCGGACGGCAGAAAATTAGGCGAGCCGTTTGCTCCGGGTGCAAACCCGATGCACGGCCGCGATACAAACGGTTGCGTGGCATCCATGATGTCCGTATCCAAACTGCCGTTTGACGATTCCGAAGACGGCATTTCCTACACCTTCTCCATCATTCCGGATGCACTCGGCAAATCGGTGGAAGAGCAGGAAGATAACTTAATTAGTCTGTTGGACGGTTACTTTGTGGAAAAGGGACATCACATCAATGTCAATGTGTTAAACCGCGAAACACTCTATGATGCCATGGAGCATCCGGAGCTGTATCCGCAGTTGACCATCCGCGTTTCCGGCTATGCCGTAAACTTTGTAAAATTAACCCGCGAGCAGCAATTGGAAGTTATCAGCAGAACCTTCCACGACAGATTCTAATGTAAACAAAAAGGGGATGCAGTGCATCCCCTTGACTTTTTAAAAGGCAGGTGACAGTTTTGGAAAATATTGTTGGATATATCCATCAGCGTGAAACCTTCGGTGCGGTAGACGGACCGGGCGTACGCTATGTGCTTTTTTTGCAGGGCTGTCCCTTGCGATGCGTGTACTGTCACAATCCGGACGCCATTGCCACAAACAAAGGCAAGGCCATTTCTGTGCGCAAGGCCATGGACGATATTTTGCATTATAAAAACTTTATCAAAGACGGTGGCGTGACCATTTCGGGCGGCGAACCGCTTTTGCAACATGAATTTACCCATGCCTTATTAAATGCCTGTCGCGCGGCCGATTTGCATACGGCTGTCGATACCTCGGGTTTTGCACCTGCGCAGGTGCAAAGAAAAATTGCGGATGCCGCAGACTTGATTTTGCTTGACATCAAGGCCATCGACGATGACCTTTGCCGGCAAATCACAGGTCACTCCAACGCGCGCGCACTCGCCATGCTTGATTACTGCGAAATTAGTGGCAAAAGCGTATGGCTCCGCCATGTCGTTGTGCCCGAGCTCACGATGGATACCGCGGCGCTGACCGCGCTGGCCGACCACATCAAATACTATTCGTGCATTGAATGCGTGGAGCTTCTGCCCTTTCATAAGATGGGCGAGCACAAATGGGACAAAAACAAATACACCCTCGCCGATACACCCGTACCGACCGCGGCACAGATGGCGCAGGTCAAGCGCATATTTACCGAGCGCGGGCTGAAATTGCATTAAAAAAGGATGTAAATCTGAGATTTACATCCTTTTTGATTACTTATGGATTTCTAAAATTTTAAACTCAACGATTCCGCCCGGTGTCTGCACCTCTACGGTTTCGCCCACTTTCTTGCCAATGAGCGCCTTGCCGATCGGAGATTCGTAGGAAAGCTTGTTCTGCGACGGATTTGCCTCAGTCGGTCCTACAATGCTGTATTCTTCCTCTTCTTCAAATTCAACATCCAAAACTTTTACCTTTGCGCCGACGCCGACTGCATCCGTTGCAATCGCACCTTCATCGACCACGTGGGCAATCTTGAGCATACCTTCCAGCTGGGCAATTCTTGCTTCCACCTGTGCCTGCTCATTTTTTGCTTCATCGTACTCGGAGTTTTCCGAAAGGTCACCGAATGCGAGCGCCTGCTTGATTTTTTCCGCCACTTCCTTGCGGCGCACCAGTTTTAATTCGTCAAGTTCAGCTTCAAGCTTCGCCAAACCCTCTGCTGTCATAAACAGCTCTTTTGCCTCTGCCATTTCTATATATCCTCCAATATGAATTTCAAAATCCGCGGTCAAAAGTCACAAATGCGCTACAACTACAAGTTTATTTCTTGTGGATTTTATACACTCCTTCTATTATACCATTGTTTTAAATAATGTCAAGTCTTTTTCCAGCCGACAGACAAAAGCGCCGCACATACGTCCTGCTCTCGCTCCAACCCGTAGCAACAGAGCATAAATTCCGCACTTTTACTGTCCGCACGTCCGAAATAGTCCAAAAGCGGGGCATACCCGAAGGCCGTTTCAAAATAAACCTCACGCCGTGCCGCATACGGATAATGACCGCTAAAATCCAGCACCAACCCCGGCGTGCAGATTTCCATCTCCGGCGGTGAAAGCAAAAGCACCATTTCCGCGCGGTTTAACTGCTTTTCGCTGTCCGTCACGCTCGCCGTCAACCCATACGCATCTAAAAGTGCCTGTGCCGCATCCTGTGCTGACGACGTATCTGCGCTGACCAGACACATCCGGTTGGTATAGCGCGTCATATACTGCGCCGCCGCAAGTGCATTTGCATCAAATTTTTGTGCATAAACGCATACGCGCGCCGTCTGCGGCGTAAACGAAAATGCACGGTAGTGTCTTTCTATTATTTGTCCTGCAAACGCGCAAAATATGCGCCTGCCGTCGGGAAGGAAAAATTTTTTGCACAAATATTCCCTAAGCGGTGCGGCAGCGTAAACACAACCGACACCGAATTTGACAAGTCTGCGCTCCAAACGGGACAACAGATAACGTCGTGCAGCGGCAGATTTTTTTAAAAACGCTGTTTGCGTACACGGCAGGGTAAAACACAGACAATACGCATCGTGCATCGGCAAATCTATGCGCGCTGCCGTAATGCGACGCATGCTTAATGCGCGCTCCTGCCGCGCAAAATCAACAATCGCCCCCAGCATCTAACGCACCTCCTTTGTTTTTATATATACAAGCCTACAGGAAAAAATTACAGTTTTTTCATATTTAGTTGTACAAGACCGATAAAATGGTGTATAATGGAAGGCAAGGGTGGTGTAAGCATGATTGCAAAAGTAAAATCTGCAGGATTGGAAGGCCTTTCCGGCTTTGTTGTAGAGGTAGAGGCGGACGTTTCCGGCGGCCTGCCGGCCTTTGACATTGTCGGTTTGCCCGATACGGCCGTAAAAGAAGCAAAAGAGCGTGTACGCGCCGCTGTAAACAACAGCGGTTTTCAGATGCTACCCAAACGTGTAATTTTAAATCTTGCGCCGGCGGACATCAAAAAGGAAGGCAGTGTGTATGATTTGCCGATTTGCGTTGCCTACCTGTCCGCAACGGGACAGTTAAACATCGGCAATCCTGAAGAAAGTATGTTTTTCGGCGAACTTTCACTCGACGGTACAGTGCGTCCGGTAATGGGTATTTTACCGATGGTGCTGACCGCGCGCGAGCATGGCATCAAAAACGTATTTGTTCCGGCGGTCAACGCGGCGGAAGCCGCTGTGGCAGAGGGCGTAACCGTCTACGGTGTGCCGACACTTGCCGCACTCAAAGCACATTTTGAGGGCGATGCACCCATCGAAAGCACGACCGTGGATTTAGAAGGCATTTTCCGTTATAGCAAAGCGCACGCACCCGATTTTTCCGATGTAAAAGGGCAGGAGGGCGTAAAGCGCGCACTCGAAATTGCCGCCGCAGGCAATCACAATATTTTGATGATTGGCACGCCGGGCAGCGGTAAGACAATGCTGGCAAAGCGTCTGCCGACCATTTTGCCCGATATGACCTTTGAAGAAGCCTTAGAGGTAACCAAGATACATTCCGTGGCCGGAATTCTGCCGTCGGACAAGCCGCTTGTAACGCGCAGGCCGTTTCGCAGTCCGCACCATACCATTTCCGCCATCGGCCTTGCCGGCGGCGGACGTATTCCGCGCCCGGGCGAAATCAGTCTGGCGCACAACGGCGTTTTGTTTTTGGACGAGCTTCCGGAATTTAATAAATCTGCTTTGGAGGTCCTGCGCCAACCGCTGGAGGACGGCGACGTGACCATCGCGCGCGTGAGCGCAACGGTAAATTATGCCTCCAATGTTATGTTTGTAGCGGCGATGAACCCCTGCAAATGCGGCTATTACGGCGACCCGACCGGCCGTTGCACCTGCACGCCGAACATGGTGGAGCAATACATGGGGCGCATCAGCGGACCGCTTTTAGACCGCATAGATATGCATATCAGCGTCGCGCCCGTCGCGTACGAATCCTTCCGCGAAGATGCCCCGGCCGAAACCTCGGCAGACATCAAAAAACGCGTAGACGCGGCAAGAGCACTGCAGCAAAAACGCTACGCGGATTATCCGAATGTATATTCCAACGCACAACTGAGTGCGGCAATGATTGAAAAATTCTGCGTGCTCGGTGAAGCCGAACACAATTTGATGAAAAATGCATTTGACAGACTCGGCCTGAGCGCAAGAGCGCACCACGGCATCTTAAAAGTGGCACGCACGATTGCCGATTTGGACGGCAGCGAAGCCATTACGGTCAAGCACTTGGCAGAAGCGATTCAGTATCGCAGTTTAGACAGAAATAAGAGAGGATGAAAATTATGAAACTTGCAGTAATCGGCGGCGGCAAAATGGCGCACGCTATGGTATTCGGAATTGTAAAAACCGGTAAGCTTGCTCCGGCGGATATTTGTGTTTCCGATAAATATGAGGCAGGTCTTGCAGATTTTGCCGCGGCGGGTATGCAAATCACCACGGACAACTCGATTGCCGCAAAGGGCGCAGATGTGGTGCTCGTAGCGGTAAAGCCCGATATTTATCCGAGCGTTTTAAAAGAACTCTCTGTATTAGACGGCGCAAAAGAGCGCCTGTACATCTCCATCGCACCGGGACTGAGCGTTCAGACGCTCAAAGGCTATCTCGGCTTTGATGCAAAACTCATCCGCACCATGCCCAATACGCCGGCTATGGTAGGCGAGGGTATGACCGCAGTATATGCGCCCGCACCGGTGAGCGAAGCCGAGCTTTCGTGGGCGCTGGATTTGTTTAACGCCTTCGGCAAGGCAGCCGTCCTTTCCGAAAAGCAGATGGATGCCGCCGTTGCGGTATCCGGCAGCAGTCCGGCGTATGTATTTATGTTTATCGAAGCACTTGCTGACGGCGCGGTTGCCGGCGGTATGCCGAGGGATGCGGCCTATACCTTTGCGGCACAGGCGGTACTCGGCAGTGCAAAAATGGTACTGGAAACAGGAAAGCATCCGGGCGAGCTGAAGGATATGGTTTGCTCACCGGGCGGCACAACCATCGACGCCGTTGCGGCACTCGAGCAGGGCGGTTTTCGCGCCTGCGTGATGGAAGCCATGGAAAAATGTATAGCAAAAAGCAAAAAAATGGCAAAACAATAATAAAAAAAGAACGGCAATGCAGTATTGCCGTTCTTTTTTGTTTACGATAATAACTTTTTTGCAATTGCGCCGATGGTTTTACCATCTGCACGACCTTTGGTCTGCGCGGTAACCATACCCATGACCTTGCCCATATCCTTTACAGATGCGGCACCGGTTTTAGCAATTGCCTCGCGCACGATTTGCTCGAGTTCTTCTTCGGAAAGCTGTTTCGGAAGATACCCAAGCAGGACTTCCATCTCACGCTTCAAGTTCTCAACCAAATCCTCTCTGCCGCTTTTTTCAAATTCCGGCAGGGAATCTTTTCTCTGCTTGAGCTCCTTGGCAATGACATCAATCACGCCGCTCTCATCGAGTTCGGTGAGGTGGTCCTTTTCGTATTGCAAAATGGCGGAGCGGACAAGCTGCACCGTATTTTTACGGATGACATCCTTTTCCTTCATTGCCGCCTTCAAATCTGCAGCGAGTTGCTCTTTGAGTCCCATAACGAATACCCCCAATTACTTAAACTTTCTTTTGCGGGCAGCCTCAGACTTCTTCTTACGCTTTACGCTCGGCTTTTCATAGTGCTCTCTCTTTCTAAGCTCGGTTAAAACGCCGGACTTTGCGCATTGACGCTTAAATCTGCGAAGTGCATTATCTAAAGACTCATTGTCCTTTACTCTGATTTCAGACATTACTTTCACTCCCTTCACTACTATATACATAATAGTGTTTACCTTATCTAAATGGACAAGATATACAAATGTACTACATATTATACTCCAAAACAAGTCCCGCTGTCAATAGGCAATTGTAATTTTTTCATTTGTGAAAAAACAGTTGTTTTTTTTTGCGCAAAAGTATAAAATATAAGGTAGGAACACAAAAGAAACGGAGGATTGCGCGATGAACATTTTAATTTTATCCATCAAAGCAGGCATGGGGCATCATAAAACCGGCATGGCCATCAAAGATTACTTTGAGAGCCGCGGCGCGCGCTGTGAAATGCTCAACACCTTCGACTACATAAATCACGCCCTGTCCGAATCGGTCAATCAGGGGTATCTTCTTTCGACTAAATTCACACCGAAGATGTGGGGACGCGTATACCGTCTGGCCGAAAAACGGCAAAAGAGCGACACGACCTTTCTGTCGGATGCCATCAACAAAATCACCACCGGCAAGCTGCTCAAATACGTGCAGGAATTCAAGCCGGACGCCATTGTGTGCACGCACGTTTTTGCAGCGCAGATTGCGACCTATTTTCGCCGCAAGTGCGGCATCACCTGTCCGCTCTACGGTATCATCACCGACTTTACGGTACACCCGTTCTGGGAAGATACGGATATAGATTACTATGTAACGGCATCCAGACTGTTAAATCTGCAGCTCGAAAAGCGCGGACTGGATTCCAAAAAAGCCCTGCCCATCGGCATCCCGATTGAGCCGAAATTCGCCGTGAAGACAGAAAAGCGTGCGGCAAGAGCGCAACTCGGCATTGCAAACAGACCGACGATTTTGGTGATGATGGGCTCGATGGGTTACGGCAAACTGACCGACAGCCTTGCCGTGCTTGACAATATGGATTATGATTTTCAGATTTTGTGCGTCTGTGGCAACAACAAGCAGTTAAAACGCAAAATCGAAAACCAAACATGGAAAAAGACAGTACTGGCACTCGGCTACGTCAACAATGTAGAACTTTTAATGGATGCGGCGGATGTGCTCATCACCAAGCCGGGCGGCCTGACCACCTCGGAATTTCTTGCCAAGGGATTGCCGGCCATTGTGCTGAATCCCATTCCGGGTCTTGAGGACAGAAACACGGAATTTTTGTTAAACAACGGACTTGCCATCCGCGTAAGCAAGACATTCCCAATTGACGAAGCCGTATATCAGCTGCTGCTGCACAACTGGCGGCTGGACATGCTTTCTCAGGCCACAAAAAACATGGGCAAACCGAATGCGGTTTGCGATTTATATGACCATATCGCAGAAAACATGATGCTGAAAATGAAGGAGCGATAAACGTATGGCAAAAAAACCGACCGCCTGTGCGGTGCTTGTTTGTGCCGGAAGCGGCACACGCATGAAACAAATCAAAAAAAAGGACGGCACAACCGTCAATAAAATCTTTCGCGAAATCGCAGGCGTGCCGATTGTGGCACATACCATACACGCTTTTGAACAGACAGATTGCATCGACAGCATCGTTTTGGTCACCCGAAGCGAGGATATTGCCGAGTTATCGGCACTGGTACGCGAATTTGGATTTAAAAAGGTAAAAAGCATTGTCTGCGGCGGTGCAACAAGGCAGGCCTCCGTTTTAAACGGACTTACTGAAGCCGACAGCGAAATTGTGCTCATTCATGACGGCGCACGCGCGCTGGTAACGCCCGCGCTGATTGAGCGCGTATACAACGGTCTTTTAAGCGGCAAAGCCGCAGGTGTGACCGTCGCCGTGAAAGTGAAAGACTCGCTAAAACGCGCAGATGCGGACGGCATCGTAAAAGAAAGCGTGCCGCGCGAGGATTTGTATAATATCCAGACACCGCAAGGCTTTTACACCGAAGACATTCTTGCCTTTCATAAAAAAGCGGCCGCGGACGGCTATGCCGGCACAGACGACTGCATGGTAGCCGAATACTGCGGCGGCAAAATCCTGCTTGTCGAGGGCGACTACACCAACATAAAAATTACAACAGAGGAAGATATGGATTACGCAGAGTTCCTCATTGCAAAGGAGAAATAAGTATGATGCGCATCGGACACGGTTATGACGTACACCGCCTCGTCGAAGGCAGAGACCTCATTTTAGGCGGCGTAAAAATCCCATATGAATTGGGACTTTTGGGACATTCGGATGCAGATGTATGCGTGCACGCACTGATGGATGCCATCTTAGGTGCAGCGGCGCTCGGCGATATCGGACAGCATTTTCCGGATACGGACGAAAAATATAAGGGCGCGGACAGTTTAGAGCTTCTGCGCGAAGTTTGTGAACTGGTAGAAGACCTCGGCTATGCGTTGGTCAATGCAGACATCACCATCATCGCACAAAAGCCGAAACTTGCACCCTACATAGCAGAAATGCGCGAAAACATCGCCGATGTTTGCGGTGCGGACATTTGTGACATCAACGTAAAAGCCACAACCACCGAAAAACTCGGCTTTGAGGGGCGAGGCGAGGGCATCAGCACACATGCCGTAGTGCTTTTAAGCAAAGCTGAATTGCCGATAGAGGATTGAGGGGAAATACACATTAAAAAAGCATTGCGAAGGCCACTACCGGATAAGGAAGTTTTGCACTAAAACATTCTTTCCGTGTCCGTAAAATGCTTCTCTATGATTTAATGCCAATGTTTTTTAGCGATATACTCGCTCTCGCTCGTGCGATATATTTGTTTCACAAATTCGATATAACTTCACTTCGTTTCGTTGCGATATGATATAAATTCCTTATTCTCGTCCCGAAGGGACATATCGCATTACGAAGTAATATATCGCACCGAAGGTATATCGCAAATTCCGCAAGGAATTTATATCGCTGAAAAAAAGACAGATTTCTTAAGAAATCTGTCTTTTTTTCTGGAGGTACCACCCGGATTTGAACCGGGGAATAAAGGTGTTGCAGACCTTTGCCTTACCACTTGGCCATGGTACCATATAAAATTATATTTTTTAATACAAAAGGTGCAATCACAATTGTGTGCACCTTCTGTAGTAAAAATTGGAGCGGAAGACGAGATTCGAACTCGCGACGTTCACCTTGGCAAGGTGACGCTCTACCACTGAGCCACTCCCGCAGATATGGTGCCTCCGGACGGAATCGAACCATCGACACAGGGATTTTCAGTCCCTTGCTCTACCGACTGAGCTACAGAGGCGTCTGTTGTGACGCATATACACCACAGCTTCCTTTATAAAAAGGAATTGGCGACCCGGAAGGGGCTCGAACCCTCGACCTCCAGCGTGACAGGCTGGCGTTCTAACCAACTGAACTACCGGGCCAAATTATGGTGGGAGTTACAGGGCTCGAACCTGTGACCCTCTGCTTGTAAGGCAGATGCTCTCCCAGCTGAGCTAAACTCCCGCACCAGTCGCTTCGCAAGCGACGGGTTTTATTATACAAGATGTTTTTTGACTTGTCAAGACTTTTTTTATATTTTTTTAAATTTTTTTATTTTTGCGTCAGGCGCGCATAAAGTGCCTCTAAATCTTCACGCGAAAAATTGTAGATATTATCGCAGAATTGGCAGGTCACTTCCGCCTTGCCCTGTTCGTCAATGAGCGCACGAAGTTCTTCTTTGCCCATGCCCAAAAGCGCGCTGGCTACACGCTCACGCGTGCAGTCGCACACATATTCCGGCTTCGTTTCGTTTTGGTACATAAACATATCAATGCCCTCGGTGACGGTGAGCAAAATGTCTTCGGGGCTCATACCCTCGGAAAGCATTGTCGTCATCGGCGGCAGTTTTTTTATGTTTTCTTCCAGCAACACTGCATCGGCATCTGTTGCATCCGGCATCAGCTGTAAAATAAAGCCGCCGGCGTTAATCACCGAGCCGTCCGTATCGACGAGCACACCGAGTGCACAGGCGCTCGGCACCTGCTCGGAGGTTGCAAAATACGCTGTAATGTCCTCGGCAATTTCGCCCGAAACCAACTCAAGCTGTGCCGAATACGGCTCTTTCATGCCCAAATCGCACACAACCGAGAGCGTACCTTGACCAACCGCGCCGCCGACATTTAATTTGCCGGGTGCCTTCGAGGGAAGCTCTACGGTCGGGTTTTCCACGTAGCCTTTTACGCGCCCCTGCGAATCTGCGGTTACAATGACCTTGCCCAACGGGCCGTCACCTGCCACACGCAAAGTCAGGCGGTCATTTTCGCCCTTCATCATATCGCCCATCATCGCGCCGGCGGTTAAAAGTCTGCCTAGCGCGGCGGTAGCAATCGGGTATGTTTTATGAATTTGTTGTGCGCGGCGCACCGTCTCGGTCGTTTCCGCAACGAAAATACGGATGCCGCCCGTGGCGGATATGCCGCGAAGTATTGTGTCTGCCATGTTGTTTTATCTTCCTTTATAATTTACTCGTAATCTCTTTTAAATATGCAGCAAATCTGTCTTTTAAATCCGCACGGTCGAGCGCATATTCCACCATCGCTTCCAGATAACCCATACGGTCACCCACATCGTAGCGACGGCCGACAAAATCGTACGCATAAATCGGCTGCTGTTTGCCCAAAAGTTCAATGGCATCCGTCAGTTGAATTTCGCCGCCTTTGCCGCGCGGTGTGCGCTCAATGCATTCAAAAATTTCCGGCGTGAGTATGTATCTGCCGAGCACCGCAATATCGCTCGGCGCTTCTTCCGGCTTCGGCTTTTCCACCATATCGTGTACGCGATATGTACGCTCGCCCTCCGGCGTAGCATCAATTGCGCCGTACTTGCAAATATGCTCATGCGGCACGGTCTGCACACCGAGCACGCTTGCCTGCTTTTCGTTAAAAACTTCTATCATCTGCGCAAGGCACGGCTTTTCCGCTTTCACAATATCGTCACCGAGCAAAACCGCAAACGGGTCGTTGCCGACAAAGGTTTTTGCGCAGTACACCGCATGGCCGAGACCGAGTGCCTCTCTTTGGCGCACATAGTGGATATTCGCCATCTCGGAAATATCCTGTACCACCTTCAAAAAGTCGGTCTTACCGCTCTTTTCGAGTTCGGTTTCCAGTTCGTACGCCTTGTCAAAGTGGTCTTCGACCGAGCGCTTGGTGCGCCCCGTAACAATAATGATATCCTCAATGCCGCTCTTGACGGCTTCTTCTACTATATACTGGATGGTCGGCGTGTCTACAATCGGGAGCATTTCCTTCGGCATCGCCTTGGTCGCCGGCAAAAATCTCGTACCGAGCCCTGCCGCCGGAATGACTGCTTTTTTCACTTTCACAACTACCATCTCCTGTTTACTTAATTTAATTTCTTCAATTTCATTTTATCAACTTTTTATATATTTGTAAACAATTTTTGAAAATATTTGTATTTATCGGCAATTTGTGGTACACTAAGAAAAGTAAAGAAAGGGGACTTTCCTATGACAGATAAAGAACTTTTTGAAAAATTAAGTTATACGGTAAAGCATGCCAACAAGGTAGCGGACGATACACTCAAAAAAGAGACGTTTGACTATTGCGAAGGCTACAAAGACTTTTTAAATCAGGCCAAAACCGAGCGTGAAGCGGTTTGTGTAACCGAAAAGATTGCACAGAAAAACGGTTTTTGCGCCCTCGGCGATATGAGCGTACTCAAGCCGGGCGATAAAGTATACGCTTCCAACGGCGGCAAGGGCATTTTACTTGCCATCATCGGTAAGGAAGATATTTTGGAGGGTGTAAACCTCGTCGGTGCACACTTAGATGCGCCGCGCCTCGATTTAAAGCCGCGCCCGCTCTTTGAAGACAGCGACATGGCATGGCTGAAAACCCAATACTACGGCGGCATTAAAAAATACCAGTGGCTCGCACTGCCGCTGGCGATGCACGGCACCGTTTGTAAAACGGACGGCACAAGCGTAAACATCTGCATCGGCGAAGACGCAGGCGATCCGGTATTTACCATCACCGACCTTCTGCCGCATCTGTCGCAGGACCAGATGCAAAAGGTGCTTGCAAAAGCGTTTGATGCAGACAGCTTCCATATTCTGCTCGGTTCGATGCCGAAGGGCGATGACGAGATAAAAGAAAAGGTAAAATTCAATGTTCTGTCGATGCTTTATGAAAAATACGGCATCACGGAAGAGGATTTTACGAGCGCAGAAATCGAATTCGTACCTGCCGGCGCGGCAAGAGATATCGGCCTCGACCGCGGCATGGTCGGCGGTTACGGTCAGGACGACCGCGTATGTGCTTATGCGGCACTGCGCGCCCTTTTAGATTTGCCGAATGTACCGGCAAAGACGGCGATTTGCCTGCTGGTCGATAAAGAGGAAATCGGCTCGATGGGACGCACGGGCATGAAATCACGCTTTTTTGAACTGCAACTCGGTGACATCATTGCCAAGCTCATCGGCGGTTGCAACATTGATATATTAAATAAGGTGCTGTTTGCCTCCGAATGTCTGTCCGCAGATGTCGGCGCGGCCTACGACCCGCAGCATCCGGAAGTGCATGACCGCTCCAATGCGGCCTTTGCCGGCAAGGGCGTGAATGTATGCAAATACACCGGCGGGCGCGGCAAGTCGGACTCCAGCGATGCAAGCGCAGAATTTACCGCAAAAATACGCCGTCTGTTTAACGAAAACGGCGTGCTGTGGCAAAACGGCGAGCTCGGCAAGGTCGATGTTGGCGGCGGCGGTACAATTGCGCAGTATGTGGCAAACCTCGGCCTGAATGTCATCGACTGCGGCACGGCGCTTTTGTGTATGCATGCACCGTTTGAAATCGCCAACAAATTTGACTGCTATATGACGTACAAGGCATACAAAGTATTTTTTGAAAATTTGAAATAAAATGCATATAAAAACGGAGATTGGAAATTCAATCTCCGTTTTTTGTGTAAATTTTTCGCTACGCCCGCAAATATCGCATAAATGCACGGCAGGAGCAAGCCCCTGCCCTACGGTGTTGGGTTAAATTTTCCTGCAAAACTCCATGGCTGTTTTGCGCTTTTATTGCATCACAAAAATTGGGTCTACTACTATCAACTTTTTGGACATAAAAAACGGGCCGTTCGTGAACGGCCCCTACGGTGTTGGTTGTAATTTTTACATTCTCTTATGCAAGCTTCAAAGAAGATACGCCCTCACATGCGGAAAGCGCAATCATCAAAGCGCCGATTTCGCTGCCGACCGGCAATGCATCATTTTTTTGAAATTACAGCATCTCTTTTCTTAACTCTTCTGCACGCTTCATCGAAAGGTACGCCGGCGCAATATCAAACACCGTCTTACAGCCACGTGCGCCTTCCGCGCCGAGGCGGTACGCCGCACGCGCATAAGCCACAATGACCGATGCGGTAAATTCCGGATTGGAGTCAAGCTTTAAGCTGTACTCAATCACATGCTTGTGCTCGCCGTTTGCACCCGTCTTACCCGTGCGGATGACAAAACCGCCGTGCGGAATACCGCTGTGGTCACGCACAAGCTCTTCCTTTGTAATAAAGTGTACGGTTGTATCGTAATCTGCAAAGTAATTCGGCATCGTCTTGATTTCTTCTTCAATTCTCGCCTTATCTGCACCGTCCTCGGCCACAACAAAGCACTCACGCAGATGCTTTTCTCTGGTGGACAGCTGCGGATTTGCACCGCTGCGCACCGCTTCCAGCGCGGCATCTACCGGAATCGTGTACTGCTTGGCATCCAAAACGCCCTCAATACGGCGGATTGCATCCGAATGCCCCTGGCTTACACCCTTGCCCCAGAATGTGTAGTCCTTGCCGTCCGGCAAAATCGCACTCGCGTAGAGGCGGTTTAAAGAAAACATACCCGGGTCCCAGCCGACGGAAATGATGCCGACCTTGCCGGATGCTTTTGCAGATGCATCCACCGCCGCAAAATGCTGTGGAATTTTTGCGTGCGTGTCAAAGCTGTCCACCACATGGAACAGTTTTGCAAGCGCAGGCGTTTGCTCCGGTAAATCCGTTGAACTGCCGCCGCACAAAATCATGACATCAATTTTATCTTTCATACTTTCCGCCGCATCCACATGCAAAACCTGCACGCCTTCGCTTAAAATTTTCACGCTCTCCGGATTGCGGCGCGTAAATACCGCCACAAGCTCCATGTCCGGATTCTGACGGATTGCACATTCTACGCCGCGGCCCAAATTGCCGTAGCCGAAAATACCGATTCTGATTGCCATAATTTATCTCTCCTTTAATTTTTCTGCAAGTGTTTCGTCGGGTGTGACATAAACAGTATTGTATACATCGTAAATGACCATGCCGGCCTTCGCCCCCGACGGTTTTTTCACATTCTTAATCTGCGTATAATCCACGGGCACCTGCGACGAGCTTTTTGCACTTGAAAACGTCGCCGCCAACACGGCCGCTTCACGCAATGTACGCTCCGGCACGTCCTTATCTACGCCCAGTTTAATGATTGTATGTGCGCCCGGGAAGTTTTTGGTATGAAACCACCAGTCCGCATTGTTTGCAAAACGCAGGGTCAGATAATCGTTTTGCACATTGTTTTTGCCGCAGTAAATGTCAAAGCCGTCACTGCTGATAAAATGCAGAGGGTCAGACATTTTCTGCGCCTCTATCTTGCCCTTTTTCTTTACGGTACGCACAATATAGCCGTAGCCCGCAAGCTCGGCGCGGATTTCATTTAAGTCCGCCTCGTTTGCCGCCATATTGCAGTTTTGCTCTACGCTTTGCAAATACGCAAGTTCCTCTTGCGCCAACGCAAGCTGCTTGGTCGCTTCCACAAGCGCCGTTTTGGCCTTGTTGTATTTTTTATAATATTTTTGCGCGTTTTTCTGCGGCGTAATTGCGCTGTCGAGCGGAATGGAAATCTGCGCCATGTCCTCGGCATAGAAATTTTCCACCGTTGCAAGTTTGTCCCCATTATGGATACGGTACAAATTCGCTGTAATCAAATCGCCGTAGAGTTTATATTTGTCCATATTCTGCGCATCGGTCACCGTTTTTTCCAAAAGTACAATCTTTTTGGCGCAACGCGCGATATTGTTTGCAATGATTTTTAAAATTGCAGCGCTTTTCTGCTTTTGCCGCTCAGCGGTGTCGCGAATGTGATAATACCCGTCCACGACGGCGCTCATCTGTTGCATTTGAATTGTCTCGGCCGCACTTTGATACTGCTTAATCGGCAGCGCACAAAATTCTATCGGTTTTTTTTGTGAATTACAAATGAGACAAGGCGAAAATTTGTTTTCACGCACCAGCGCAAACACCGCACAAATACGGTTGCACAAACGCATTTTCAGCGCATCCGTCAAATCACGGGTCGCAAAATCCGTGCAGTTAAATACGTTATAAGTAATTTCTCGCGCCACAAGCGGACTGATGCCCTCAAAGGCATTTAAAATCAGTTTGTCCGCGGTTTTTTCTTCGCTTCCGTCTATAGCGGCGCGCACCTGCGCCTCGTCCGCCGTGAGCGGATTTAATTTTTCCTGCGGCGGCGGTCCTTCGTAGCGCATACCGGGCAAAATCTGGCGCACGGCACTGACGGTAAAATCTATATGCTTAATCGCATCGAGTATTCTTCCGCCGTCATCGGTTAAAATAATATTGGAATGGCGGCCCATAATCTCAATGATTAAATGCTTCACGGTCAAATCGCCAAGTTCGGTGTAGGATTCAATGCAAAAATCCAGAACACGCTCAAAGCCCGGCTGTTTTACGGCAACCAGCCTGCCGCCGCAAAGGTGCTTTCGAAGCAGCATACAAAACATCGGTGCGCTTTTCGGATTTTCCTTGGTGTGCGTCGTGATGTGCGCTCTCGGGTTTGAGGAGCTTGCAGACAAAAGCACGCGGATATTTTCCGTTTTTGTTCTGAAAATCAGCGCCAGCTCATCGCGCTCCGGCTGATACACCTTGTCCACCTTTGCATCTGTCAGCTTTTCGGAAAACTCACAGCAAAGCGCGCGCACAGCAATCGCATCCAATGCCATCTATGCCACCTCCCCTCGGCTTCATAAATATAATATGTAATTATACTTTTTTTTAGTCTTTGTGTCAAGGGTGGGGAAATGTAAAAAGGAACGGCATTGGGTATTTCTGGATTTTTTGTGCAGTATAAGCGAAAAATAGCCATTCAAAACCAAAACTACCTTATCTGGCGGTGGCCTTGGGCAAAGCGCATATAAATTTCATCTTGTTTGCCGACCAAACTTTTTGTATAAAATTTTTCCTTTCGCCAAAACTAGAATTGAAATTCAAAGGAGGGACTCATTTTATGCAGACATTTACTTATGTTTTAACCCATGAGGTCGGTATTCATGCGCGTCCGGCAGGCTTGGTGGTCAGCGAAGCAAAAAAATATCCCTGTGACATTACGCTGACCGTCGGCGCAAAGACGGCAGATGCCAAAGGGCTGTTTTCCGTGATGGGACTTTCCGCCAAGGGCGGCGACAGTGTATGCGTCACATGCAGCGGGGAAGGCGAAGCCGACGCCTGCGCGGCGCTGGAAGCCTTATTTAAACAGGAGTTGTAATCTATGCAGACATTGAAAGGACAGAGTGTGTTCGGCGGCATCGCCATCGGCAAAGTGCATCTGTTTTCACGCAAAGTGCAGACGATTGCGCTTACACGCATCGAAAATACCAAAGCGGAACTTGAACGCTTTGAGCAGGCGAGAATGTGCGCCAGAGCAGAACTTGTGTCGCTGTATGAAACCGCCCAGCAACGTGTCGGGGAGGAAAACGCCGAGATTTTTAACATCCACGCCATGATGCTCGACGACGCGGACTACTGCGGCTCAGTCACGCACATCATCCGCACCCAACAAGCCAATGCAGAATACGCCGTCAGCGTGACAGCGGACAATTTTGCAAAACTGTTTTCCGACATGGACGATGCCTATATGCGCGCACGTGCCGCGGATGTGCGTGATGTATCGGAACGCTTAGTCGGCGTACTGACGGGCGCGCAGACCGAAAATGTTTTATCGGAGCCGTCCGTCATTGTGGCAGATGACTTGGCGCCGAGCGAAACCGTACAGCTCGACCGCGAAAAGGTGCTTGCTTTTGTGACGGCGCGCGGCTCTAAAAATTCACACACCGCCATTCTGGCACGTACGATGAACATTCCCGCCATCATCGGGGTCGGAGAGAGTGTGCTTGCACTGGAACAGGGTGCACAGGTCATCGTGGACGGCTTTGATGCTGTCGTTTATACGGATGCAGACGAAAAAACGTATGCCAAATACCGTGCCCGTGCACAGGCGGAAACGGAAAAGCAAAATCTTTTAAAAACATTAAAAGGCTTGGAAAACGAAACGGCGGACGGGCGGCGTATTGACTTGTTTGCCAACATCGCTGACGCGGGCGATGCGGCACTTGCCCTGCAAAACGATGCCGGCGGCATTGGACTTTTGCGCAGTGAATTTTTATACATCGGCAGAAAAGAAGCGCCCGACGAGCAGACGCAATTTCAGGCGTACCGCACGATTGCACAAAGCATGGCCGGCAAAAAGGTGATTATCCGCACGCTCGACATCGGCGCGGACAAAAAAGCAGAATATCTCGGTTTGGATACCGAGGAAAATCCGGCGCTCGGCTACCGCGCGGTACGCATTTGTTTAGACCGTCCGGCGCTGTTTAAAACGCAGCTGCGCGCCATTTACCGCGCCTCGGCCTTCGGCAGTATCGCCGTGATGGTGCCGATGATTATTTCCGAAGAAGAAATCCTTCGCGTAAAAGAAATCATCGAAGAGGTCAAAACGGAACTGATGGCTGACCGCATTGCCTACGATGAAAATGTGCCGTTCGGCATTATGATTGAAACGCCGGCAGCCGCCATTTTAAGCGACGTACTTGCAAAGCATGTAGACTTTTTCAGCATCGGTACAAATGATTTGACACAGTATGTCCTCGCCGCAGACCGCCAGAATCCGCGCATTGAGCCGATGATAGACACACACCATCCGGCCATTTTACGCCTGATTTCTACGGTAGCGGAAAATGCGCACAAAAACGGCATCTGGGTGGGCATTTGCGGCGAGCTTGCCGCCGATTTGGAGTTGACGGAATTTTTCCTGTCCATCGGTATTGACGAATTGTCGGTTTCGCCGCCGATGATTTTGCCGCTGCGCAAAAAAATCAGAAGCATCGGAAAATAAATCGGCTTTGCTGTGAAAAAACGGGCCGTTCGTGAACGGCCCCTACGGTGTTGGGTTATATTTTGTGTTCGTTGGGGATGGCCTCCGGACATCCCGCAAAATTCTGCAGAAAATCACGGTCGGTCGGGGACGCCCGCCCCTACGGTGTTGGTTTAAATTTGTGCGTAGGGGCGATTCACGAATCGCCCGCAAATACGCACCTGGCAAAACTCCATGACTGTTTTGCGCTTTTTTTCTATCATGAAAATATGGTCTACTACTCTCAACTTTCCGGACACAAAAAAGAACGGCACACAGGCCGCTCCCTACTACTTTAGGCATAAAAAATGAGGTGTAAAAAAGAAGATTTTTACACCTCATTTTCTTATTTTAAAATATTGCTGTTGTTCACCACTTTGTCGCTTAAAAGCACCAGCACTTCCGCGCCGTCAAAGGTAACAAACTGCTTTAAAAGACTGCTTGCCATATAGCGCAAATCGACAAGTGTGATTTTCGAATAGTGCTCTACAAACAGCGGGGCAACGCTCGAGCCGTAGGAGTCACGGAAAATCACAAGCTCACGCTTTTCGCTTGCGTTCGGGTTGGTAATCACCGTAAGCGGCGTTGCACCCGATAAAAACACATCATACGGAATCTTGGAATTCAATTTTTCCGTATTGTATACGGTGGTCACATTTTTGTTTTGGAAATCGGAAACCGCAGCACCGCTGATGGCATCACTTGTCAGATAGGTCAGCGTTTCCGGTGTAAGGTTTGCAATGTCCTTTGCATAGTCACCGATGTAGTTTTCTACTGTCGTTGCGGTGTAGGCATCCTTATTGTGCGCAAAGCCCATCGCCGCACCGAATGCATCCATAACACCGTGCAGGTTTTCCTGCTTCCAGTGGCGGTCGGTTTTGTAGTAATCGCCAAGCGAAAGCGCGGATGCGATGTCTACATATGTCCAGTCATAAAACGCATCGGAAATAAAGGCTTCCACGGAGTTGTGGTTTAAATAATGCACCGTCTTGTCCTTGGCATAAAAGCTCTTTTCCGGAATTGTTGCAATGTAGGTCTTGTTTTCCGCAAAGTGTTCGGATTTTAATTCATTAAACTTTTCGGCAAATTTCTGTGCACTGCTCATATTAAACGGCGCTTCCGCTTCCATCAGCATGCCGTCAATTTCCATATAGCCGTTTTCGCCCGGTACAACCAAAGAAGTGTCCATACTGCGAAAAGCCGCGCTCATAGCGTCGCCCGATGCATCATCCATAGCAAGCAAA
Source organism: Clostridia bacterium (assembly GCA_045652745.1). Classification (GTDB taxonomy): domain Bacteria; phylum Bacillota; class Clostridia; order UBA1381; family UMGS1253; genus RGIG2041. The sequence continues at coordinate 151,975 of JAZRUW010000004.1, forward strand.
ATGAGGTTGCCGATGTTTTCCACCTTCACATTTTTCGGGTTTACACCCACACAAACCCACTTTCTCGGATTTACATTTTCACGGATTTCCTTTTTCGCCGCTTCTGCATCTGCGCCATCCTTGATGCGAAGTACAGCAACGCTGTGCGCACGCGAGGTCATCATCGGCTCACATACGAGCGCTTCGGTTACACCGATTTTCTCAGCATCCGCACCGATAAAGGAGGCGAGGAAGTCTGTGTAATTTTCTTTGTCGGTTTCTTCACCCATGATGTAGTATTTACCGTCCTTTGCGGCAAATTCCATCGTCATTAAGCCCTGCGGATACAAATCCTCTACATTAGAATATACCTTACCCAAAATATCGGAAAGCGGACTGTCCGGCGTAATCACCTTGCCGCCCTTTGCCTCGGCAATCGAGAGCGAAAGCGGATGGATTACATACTGCTCTGTGAGGTAGTCTTTCAAAGTCTGTTCACTGCCGTAAAGCTTTGCACCCAGCGCCGCGCGCGACAAAATTGCCGCATCACCGCGCAGGAATGTATCGCTTGCGGTTGCATCCGTCAAAATACCTGCCTGCGTACCGAGCGTTTCCCAGTTTTCCCAAACCGAGCCCTGCTCGTCCGTGTAGCCGAGTGCACGCAAAATAAAAGTAACATACATCTGCTTGGATGCGGTCACATTCGGGCCGAATTCCGTTTCGGACATACCGGCGGTAATTTTATTTGCATAGCCGTATGCTATGTAGTTTTCTGCGCCCTCCCAGTCCGGCGCATCCGTAAACGGATGGGACAGCTCTTCTTGGGGATACAGCGCGTCCATCTCTTTGCCCGAAAGGCGGATGAGCATAATGAGCGCTTCTAAACGGGTCAGCGGTTTTTCGAGTTCAAAACCGTTGTCGGTGCCGCGAAACAAATCGAGTGCCGCCAAAAATTCCGCACTGCTCTGCGCGGTTGCGCCGTCATAGGCAAAAGTCGGCACCGCGCCTGCAAGCAGGCACATCGTAAGTACAATTGCAAGTAATTTTTTCATCTCTTTTCTCCTTTGATATAAAAATGTTTACATATAACAGACGAACAATTTCAATAAAAGTTCCTTTTCAGTATAGCATATTTTCGGGGATTGTCAATGTGTGATATGTAGCCGAAAAAGGAACGCAGATGCGTTCCTTTTTGCCATTTTACTGTTCTACGATGATAATTTCCGTTACAACATCTTCATAAGACTTTACAAATACGAAGCTTGCATCTGCATCGTCATACTTGCGGATGTCGCCGGTGGTTGCTTCCTTGAGCATACCGTTTACACTCTTTGCGGAGTCGAGAATATAAACCTTGGCATCGCCGAAGGCAATGTTTTTCTCTGCGCCGCCGTTGACGGATACGTTCATGGATGCCGCAAACTTCTGCGTTACCTTACCGTAGAGGATGCTCAAATCTTCTGTCGGGGTTGCCTCAAACTGTGTTGCCTTCTTGGAGATATCCAAAAGTACGCGGAAGGTGGTGATTTCACCCTGTGCATTGGTCTTGTACTGAATGATATCGCCCTTTTCGAGCTTCACATTGCCCTCTGCACCCGGCTTTACGAGCATATCCTTTTCGGTTGCAAGAAGCTGCTTCTTTTCACCGTTTTCAATCACATACACCTTATCTACCACTTCGTCGTCTGCATTCGTGCTGGTGGTGATGCTTGTAACAATCGCACTCGGTGCTTCTGCAGAGGCCTCGTAGAGTGTATCGGTCACGATAATTGCCTTGGCGGTGTAGTCCTTGCCGAGGTCAAACACGATGGCATCGTAGGTGTTGTCATTTTCAAACATGCTCATATCACGGATGGAGAACTTATCCGGGTCGGTTTCACCTGCCGGGATGTCGAAAATTACGGTGTCCTTCGTGATATTGATGTTTGCCAGCTTGCCGGTTGCCTTCTTATAAACCGCATCGTCAAGCTTTAAGTTTAAGGTAAACTTATCTTCGTCAATCGCACCGGTTGCGGACTTGTCCGTTGCGGTGTTGAGCGCGGTGAGCTTACCGTCTGCGTTGGTTTCGTACGTTACGAGCTGCGGTGTAACCGTGCCGTCTGTCTTGAGTGCATCCAGTACATCTGCACTTGCGGTGCCGCTTGCGCCGTTGAAACGAATCTTCGTTAAGGTTTCCAGCTTAACGGTCTTGCCGTCACGGGTAAACAGGTGCAGTTCGATTTCATCGGAGAGCACGCTCGGCTTACCTGCACGGACAAGGTATGCGTAGTTGGTGGAAATCGCGTGTGTTGCATCTACTGCCGCAATCTTGCCCTCTACGTCGAGGTAGAACTTGCCTTCATCCTTGAGCGCAATCGTTTCTTTGTAGTTGTTTGCAATTTCGTAGAGTGTACCGCCGATGACTACGCCGTCTTCTTCAAGCTCGTCTACTCTGCCCTCTACAACCTTGTTGGTTACATAAATTCTGTAAATGCGCTTGTCAGAGCTTGCCGCCACGCTCAGTACATCCCATTCTTTTAAGTCTGCAAGCTTTAAGTGCTCGCCGCCCTTGAGAATCTGGATGTCCATGTCATTATCTTCTTCGTCGAGCGTCAGTGTCGGTGCGCCGTACTTGTCGATAATCTTGCCCGAAGTTTCCAAAACCTCTTCTACAACGATATTTTCAAATGTGGTCACAAACACGATGTCGTACACATTGTCGCGGTTGACATCCAAAAGCTCCATGCCGCCTGCCGCTTCGGACAAATCGAGCTTTGCATTGTCCATGGTTTCATACTTGCCGTTGTGAATTAAAATCGCATCGCTTTTGATGTCTGCTTCAAATGCCTTCTTGTCGGTGTCTTTGTCCTTCCAGTAGGAAAGTACCTTCTTGCCCTCTGCATCCGCAATGGATTCAAACTTGTCTGCAGTCACGGAAAGGGTAGAGTTTTTGTTCGTCTCCGGACGGATTAAGATCACCTGCTTGTCGCCGTGGTCATCTTCTTGCAAGTAGAACACAACTCTGTAACCGAGCAGGTTTGCCGCGTCTACGTGGTCGGCGTTGTAAATTTCTTCGCCGATTTTCACCTTGCCGCGCTCCAGCGCCGATGTGCCGTTAAGCGAAGTCTGGCTGGTTGCGGTCACCTGACCGGTCAGCTTTTCGGTTCTCAGCTTCGTGGAAAGCAGGGTCTTACCCTCAACCACTTCGTAATTTTTGTCATCGCCGTAACCGGTCTGTACCATCATATCCGCCGTAAGTGCGTTAAACATCATCTGCGCTACGAGCGAACGTGTTGCCGGTGCGTTACCTGCCGCGTTTGCATTTTTGTTTAAGCCGTTTTCCGCACCGACCACGAGATAGCCTGCCGGATAACCGCCCTTATCTTTTGCTGCCGGCTCGTGACCAATCATTCTGACCAGTACAGTCATCGCCTCTTCATAGGTGATGGTGTCCTCCGGACGGAAGTTGCCGTCGGTATCACCAATGACAATGCCCTGACCCGTTGCGACATTGATATATCCGTTGCCCCAGTAATCTGCGCCTACGTCCGGGAACTTGGATACGGACTGTGTTGCCTCGGCTACCTCGGTCAGGCCGAGCGCCGCTACTGCAATCTTTGCCACCTCGGCACGCTTGATTGCATCGTCCGGACGGAACAGGCCTGTGTCCTTATCGCCGACCATAATGCCGAGTGCGTACAGCGTTTCAACTGCTTCCTCTCTGGCAGAATCGGTCATATCCGGAAATACGGAAGCGGCTACACTTGCGGTAGAAATCATACCGATTGCCATAACGCCCGCGAGCATTGCTGCCAAAAACTTTCTGATTTTTCGCATACTTGTGTTTCCTCCTTAAATGATTTTTTGTTTTTAGTTTACATAACACAAAACGCTTTCGTTTGGCGCACGCATTGATGTAAAGGTAAAAAAATGCGATTTCTCGAAAGCCGCTTATGCATTATGTCAACCACAGTTATCATTATAGGCAGGTGCGGGGGTGTATGCAACCCTCAAATGTTGGGGAAGGTGGACAGATATGGAAAAGCATAAAAAACGGGCGAGCACACAGGCTCGCCCCTACGGGGTTGGTGTAGTTTTAGCAGCCAAAACTGTTCACTTCACACGCCTACAAATCACCTTCTATGTATTTGCGTAAGATTTTTTCGTTGTCTTCGGCAATGAGGGAGGGAATTGCTTGTTTGGACACTTGACAAAACTCCTCTGTTAACGGAAGATAATTACCTCCAACCATTGACCCCATCGGTTCAAAGCAATATACATCATCTATTCCTTGTAGACGTTTTTCCATCGTTGCGGAAATATCAAAATATAACGGTCCTATCCATTGCTTCTCTTTTTCGTCATATTTATAGATATACTGCGACTCCGTCGTCAAAAAAAACAAGTCATAGCTTTGATTGCCCCACATAATTTCTTTCATATCATACTTATTGTAACTATGCTCGAAGGTTTCTATCTGTTGCTTTCCGATTGCAGGCCTTGCATCGTAAACGTTTATATCCCGTACGTACCATCGTGTGGTCGGCATCTTTAAAAATGCAAACTTCCCATCGTAACTTTCCAATGCTTTTTGCGGACAGATTATCCAGTGAACGTACATGTTTTTTGCAAGGTAGGGTCCTATAAGACACAAAAGTAAAATCAAACAAACAACCGAAACACCTGTTACAATTTTCTTTTTACGATTAAACATAGGTTATCAACCCTCCGTGATTCGAATATATAAAAGTAGCTGTACCGGAAATTCTCAAGCTTCCGGGATTTTTCTGATTTTCAAATTAAATTTTTCTTCCCCTTCACTATTTGCAATTCCTTCAATATGAACGTGAAAATCCATATCTGCCGTTTCGAATAACGCAACATTCACCAAAAACTTTCCCAATTCATAAAGCGCTTTATTGCTACCTTGGATTTCTATATTGTATTGATTGTCTGCCTCGAATTCATCAGTAGAATGATTGAAACGATAGTTTTCATAAACATCTATACACAACTCATTAATATTTTGAGGATGTGCAACCCCGCCCTTATAAACATTTTTCTTTGCATTTACAACCTCTTTTGTATAGTTAAGTTCCAAAGTAACTTTTTTAGTATCCAAAACAAATCCTCCTTTCTTTATGTCAATTTATTAAAAAGCTGAAAAGCTTTCTTTATCCAATCGACAACTTTGTCGCTTTTTCGAATTCCTTTTGATAATTCTTGAATATCATCCACGGAGTTTAAAAATATTTTTTCTCCATCGACATGTACATGGATATTTCCGTTGCTTTTTCCTGTGGGCATCTCAATATCAACCCTTACAGATTGGCCGTTTATTTTTGTACTACCTAATGTTCTGCTATTACCGCCTGTAAATCCTTTTGCAATACCAGTCGCTATTATCAAAGACAGGTTGTCCGGATTTGTATACATTTTTTTAATTGCACCGGTAGACAAATCAGCGGCATGAACAGTTGTGTGGCTAAAATCACCTAACAACAAATCAAAAGTCGCAAATTCAATTGTATCCTCAAAAAATGATTTAAAAGGGTTGCTGGCCCTATATCTAATTTCATTTGCCTGGTTGTGAGCATATGCTTGCACTGATTTTTTCTCATATTGATTAATTATACCTAAGTCATAAGCGGTCTCTGCATCCATCCATATCTGGCTATATATTGCAATTTCTTCTTGTGTGCGTTTCGAGTATTTTTTATCGTCTTGCTGTATCGCAATATTCGACGTTTTTCCATTTGTCGAATCATTCGCTCCTTGCACATACCAAAAACCCTTATCACTATAATCCCTGTTTTTTATACCCGACGGGAATTGTTTGTTCTCCGGCTGTTTCGATGCATCATACGTTTGTATCGGTTGCAGAGCGCTGATGCGCTCTCCCTGATTTTGCACAACTCCGCTGACAGACGCAGTCGGCTTTAGCAAACTTTCAAACTGCGAGCCTTTGAAGGCGTTGTACAATTCATTTTGTTTGCGGATATTCTGTATATTTTGCGCGTTCGCATGGGCTACTCTTTTTTGATACTCCCGTTCGCCCTCTTCGTCGCCGAGCAAGCCTTGCATAAACGCACGATCGGATTCGCCGTAATGCTCCGTGCTTACCGGCGTTTTTACAGTGCTTCTAAACTCGTCCATTAGATTTTTACGTTCCTGCTGCACGCCGAGTAATTCTTTACCGAATTCTCGCTCCTGTGCAGACGGAAAACCGTTGTTTTTCAGAAAAGTCTGCGTTTTA
>JAZRUW010000005.1:0-13142 GCA_045652745.1 Clostridia bacterium
TTCGCCGCTGATTGCTATTTCGGTTACGGCAGATGATCCGTATGTAGCTTATGATGTAGCAAGTGCGGTAATGAAGGTTGCTTCGGTGCGTTTGCCGCAGGTTGCAAAGACCAAAGGTTCTGTAATTGTGGTAGAAGAGGCTAAAAATGCGGTTTATTCTAAAACCAGTCCGCTTGTACATGGTTTGATTGGTGCTTTTTCCGGCTTGGTGCTTGCGATGTTATTGGTTTTATTCATTGAGCTGATGGACAACCGTATTAAGCAGACGGATGATATTGTTGCAAAGTACAATCTTCCGGTCATCGGTGTTGTACCCAATATTCGTGCTTCTAAGGAGATCAAGGAGTGATTGGATATGTGGTTCTCCAAAAAAAGAGAACAGGAAGTCAATGCGCACAGAAACAGAAACGAAGGGGTTGTGACAGAGCAATCTCCTTTTGCTGTATCTGAAGCGTACAGAACAATACGTACAAATATTATGTTTTCCCTGCCCAGTGAGACAGAGGAAAAATGCAAGGTGATCTTGTTTACAAGTGCAGTGCCGCGCGAAGGCAAGAGCACGACCTGTACGAACGTGGCTATTACGTTTGCCATGACCGGACAGCGTGTTGTGGTTGTGGATGCCGACTTGCGTAAGCCGCGACTTGATGAATGTTTCGGCATGGAAACCGGCGTGGGCCTGAGTGAATATCTGGTTGGTATAAATGAACTTGATGAGGTCATCGTGCCGATAGAGAAATATAAAATTGATTTTATTCCATCTGGCAGCATTCCGCCGAATCCGTCGGAGCTTTTGGGATTTTCCAGCATGAAAAAGCTTATTAAACGTCTCAGGGAGCGTTATGACTATGTATTTATTGATATGCCGCCGGTTACGGTGGTAACGGATGTATCGCTGGTGTCCAAATATGCAGACGGTGTGCTTTTGGTTACAAGAGAAAAATATACGAAGCATGATATGATTCGGGCGTCCATCAGCGCATTGGAATTTGCGAAAGCCAAGGTTCTTGGTATTATTATCAATGACGTACATGTATCTAAAATTCTGGGTAAGCACGGCAAGCATCACGGCCGCTATGGTTACGGCTATGGTTACGGCTACAGCTATGGCTACGGTTACGGCAATTACAGTTATGGGCACGGCTATTCGGATAACAAAAGCAAGAACAAGAAAAAGGAAAATGGAACGATTTTGATGCCGGTAGAGGAGAAGGAAAAGAAGACAGTAAAGAATGACAATTGAGGTAATTATGTAATAAAACAGGGGTGAGAGCTATGAAACACCATATTAAACAATTATTTCGCCGTGCACTTTGTTTGGCGGATGTTGCAGTTGTGTTTTTTGCTTACCTTTTTGTGGACTTCCTTTTGACAAACCATGCGGCAAATGAAGAAGTTACTTTTTTGGGCGGTTTGTCCTATCAATTAAACATTCGATTTTTGGCTGTGTTCATTGCTGCGGCTGTGAATGTCGGTATGCAATGGCTTTTTGGCGGATACCATGTTTTGTGGCGTGTATCCGGCATAAATGATTATACGGTATGCGTAAGTGCGGGCGCGGTTTCGATGATTGCGCTACTGTGCGGCAGTGTATTGATTCGAAATCCGATTTTCTTTTACCCGTGGGATGTGCAGCTTTTGGTCTGTCCGGTATATATATTCGGATTTGTAGCAGTACGTTTTGCTGTAAGAACAATTATCAAATCATATAAGCTGCGCAAAGAAAGCTCGCGCGATGAAAAAGGAATCAAACTTTTGATTGTCGGTGCCGGCGGCGGTGGCGTGCGTATCATATCCGAGGTGCTTGCCGGTAGTACAAGTTATAAAATTGTCGGTCTGATTGATGATGATTTGGAGAAGCAGAAAATGCAGATTCGAGGTTTTAGAGTGCTTGGTACAAGAAGGGACATTCCTCGCGTGTGTGATAAATATGGTGTGGAGGAAGTGCTTTTAGCCATTCCGACGCTTGACCATAAAAACCGCAGTGAAATTTTGCAAATCATACAGAGTACGGGCCGTAAGGTGCGAATTCTGCCCAGTCTGCACGAAATCGTAAACCGGGAAAAATTTACAAGCGGTATTCGTGATGTGCAAATTGATGACCTTTTGCCGCGCGACAGTATTAAACTCGACAACCAAAAGATTTCAGAGTATTTGAACGGAAAAACCGTTTTGGTCACGGGTGGCGGCGGTAGTATCGGCAGTGAACTTTGCCGACAGATTTTAAAGTTTTCACCGAAAAAACTGTATATATTGGATATATATGAAAACAACGCTTATGACCTGCAAATGGATTTGCAACGCAAAATGCCGGGCAGACCGTTTGAGGTGATTATCGCCAGTGTGCGTGACGGGAAGCGTATAGATGAAATATTTGAAAGTCTTCGTCCGGAGGTCGTCTTTCATGCGGCAGCGCACAAGCATGTGCCGCTTATGGAACATGACCCGGCGGAAGCCATCAAAAATAATGTGATGGGTACTTATAATGTTGCTACGGCGGCGGATAAATACGGTGTTTTACGTTTTGTGTTGGTTTCTACGGATAAGGCGGTAAATCCGACCAATGTCATGGGGGCTACGAAGCGTGTATGCGAAATGATTATTCAGTCGATTAACGCGAGAAGCAAAACGGAGTATGTAGCGGTGCGTTTCGGCAATGTGCTCGGCTCGAACGGTTCGGTGGTACCGCTGTTTAAAAAGCAGATTGCGGAGCGTAGTCCGATTACATTGACACATAAGGAAATTACGCGTTTCTTTATGACCATTCCCGAAGCGGTGAGCTTGATTTTAGAAGCGGCATCCTATGCAAGGGGCGGCGAAATCTTTATTCTCGATATGGGGCAACCGGTTAAGATTTACGATTTGGCTGTAAAACTGATTGAACTTTCGGGATTTGAGGTTGGCACGGACATTCCGATTATCATCACGGGGCTTCGTCCGGGCGAAAAACTCTACGAGGAGCTTTTGATGAATGAAGAGGGTTTGCGTGCTACGAGCAATGAGAAGATTTTCGTTGCGCAGCCGATGACACTCGATTGGGATAGTTTGTGTATACAGCTTGCGGCGCTTGAGGCGATTGCGAAGGACGGCGCTTCCGAGGAAATCAAGTATAAGCTGGCTGAGGTTGTACCAACATACAAAAGTAAACCTGCCGAGCCGCACGCAGATGCGACTATTTCTGAAACGGAAGCAGAAAATCCTGAGGCGGGAACAAAAATTTATTCTTGAACATCTAATGTATTTCATATAAATTTTATATAATTTAGGGAGATGAGTAAACTATGAAAAAGAGAATTTTGGCTGTGCTGTTGAGTGTAGCGTTGCTATTGGGTTGCTGCGCGGTGACGGTCGGTGCCGTAGATGTCAGCAGCACGGGTTTTATAGACACACTTGCTGCGGTAGACAGTTATATGCAAAGCCAATCCCCGGCGCAAAGAGAAATCATTTATAATTTTCTTGCGACTTATACCTCCACCGATGCAGGGATGGACAGTTTAATTCTTTATGCAGAGGACCAAAGCACATTGGATTCGGACCTGATAAAGAATTATATTGCCGCTTACGGTGATGGCGAAGTGCTTGCGTTCTATCTAAGGGTTTTAAAGTGCGTACCGCTTGAAATCAGAAGAGCGGCTGTTGCACATTGGCATGCGCGTACCGGTTTTGAAGGTTATGATGCGGCAGCAGCATACGGCGCTGGCACAGAAGCAATTTATAATTATTTAATCGGCGAAAACACTACATACGAGCAAGACGGTTTAAGTTTGCCGGTATTTTACCAGCTTTTATACGATCTGCGTGATATGGTCGTGTTTACGGCGGACAGAAACGATGAAAACTTTGATTACAAGTTTTATAAGTTTACCAATACGGACTTTAAGAACAACTTGAATAAGATGGTGGAGGCAAGTGAAATACTGATAAATGACAATACCGTTGCATCTGCCGAGGATTTCATGGCAGAGCTTTGCGACATTATCAATGCGGATGAAAATATCACCGTGCAGATGAAAAAAGATTTTGCCAAAACGCTTGTCACAACGAATTCGTTTGTTTATTCCACACAGGCAACGAAGCTGTCCATTTCCACGACGGATGCATTAACTCAGACGGTCGGCTCGACTGCACCGGTTACCGTAACATTAACTGCACAAATGGCAGATGAGAGTGCAGATGCTGTGATTGTACCGGCGGTAGAGTGGTATGTAAATAACTCGCTGGTAAAGACCGGTGGCACATCGTACACATATAATACGCCGAATACAGAAGGCACATACACCATTAAGGTAGTCAGCGGAGATGTGAAAAGTAATCTCATTACAATTACAGTAAAGAAAAAGCAGTCTTCCGGTGTAAAACCGCCGGTTGCGGGGGATAGCATTTTGGGTGATATTACCGGTAACGGAACGGGCAGCGGTACAGGCACAATCCCGATGCCTACTCCGGAAGTGTATCCTACAATTCCGGAACCGAGCAAGGTTGGCTTTGTTACGGTAAATAACTCCACAAAACCGATTCCGAGTGTGAAAACAACGTTTGATGACGTGCAGGACCACTGGGCAAAGGAACACGTAGAAGTGCTTGCAACCACAGGCTATGTGCGCGGCCATAGTGCAACGACATACGCGCCGGATAGCGGTGTTACCCGTGAGGAAATGGCTGTGATTTTGGTAAGAGTGCTTGGTATTGAAGGTCAAAAGGCAGCTGCTCCGGTAGCGTTCAGCGACCATGCGAATATTCAGGATTATGCGGTAGACGCTGTATACAGATTAGTAGAACTCGGCGTATACAAGGGTCACAGTGAAGGTAATTTTGCACCGCAGCAGGTTCTTACTCGTGAAGAAATTTCTGCACTCTTCTCCCGCGTGCTCGGTAGAGCCGGCTTGGCGGTTGAGAAAGACTTCCACGACCATCATGAGATTGCGGACTGGTTTGCAGAAGATGTTGAAAACCTGATTAACTTCGGTGTAATCAATGGTTATCCGGATAACACCTTCCGTCCGCAGGACGATGTGACCCGTGCGGAAGCGGCAGTTATGCTCTATAATACGCTGCACAGATTGGGTATCTTGAAATAATAAATATTTAAGATAAAAGCAAAATAGGTTTTGGGGTTTGCTCCAAAACCTATTTTTAGACAGAAAGGAGTGTGCGGCATGAAAAGATGGCTTGCATTGTTCGTATGTATTTGTATGCTTGGCGGTGTCTTCAGCGGTTGTGCGCTGCCAAAGGAAACTGATAAAATTGTCAGCGAACTGTCGCAATATTCGGCAGAAGACAGGGCGAATATGATGGCGATTGCTATTCCGTTGGTTTTGTTGGATTCCGGTCTGGATTTAGCCAAGGATTTGATTTTGCAATTTAATCCGGATTCACAATCGGTATATAATCAGCTTTTAAAACCGATATTTAAGATTATAGACCAACAAACGGCATTGGACATTGTTGCGCAGTTGTATAAAATCGACGAAACGTTGCGTATAAAGTATTTCGAGGGACTTTACTATCGCAAGGAAGCGAAACTTACCACAAAGTCAAAGAAAGTGCTGGAGCGTTTCTTCAACGAGGAAATTTTACAGGTAGAAGGCCTTTCGCAGATTTTAGTTGAAGACGGTATCACCGTTCCGGTTTTAGCACATTTCTTTGGCTTGTTTGCGGAATTAAACGGCAATACAGCCTTGCTAACGGACGCCAACGAAACAGATTTTGCCGCGCATACGGTCTCGCCGCTTCTGGATGAAATCATGTTTGGTATGACAAAAGGTGAGCAGACCTTTGCGGAGAATGTGCGTTTGCTTGCAAACAAACTGAATTTAAAGTACACCGCAGAAGAAAAACTTGCACTGAAGCGTGCGCTTTATGAAATACGGCTTTATATGCCGCAACCGGCCTATGCCAATAAGAACAATGTTGCAGGTGGCGGCGTAGCAGGTGAAACGGGAAACATCAAAAACGGATTCGGTTACACGGTAACAAAGCACAGTGAGACGGATGGCGACACGGTTGAGGTGGCTTACTACCGCGACGGTGTTGCAAAGTTTGACCAAGCGCTGACAACGCCGCTGATGATTACCGTGCCGGTAAATAAGGAAAACGTAATGCTCTATGCGGCGGACGGCAGTCCGGTGAAATATACCGCGTATGCAAACGGCTATTTGCATTGCCGCATTGAACACTTGGGCATATATACACTCTATGAGGTTGCGCCGTATTTTACGGATGCGAACGGATGGGGCAAGACCTATATTGAGGCACTGTTTAACCGAGGCATTATTTCCGGCAAAGGTGTAGGCACCTTTGAGCCTGATGCGCAGATTACGCGCGAGGAATTTGTAAAGCTGGCGGTTGAATTGTTTGATTTGACGGACAAGAGCCTGACAAGTGACTTTAAAGATGTGGCGGCGGATGCATGGTATGCGCCGTATATCGCTTCGGCAAAGTATCATGGTATCGTCAACGGCATCAGCGCAGACAGTTTCGGTGTCGGCGCGCCGATTACCCGTCAGGATATGTGCAAGATTTTGTACGGCATGCTTGTGAAAATGGAATTGCTTGATGGTGCAGAAGGTGCACAGCTGCCATTTAACGATACTGCGATGATTGCGGATTATGCGGTGTCGCCGGTGAGCACATTGGTCAGTCTTGGCATTATAAGTGGAGATGATTTGGGCAATTTCAATCCGAGAAGCAATGCGACCAGGCAGGAGGCGGCCAAGTTAATTTATGGTATGCTTGCGCTGTATGTGCAATGATGCACGTCAAAAAAAAGCAGTTTTTACTGTGGACACTGAGCATTTTGTGGATGCTTATCATCTTATATTTTTCCGGACAGAGCCGCATTGATTCCGCGGAGTTGAGTATGAATGTGCGTGGCTTGTTTGCGACTGTGATGGAGTTTTTAGGGCTTGGTAAATATGCACACCACGAAATGCTACACCATTTTGTGCGTAAGTGCGCCCATGTCTTTTTGTATATGGTTTTGGGCTTTAGTGTGACAGCATCAGCGAAAGCAAGCGGCTGGCGCCGTTATGTCCTGTGGGCGGTTTTGATTTGCTTTGGCTACGCGACAAGCGATGAACTTCATCAGGCGTTTGTGCCCGGACGCGGTCCGTTGTTGAGCGATGTCTTTCTCGATACTCTCAGCGCTGTCGGAGGTGCTGTAATATATGTATTTCTTGGTTTTCTTGACAGAAAATGTAGACGGAAACCAAATTGACAGTTTGCGCTCCGTATAGTATAATAAATCCATGTAAGGAGGTAGTGAACATGACGTTTGAGAAAAAGTTTGCAGAATTTAAAGAAAAGATTGCATCGGCGGATGTATCTAAACTGGAAAATCCGTTTGCAATGCAAGTGCATATGACAGATGAAGATTGCGGCGGTATCTTTTATGTAGCTTTCATCGACGGAACATTGTCCGTAGAGCCGTATGATTATGTGGACCGCACTTCGGAAATTGTGGGTCTTTCGACCGAGATTAAGAAGGTATTCTCTGCAAGAATCGGATTGGACAAGGCGCTTTTGGCGGGGAAAGTGGTTATCAACGGTGCTGTTGAAGATGCACTTGCCGTTCAGAATGCACTCAAAAAGCCGGCGACAAAGAAAGCGGCGAAGAAGACTGAGCCGAAGGCCGAAAAGAAGACAGAGAAGAAACCGGCAAAGAAATAAGTTGACTATGTAAAAAGGAATATCCGCAAGTCATTGCGGATATTCCTTTTTATTCGTTATTTAAAAGTTCGCTTGGCTCATATGCCTGCAACGGTGCTAAAAATCCTGCGTTTTTCAAGGCTTTTTCGATTTCGTTTAAGATTTGCTCGCTGTCTGCCGCAACGGTGTGATAGTGATAACCGGCGGTCACGTTTTTGAGTAGGCTGGATTTGCCCTCGGAGATGTTTTTTAAAAAGTGTGCGACATCGCGTCTGGATTTAATATGCATCGGCGCACGCAGTTGATTGTAAAACTTGTGAAAGATAAACACATCAAGCACCTCTCCGCCCAAATCTACAATCAGATTTAATTCTTTTTCTACGTCTTCGTCGCTGTGCTGCGTTTTAAATACGCGTCTGCATTGCGGCTTTTCATAGAGCATATAGCCGCGTGCAGTGGAAACAACGGGGTATCCCTGTTCCCGCAAGGCGGCAATATCTTTGACGATGATTTGGCGGCTGACACCGAAGTTTACGGCCAAAACGGATGCGCCGACCGGCGTGTCCGCCGCAGCAAGCCGATTTAAAATGTCCTGCTGTCTGTTTGCAACCTTCATACTTTCCTCCAAAGCTCTTTTTTTCATTATATCAGTTATAAAGTGTTTTTTCAATAGTTTACATTCAAAATAATATCTGTAAACTTTTCTGTAAATTTTTTGTTGACATTTGAGGAAAAAGCGCATATAATAGGTGATTATAAAGGAGGAAGGGATATGCAGAAATTTAAAGCATTTTTAAAAAGAAAAGACATTGAATTTTCGGCGAAGCGTTATTTTATTGATGCGCTAGGCGCTATGGCGCAGGGCCTGTTTGCTTCGCTTTTGATCGGTACGATTTTGTCTACATTGGGGCAGCAGTTCGGCATTGCGATTTTAGATGAAATCGGTGGCTACGCCAAGAGCGTACAGGGCAGCGCAATGGCAATCGCTATCGGCTTTGCCTTAAAGGCTCCGCCGTTGGTTTTATTTTCGCTTGCGGCAGTAGGTTATGCGGCCAATGCACTCGGCGGTGCGGGCGGTGCGCTTGCCGTTTTGGTTATGGCGATTGTAGCAACCGAGCTTGGTAAAATGGTCAGCAAGGAAACAAAGCTCGATATTTTGGTAACACCGATTGTGACCATTTGTTCGGGTGTTCTTTTGGCAATGCTCATTGCGGCACCGATTGGTAAGGGTGCCAGCGCCGTGGGTGATTTCATTGAATGGGCGACTGTGCTGCAGCCGTTCTGGATGGGTATTGTGATTTCCGTTGTGGTCGGCATTGCGCTTACGCTCCCGATTTCAAGTGCGGCAATCTGTGCGGCGATTGGACTGACGGGTCTAGCCGGCGGTGCGGCGCTTGCGGGCTGCTGTGCAAACATGGTCGGTTTTGCCGTAATGAGTTTTAAGGAAGACCGTTGGGGCGGCCTTTTGGCGCAGGGTATCGGCACAAGTATGTTGCAGATGGGCAACATCGTGAAAAACCCGCGCATCTGGATTGCGCCGATTATAACATCGGCGATTACCGGTCCGATTTCTACTTGCATTTTTAAACTGGAAATGAACGGCGCGCCGGTTTCTTCGGGTATGGGTACTTGCGGTTTTGTCGGCCAAATCGGTATGTATACCGGTTGGGTTGCAGACGGCGGCGCCGTTATGCCGATGCAATGGATCGGCATGCTTTTAACGCACATTGTTTTGCCGGCGGTCATTTGTTGGGCACTCGGACTTGTGTGCAGAAAACTCGGTTGGATTAAAGAAAACGATTTGAAATTGGATTTATAAGAGGTAGCTATGGAACAGTTGATTTCAAAAATCAGTGTGCTGGTTAAGACTTGCGGACAAATGATTTTACAGGCGGACAGAACGAGCCTGGGTGTCAGTGACAAAGCAGGTGTGGCCAATTTTGTCACGGAGTATGATAAAATGGTGCAGGAGCGACTGCGCATCGGTCTTTTGGCGATGTGTCCAGAAGCGGTGTTTGTCGGTGAAGAGGGCGATTGTGGTGCGTTTACCGAACAGGGAAAATGTTTTATCGTTGACCCGATTGACGGCACAACGAATTTTATTAAGGATTACCGTATGAGTGCAATATCCGTTGCGATGGCTGAGGACGGAGAATTGGCCCTTGCGGTCATGTACAATCCGTATGCGGACGAGCTGTTCACGGCTTTGCGCGGCAAAGGTGCGTTTTGCAACGGCAAGCCCATCCGCGTGTCGGGGCAGCCGCTCAAAAACGGCCTTGTCTTATTTGGGACTTCGCCGTACAATGCGCAACTTTCCAAAAAGTCATTTGAAATGGCCTATGATTACTGTCAAAAGGCATTGGATATCCGCAGAAGCGGCGCTGCCGTAATTGAACTTGCTTCTATTGCGTGCGGCAGAGCGGAACTGTTTTTTGAATTGGAGCTCCAGCCCTGGGATTATGCGGCAGGCGCGCTTTTGGTGCGTGAGGCGGGTGGTATTGTCACAACGGTGGACGGTGGTGAGATTGCGCTGGACAAGCCGTGTTCCATTCTTGCAAGAAATATGTGATTTGAGCCACAACAAGTAAAGGTTGTCCGCCCTAATGTGTTGTGGTTTCTTTTTTAGGAATTTGGTGAAAAAACGGTAGCCAATATGCCGGAAGGCTCGATTTTTAAGGGATGCTTGCTATACAAAACAAAAAATAGAGCCGCGAATGCGACTCTATCTTTTGCTTTGGCAGGGGCTTAAAGGACTTGAAGTGCTACGCACCCCGGCTTGCGGTGCCCGACATTTCGCTTCGGCGATAAATCACCTCGCGCTCTGTCGGCCGCTGCGCCAGTAACACCTCGCTGTATCCGCCACCGGCTGCCCCCGGTGTTGCTGCCCGGCACTTACCGTGCCTCGGGTTCAAGTCTACCTATACAAAACAAAAAAATAGAGCCGCGAATGCGACTCTATCTTTTGCTTTGGCAGGGGCAGAAGGACTTGAACCCTCGGCACGTGGTTTTGGAGACCACTGCTCTACCAACTGAGCTATACCCCTATATAAACTACTTGTTTATTATACTAATATGCGGCAGGATTGTCAAGAATTATTTTAATTTTTTATAAAGATTTCTGTGCGGAAACGGACACAAAACGGCGAAAACTTGACAACGGCGCGGAAAAATGATATAATTCATTTTGTATTGCTAAAAACAACGCAGTTTTTCTGTGTAAAATTCTGAAGAAAAACAATGCGGGAAATGAGGATTTTATGAAAAAGTTGATCCTTTCGCTATGCTTATGCATCGCGATGCTTCTGCCGTATCATACGTCCGCGCAGGCAATTTACAATGACAACAATATGCCGTTGGATCTCGTTTTAAACGATACTTACGTGACACTCAGTCTGCCGCTTATCGAATACCAAAGCACGGTGTACGCGCCGGTGCGTTCGCTTTGCGAACTCTTTGGAACGGCAGAGTATTCCTGGAATGACAAAAAGGCGATGCTCACGTTGGAGTATGAAGGCAAAAAGGTAAAAGTAACCGAGGGAGAAACGGACTATACCGTTGACGGCAAAAAGCACCGACTGTCCACGGCACCGTGGACGGTGAACGGTAGACTCTATGTGCCGATTCGATTTGTAGAACCGGTGTTTGGTGCAACTGTAGGTTGGGATGCCAACTACTATAACGTAGTGATAAAGAAGGCGGGGTATGGTGTGCCGGCGGCGAATGTGTGCTATTATCAGCACGACAGCGTTTTCTGGCTGGCGCGCATCGTCCACGCCGAAAGTCGCGGTGAGTCGGATGCAGGCAAGTTGGCGGTGGCGAATGTCATTTTAAACCGCGTCAAGAGTTCGCAGTATCCGAACACGATTTTTGAAGTGATTTTTGACCGTCGTTTCGGTGTGCAGTACACTCCTTCGATTGACGGCTCTATTTACAATACGCCGGGATATGCTTCTATTATTGCGGCAAAACGTGCCCTTCATGGGGAAAATAATGTCGGCAACAGTTTGTTTTTCTACAATCCGCGCATCGCGGGTACAAATTGGATTGCACGCAACAGAAGGTATTATACCACCATCGGCAATCACGCGTTTTATTTGTAAGAAAACAAAAGGCTTGGGAAAAATTTCCCAAGCCTTTTTTGCTGCCGTTTAATTTTCAATTGTTTCAAAGAGGACAAAGTAACCTGTATGGAGACTTTCCATATATATTATCCCAAGATCATACTCAATATAAATAATTTGCTTATCGGTTTTTAAAGTTAATAGTTGAGTAAATCCGGAAACTTTTCTATTATCCAAAACGGTTAAACCATATTTTTCAACCACTTCGGTCGGTATTCCGTCAAATACATCAGGAATATGATACGGTTCAAAGCCGGGCACAGGATCCGCAAGACGTTTTTTTGTCCACTCTGTTTCCGGTGCATATCAAAACAAGATGCTTCAAGGATTTTCGTCATTTTTATTGATAATTTTATTCCGCAAAAGTAATCGTTACGCTTGTGCCTTTTCCCTCTGTACTTTCAAGAGAAACATCTGCATCGTGATATGCGGCTCCGTGCTTTACGATTGCAAGACCAAGTCCAGTTCCACCAACTAGCTTTGAGCGACTTTTATCTACTCTGTAAAAGCGCTCAAAAACTCTGCTTTGTTCAGAGATTGGAATGCCGATTCCCGTATCTCTTACAGTAACGCTTGTTTTGCCACCTGCCTGATTGACAATAACATCAACCGTTCCATTTTCTTTGTTATACTTGATTGCATTATCGCAAAGGTTATATATCATTTCGTCAAGGATTTTTCTCGCACCATAAACAGTGGCAGTATCGCCAATGATATTAAATGTAATGTTTCTCTTATTGGCAATAGGTGTAAGCCTTTTCACAATATCCTTTGAAAGCTCATAGAGGTCAACATTTTCTTTTTCAATTGGAACTGCACCCTCGTCAAGTTCAGATATTTTCATAATGTCACTGACAAGAGTGATAAGTCTTTGTGCTTCGTCATAAATAGAAGTAGAAAAGTCAATAACAGTTTCGTCCGGCGTACCGCCTGATTTCAACATTTCAGCAAATCCTGAAATAGATGTAAGCGGAGTTTTTAATTCGTGAGAAACATTAGATGTAAATTCCTGACGAAGCTGTTCACGTTTCACACTTTCGGTAACATCAATAATTACCATTACTGCACCGATTATTTTTTCTCCCTCAAATACCGGGGTTGCAATCAGTTTATATGTGTTTTCATCGTGGGTAATATCGTTTTCACTACGCTCACCCGAAAGTGCCGCTTCAATAGTGTTTCTGAAGCCACGGCTTCTGTTGAAGGAAAGAACACTTTTGTTTTCTGTATCGTCAACCTCAAGCAATGTTTTAGCCGCCTGATTGTAAGAAAGTATGGTGAAGTCCTTATCAATTATCAAAAGACCTTCGCTCATATTTTCTGTTATGAGCTTAAATTCTTCCTGCTTTTGCTTTGCTTCTTTTATCTGATTTG
>JAZRUW010000006.1:0-35798 GCA_045652745.1 Clostridia bacterium
AATATTACAAAAAGGGATTTGATGGTCAAATCCCTTAAAATATCGCAGGGGTGAACGAGCAATCAATGAACGGTGTCTTAAGTGTTACAGTTACCTGTAGGTTTCTGAAAATATTAGTTATTTTTCTTACAAAAGAGCAAAATTTGTTCATACGCATCCCCCTTCCAATAATACATTCTATGTCGTTCACTTTTTTCCAAACGGAACCTGTCTGTTCTGGTGAGATAAGGAAGGAGTAGTGAACTTATCTCAAAGAAATTATAACAGATATTTAATAAAAAAACAAGACCTTTAAGATACTTAAAAGTCTTGTCATTGGCGGACAGGGTGGGATTCGAACCCACGTGCCGGATTGAATACCGACAAACTGATTTCGAGTCAGCCCCGTTATGACCACTTCGATACCTGTCCGTGTGTAAGTTTGAACTCCGATTTGACGGAGAAAAAACTGAGCAAATTATAAAATTTTGTTAGAAAAATGTTAGAAATGGCTAGAAAAACCGCTAGATAAGGGTGTAAAAACAAGGTTTGAACCTCGCCTAAACCCGCACCGTTAAGCCATTTATAGGGGTACAGTTACAGTGTAACCGAGGGGATTTCGAGTGCGCTCCGTTATGACCGCTTCGATACCATTCCTTATATGTTTAACAGTTCTCCAAAGGTTGAAAATCTTTGGGAACAACCTTTGGAGAACGGCTAAAAAAACGATATTAAATTCTCGGAAAAGTCCCGTATCATAAGGGTTTGTAGCGGTTGGGACTTCCTCTAACTTCGCTACATTTTGAGTCAGTCCCGTTATGACCACTTCGATACCGCTCCAAGGAAAGACACTTTCGTGCCTTTATATGGTCGGGATTGAGGGATTTGAACCCCCGACCCTCTGGTCCCAAACCAGATGCGCTACCAAACTGCGCTAAATCCCGAAAGTGCTACTTGACAAGTATACTACAATTTGGTGGCGATGTCAAGCACAAAAAAGACAAAAAAGAAGTGACCCCCGATTACATTAACAACAGTGTAATCAAGGGTCACTTCTGTGAATTCTTATTATCTAACATCAATTTAACCTCTCTTTCGTAGATTCCTTTTGCTTACGTGTCTACATTTCTGCCTAACTTCTATTTCTCAATCTTTTGTCTCTAAAGGAGAACCGCTTTGTGTTACCGATGTAGTTTTCGCCTGCAAAAGGTGATTTTGACTTCTCATCTATGATTGTTACATTTTACTCTCACGGAAAACCAAGCCTTTTATTTTAACTTCCTGTTTCCTTCTTTTACTTCCATCTATATCAAACGTAACACCGTCGTGCCTTTTTCTTTACTTCGCCTTCCGTCGGCTTACGCTTTCCTTTAGAATGGAATGCAATAATCATATCGAAGTCGGAGATTTACTTGTACATTGGACTGTACCTCTCTTTCTCTTTTGTCACCTTTAGTATACCACCGTCACCGAGGCATTGCAATTGACAAAATAACAAAAGATGCAGAAACGTTTTTGTGAAAACGGGAGAATTTATTTACCAATTTTTCCAAAAGTATTTACAAACATATATTATCCGTGTTATACTGAATCTGTTAGGGCGTAAAAACGGCTGTGTTTCATAATAAACACAGCCGTTTTTATTTTTAATTATTTATTTAATATCTTCTGCAATGTTTTCCGGCGGGGTTAAAAGCTGTTCCGGATTTTCTATAAGCTTTTTGATTTTCTTGAACGCTGTTGCGTAGTAGTGGCCGTCGCAGATGCGTTCGTCGCAAACCACGGTGAAATCCATCAGCGTGCGCTTTTCGGTTTCGCCTTCTTTGTTTAACACATACTCGAAGCGCTTTGCGCCTATGGCGATGAAAATCGGCAGGTTGCCGAAATCGTATAAGTGATGAAATACCGGCGGAATACCGAGCGAGCCTAAGTTGGTGATGAACATAGAGCCGTGGAACGGACTGAGTTTTGTCAGCCAACGCGGTAGCAAATTAAAGTAGTCGAGCAATTTGATTAAACCGATGGTGAGTTTTAAAATTACGCGCGGCAGTTTCATTAAGAGGCGTACGAAACCGTCCATATCGTTCTGGTCGCCTTCGGCTTTGTTTTCCTCAATCAGTTTGGTCAGGTTTTTGTAAATGTCGAGCAAGGTGTCTGCCGGCGTTGCGTCTAATTTAATTACGGTTTCCGGTGCGTTGAGTTTTAATTCCTTTTTGATGGTCAGGCAAATCTCAATGCCGTTTCTCGCGTAGAGGCGCTGACCGCGGATATAGCGGTTGAGGCCCGGATACTGTGCTATGACACGGCAGAATGCTGCCATAAAGATGTGCATCATGCCAATGCTTTTGTACCCGTCCGCACGCAACTTTCGAATCAATGTTTCACAGTTGGCAATATCAATGGTGTTGGAAAATTTGTTGGATGCGCCGTTGCGGTTGGTCATAATAAACGGCATGGCGGCGTCCATTGGCATACCGCCTTTAATTCTTCTTCCCTCTTTTCGACTCATGTGTAAATACCCCCAAAAATCATTACCTATTAACAAGTATATCATAACAAATTCGGAAACACAAGAAATTTGTCGAAAAAGGGAAATTAAAGCAAATCCGCCAGAGCGGCGGCAAAACATTGTCCGGCTGTGACGGCTTCGGCGAGGGTGTTGCCGTCCGTGCCGACTTCTACTATGAGAGAGCCGGGTGCGGCGTGCTGATTAAACCGTTCCGTGCGCAGGTTGATTGGTCTTGCAAGGCCGGGATATTGCGCAGCGAGTTTGGTTTGCAACTGCAGAGCAAATTTGAGGTTTTCGCGCCAGTTTTCATGGGGAAGTCCGCCCTCACTTGTGCCGACGACCAGCATGATTTGTGCGGCTTTGGTGCCGGCAATGTCCGCTGTGAGCTTTAGTTTTGTGCCGTCGCTTTTGGTCATGGCATCGCGGTGGATATCGAGCACGATTTGTATGCTCGGATACCGCGCGAGATAGTCTTCAATAATGCCCAGTGTGCGCGTATAAGAGCCGTTGTAGGAAGGGTGGTCGTTGATGGATTGGTCATGGAGCACGCTGATGCCTGCCTCGGTCAACACGCGCGTAATTTCTTCACCGACGCGCACGACGTTTTGCGTTTTGTCGAGTGTGCGCGTGGCCTCGTCGGGGGAATACTGCTGCTGACCGTCCGGGGTGTAACTTTCCGTGGTGTGCGTATGCACAATCAGTACGGACGGTTCGTTTTTTGAAATTGCTAGTGCGAGAGGCTCGGACAAAAGGGAAGCGATGTCTATATCGAAATTTGTGTCGTTGTCTATATAAACTTGTTTATTGCCGAGTGCGGCTACGGTCTGTTTGGTTTCTGCGATGGGTAAGCTTTCCGGTGCAGGGGTGTTTTGCGATGACACGGGTGCTTGCTGTGTCTGTTCCGGTGCGCGAATTGTGACGGTGCACAAAGCAAGCTGGTTTTTGAGCATGCTTTCCGGATTGCCGGGGATGAAGCCGAACAGCGTGTCCATGGTTTGTGTAATTGCGTTTTGCAACGGTGCTTGTTGTGTATAGGGAAAACAGCGTGAAAGCAGAGTGATTGCACTTTCGGCATTGGCTGCGGGCAAAAGTTGGTTTGCTGTTAGCATCAGCAGGGTGCCGATGAGCGTAATGCCGGCAGAAAAGAAATATTTGGTTTTTGGCGCGTGCATGCGCATCACCATCCTTTTTATATTTTTATTGGAAAAGGGTACGGAATATGTTTTTGAAATTGTAAAAAAGGGGTTGACAGACGGTAAAAAATCCGTTATAATACAAATCGCTTGTGTTTATAGGGGAGAATTGGCGAGAAACTTTTTGTGCAATTTTCACAAAAAACATGCAAAAATTTCGTGAAAATTTTTGTAAAATTTTTGATATGAAATGCACGAAAAAACTTGCACTTTCTATAAATATAAGGTATAATATTTCTGTTGTGACATGGCATACGATGAAATGGGAGGTTGCGAACCCCGTTACGGTTCGGTTTTTCCATGGAGAATGTCCGATTCAAGAAACCGGGCGACAAGTCACGCTGCACTTTGAATACACACTCTTTCGATGCTTCGTGCGTATTGTAGCGTAGTTATGCCCAGATGTGCCCAAAAGGCGGCTCTGGGTATTTTTTACGGAAGGGCGCGAAACACGCGGGTGTGTTGTAGGAAAAGCGCACGCTGTCGTATGTGACAACCAGAGCAAAAAGAGGAATTAAAGGAGGTAAAAACTATGGCAGCAACACAGACAATCAGAATCAGACTGAAAGCTTATGACCACACTCTGCTCGATCAGTCCGCAGAGAAAATCGTGGAGACGGCGAAGAGAACAGGCGCAAAGGTGTCCGGTCCTATTCCGTTACCGACAAAGAAGGAAGTTGTTACAATTCTTCGTGCGGTGCATAAGTACAAGGATTCCAGAGAGCAGTTTGAGATGAGAACACACAAGCGTTTAATCGACGTTTTGGTTCCGACTCAAAAGACAATAGAAGCTCTGACAAAGCTCGAATTGCCGGCAGGTGTCGACATCGAGATCAAGTTGTAATAGCCAAACGGCTGTTACGGGTCATGTTTGCAGAGAGTGCAAACCAATAACCTTAAGGAGGAGAAAGGCATGAAAAAAGCAATTTTGGGAACAAAACTTGGTATGTCCCAGCTCTTCATGGAAGATGGCAGAGTTGTTCCCGTAACTGTAATTTCTGTTGAGCCGAACGTGGTTATCCAGAAGAAGACAGTTGAAACTGACGGCTACGATGCTGTTCAGGTGGGCTACCAGAACAAGAGAGAAAAGCTTGCAAACAAGCCGGAAAAGGGCCACTTTGCAAAAGCGAACGCACCGATTAAGAGATTTTTGCGCGAGTTCAAACTCGACAATGCTGCAGAACTCAATGTTGGTGACGAAATCACATTAGCAGTATTTGAAGAAGGCGAAAGAGTCGATGTTACCGGTATTTCCAAAGGTAAAGGCTTTGCCGGCTCGATTAAGAGACACGGCCAGCACACCGGTCCTATGTCGCACGGTTCCGGTTACCACAGAGGCTCCGGTTCCATGGGCGCTTGCTCCGACCCGTCTAAAGTTATGAAGGGTAAGAAGCTGCCGGGTCACATGGGTGTGGAAAAGGTTACGATTCAGAACCTCGACATCGTTAAGATTGATACAGAGAAGAGCCTGCTTTGCGTAAAGGGTGGTATCCCGGGCGTAAAGGGCGGCCTTGTTGTTATTAAGAATACAGTTAAGGCATAATTCGGGAAGGAAGGAGGAAAACGATAATGGCTACATTAGATTTATATAACATGAGCGGTAAGAAAACCGGCACAATTGATGTTAAGGACGAAATCTTCGGCGTTGAAGTAAACAAATCCGTTCTTCACGATGTTGTAGTAAACTATCTGGCAAACCAGAGACAGGGCACACAGAGCGCTCTGACCCGCACAGAAGTTCGCGGCGGCGGTATTAAGCCGTGGAGACAAAAAGGTACAGGCCGTGCAAGACAGGGTAGTATCCGTGCTCCGCAGTGGACAGGCGGCGGCGTTGTGTTCGCTCCGAAGCCGAGAGATTATTCTTACACCTTAAATAAGAAGGTTAAGAAGCTCGCACTCAAGATGGCGCTTACCACAAAGGTAGCAGAGGACGATATCATCGTAGTAGACGGTCTCGGTTTTGATGAAATCAAGACTGCAGCTGCTGCAAAGATGCTTTCCGATCTCGGCGTATCCGATAAGGCGCTCATCGTAACTGCAGCAAACGACGTAAACGTTTACAAGTCTGCAAGAAACATCGAAGGCGTATGCGTATCGAACGCAGATGTACTCAATGTATATGAAATTCTCAACCACAAGAAGTTGATTATAGCAAAAGCTGCTATCGAGAAGATCGAGGAGGTGTGTGCACAATGACATTCGCACATGATATTATCTTAAGCCCGGTCATCACTGAGCAGTCCACAGATATGATGGCGGAAAGAAAGTACACATTCAAGGTTAAGCTCGATGCCAACAAGATTCAGATTGCAAACGCAATCGAAGAAATCTTCGGCGTGTCCGTAGAAAAGGTTACAACCATTCGTATGGACGGCAAGCTTAAGAGAATGGGTAGAAACGAAGGCAGACGCCCGGCATACAAGAAGGCTGTTGTTAAGCTCACAGCTGACAGCAAGACCATCGAGTTCTTCGAGGGCATGGCTTAATCGATAAGCCGACACAGTATATATTATATAGGTAAGGAGTGTTTTAAGGATGGCGATTAAAAAGTATAATCCTACTTCTCCTGCAAGAAGATTTATGACAGTTTCCGCTTTCGAGGAAATCACAAAGAAGTCTCCGGAGCGTTCTTTGTTAGAAACTTTAAAGAAGCATGCAGGTAGAAATTCATATGGTAAAATCACCGTTCGTCATCGCGGCGGCGGTAATCGCAGAAAGTACAGAGTAATTGACTTTAAGAGAGATAAGGATCTCGTAAAGGCAAACGTAATCGCAATTGAGTACGATCCGAACAGAAGTGCAAACATCGCTCTTCTCCAGTACGAAGATGGTGAAAAGAGATACATCATCGCTCCGTACGGCATCAAAGTAAACGATGTACTCGTTAGCGGTAAGGGCGCAGATATCAAACCGGGTAACGCAATGAACATTGAAGATATTCCGGTTGGTACACTGATTCACAACATCGAACTTTATCCGGGTCGCGGCGCTCAGCTCGTGCGCAGTGCAGGTACAGCAGCACAGCTCATGGCTAAAGACGGCGGCTACGCGCAGGTTCGTCTTCCGTCCGGCGAAGTTCGTATGATCCGTCTTGACTGTAAGGCAACTATCGGTCAGGTTGGTAACATTGATTACGAAAACATTAAGATTGGTAAAGCCGGCAGAAAGCGTCACCTTGGTTGGAGACCGACAGTACGCGGTAGCGTAATGAACCCTTGCGATCACCCGCACGGTGGTGGTGAAGGTAAGTCCCCGATCGGTAGACCGTCCCCGGTTACACCGTGGGGTAAGCCTGCTCTTGGTCTTAAGACAAGAAAGCATAAGGCTAAGTCCAATAAGTTTATTGTAAAGAGAAGAAACCAGAAGTAATATAAATGAACAATTTATATTGACCGGAAGGAGGATACAAAATGGGAAGATCCATTAAGAAAGGCCCATACGTTGAAGAAAGACTCATGAAGAGAATCGTTGCTATGAACGAGTCGAATACAAAGAATGTCGTTAAGACATGGTCCAGATCGTCCACCATTTTCCCGGAAATGGTTGGTCACACGATTGCTGTGCATGACGGCAGAAAGCATGTTCCGGTATTTGTAAGCGAGGATATGGTAGGCTGCAAGCTCGGCGAGTTCGCACCGACCAGAACTTACAAGGGTCATGCAGGCGCTAAGTCGTCCAGATAACCTGAAATTTGTATGAGAATCGAACATCTGAAAGGAGGATTCCAGCGTGGAAGCAAAAGCAAGTTTAAACTACGCGCGCATTTCTTGCCGTAAGGTAAAGATTGTGCTTGATATCATTAAGAACAAACCGGTAGCTGAGGCATTGGCAATTTTGAAGCATACGCCGAAGGCTGCTTCCGAGCTTGTTTACAAGCTGGTTGCATCTGCAGTAGCAAATGCAGAAAACAATTTTAGCATGGATGCAAGCAAACTCTATGTTTCTGAGGCATATGCAAACCAGGGCCCGACACTCAAGAGAATCAGACCGAGAGCACAGGGCAGAGCGTTCAGAATCAGAAAGAGAACAAGCCACATCACAGTTGTAGTGGCAGAAAAGGAATAAGAGAGGAGGTTGTTTTATGGGACAGAAAGTTAATCCGCACGGTATAAGAGTTGGTATTATTAAGGATTGGGATTCTAAGTGGTTCGCACAGGATAACGTATTCGGCGATACACTCGTAGAAGACTACAAAATTCGTGAATTTTTAAAGAAGACTTTGTTTGATGCCGGTGTTGCTAAATTCGATATCGAAAGAAAGGGCAACAAGGTAGTTATCCACGTTCATGCTGCAAAGCCGGGCTTTATCATCGGTAAAGACGGTGAGGAGATCAATAAACTCCGCGCACAACTTGCTAAGTTGACAGGCAGAAACGAAAAGGATATCTTGGTTGACATCATCCAAATCAAGAATGTAGATATGTGCGCACAGCTCGTAGCTGAGAATATTGCCGCACAGCTTGAGAGAAGAATTTCCTTCAGAAGAGCAATGAAGCAGTGCATGGGCCGTTCCATGAAGATGGGCGCTAAGGGTATCAAGACAGCGGTTTCCGGTCGTCTTGGCGGTGCTGAAATTGCAAGAACCGAGCATTATCACGAGGGTACAATTCCGCTGCAGACACTCAGAGCTGACATTGATTACGGCTTTGCTGAAGCAAATACAACCTACGGTAAAATCGGTGTAAAGGTATGGATTTACAAAGGTGAAATTCTTCCGGAGAATAAGAGAGTGAGAAAGTCGGAAGGAGGCAAATAATCATGTTATTACCTAAGAGAGTGAAATACAGAAGAGTAATGCGTGGCCGCATGAAGGGTAAAGCAACACGCGGTAACGTTGTTAACTACGGCGAATTTGGTCTGCAGGCTTTAGAGCCGGCTTGGATCACTTCCAACCAGATCGAGGCTGCCCGTATTGCGATGACCAGATACATTAAGCGTGGTGGTCAGGTATGGATTAAGATTTTCCCGGATAAGCCGATTACTGCGAAACCGGCTGAAACCCGAATGGGTAGTGGTAAAGGTTCTCCTGAGTACTGGGTAGCAGTAGTTAAACCGGGCAGAGTAATGTTTGAAATCGGCGGCGTTCCGGAGGAAACTGCACGTGAAGCTATGCGTCTTGCTATGCATAAGCTCCCGATCAAGTGCAAGTTCGTAACGCGCGAGGATAAGGAGGCGTCTGCAAATGAAGGTGAATGAGATTAGAGATTTAACAACAGAAGAATTGGCTGTTAAATTGAGTGAGCTTAAAGCAGAGCTTTTCAATTTGAGATTTCAGAATGCTACGAACCAGCTTGAGAACCCTGTAAAAATCGCAGATGTGAAGAAGAGCATCGCGAGAGTTATGACAATCATTCGTGAAAAAGAATTATCCTAATCGATAATCGGTGTAGAATGAAAGGAGGAATTTGCTGTGGTAGAAGCAAGAAATCAAAGAAAAGTAAGAATCGGCAAGGTAGTAAGCACAAAGATGGACAAGACCATCACCGTTGCCATTGAATACAGCGTAAAGCATCCGCTCTACGGTAAAATCGTAAAGAAGACTTACAAGCTGCATGCACACGATGAAGAAAACATCTGCGGCGTGGGCGATAAAGTTAAGGTAATGGAGACGAGACCGCTTTCCAAGACGAAGCGTTGGAGACTGGTAGAAATCGTTGAAAAAGCTCAGTAATAACCTTTACTTTTTTGGAAGGAGGAAATTGTTGTGATACAACCGCAAACAAGAATGAAGGTTGCTGATAACACCGGTGCAAAGGAACTTATGTGTATCCGTGTTATGGGCGGCTCCCATAGAAAGTTCGCCAATATTGGCGATGTTGTTATCGCCAGCGTTAAGAAAGCAACGCCCGGCGGTGTTGTAAAAAAAGGCGATGTTGTTAAAGCAGTTATCGTTAGAAGCTCGAAGGGTGTTCGTCGTCCGGACGGTACACACATTCGCTTCGATGAAAACGCAGCTGTTATTATCAGAGATGATAAAAATCCGCGTGGTACTCGTATTTTTGGACCTGTAGCAAGAGAGCTCAGAGATAAAGAGTACATGAAGATTTTGTCGTTGGCGCCTGAAGTATTATAAGGAGGTTATGGAGGATATGAATACAAAACTTCATGTTAAAACCGGTGATACCGTTATGGTACTTTCGGGTAAGGATAAAGGCAAGAAGGGTAAAGTACTCAGCGTAAACCCGACCGATAAGAAAGTTATCGTAGAAGGCGTAAGCGTGGCAACCCGTCATAAGAAGCCGAGAAAGCAAGGAGAGACCGGCGGTATCGTTAAGCAGGAAACTCCTATTTATGCATCGAAAGTACAGCTCGTTTGCCCGAAGTGCGGTAAGGCTGCAAGAACAGGCGTTAAGTTCCTGGAAAACGGCAGCAAGGTTAAGTTCTGCAAAAAGTGCAACGAGATGTTAGATGACTAATCTGTTAACGATAGGAGGTTAGAAAATGGCTAGATTAGAAGAGCTTTATAAAGAAAAAGTAGCTCCGGCCCTGATGCAGAAGTTTGCATACAAAAGCGTTATGCAGATTCCGAAGATTGAAAAAATCGTATTAAACATCGGTCTGGGCGAAGCAAAGGATAATCCCAAGGCTATTGATGCAGCAATGAGCGATCTTGCACAGATTACCGGTCAGAAGCCGGTAGCAACCAAGGCAAGAAACTCTGTTGCAAACTTTAAGATAAGAGAAGGTATGACGATCGGTTGTAAAGTTACTCTGCGCGGTGCGAAGATGTATGAATTCTTAGACAGATTCTTCAACGTAGCACTCCCGCGTGTACGTGACTTCCGTGGCATCAACCCGAACTCCTTCGATGG
Source organism: Clostridia bacterium (assembly GCA_045652745.1). Classification (GTDB taxonomy): domain Bacteria; phylum Bacillota; class Clostridia; order UBA1381; family UMGS1253; genus RGIG2041. The sequence continues at coordinate 10,494 of JAZRUW010000006.1, forward strand.
TAGAGGTAACTATGCTACCGGTATTAAGGAGCAGCTCATATTCCCGGAAATCGATTACGATAAGATCGATAAAATCCGCGGTATGGACATTATCATCGCTACCACCGCTAAGACTGACGAAGAGGCTCGCGAGCTTTTGACTCTGATGGGCGCTCCGTTCGCAAATTAAGGAGGTACAACATGGCTAAAAAAGCAATGATTTTAAAGCAGCAGAAGGCACCAAAGTACAGCACACAGGCATACAACCGTTGTAAGATTTGCGGTCGTCCGCACGCTTACCTCAGAAAGTATGGCATCTGCCGTATTTGCTTTCGCGAATTAGCCTATAAGGGCCAGATTCCTGGCGTGAAGAAGGCTAGCTGGTAATTTAAAGGTGACGGCAGGTTGAAGGTGGCAACCTTCAAAACCGCCGAACGTCCAAGTTTTTGGAAGGAGGTTAACAATTATGCATATTACAGATCCTATCGCAGACTTGCTGACTCGTATCAGAAACGCAAACTCTGCAAAGCACGAAACAGTTGATATCCCGGCTTCTAACATGAAGAAGGCAATCGCTAAGATTTTGTTAGACGAGGGTTATATTAAAGGCTATCAAGTGATTGACGATTCTAAACAGGGCATCATCAGAGTAACCTTGAAGTACGGTGAGAACAAGCAGAAGGTTATCACAGGTCTTAAGAGAGTATCTCGTCCGGGCCTGAGAATTTATGCCGGCGCTGATGAGCTTCCGAGAGTATTAAAGGGTCTCGGTATTGCGATCATTTCCACATCCAAGGGTATCATGACGGATAAGGAAGCACGCAAGGCAAACATCGGTGGCGAAGTTCTCGCATTCGTTTGGTAAGACAGTTTAAGGTTATTAAAAGTAATTTATAGGAGGTGCACAATATGTCTAGAATTGGTAACAGCCCGATTACTCTGCCGGCAGGCGTAGAGGTTAAGATTGAGGCTGAAAACGCAGTGACAGTTAAGGGCCCGAAGGGCACCCTTTCCGCAAAACTGCACAAGGATATGATTATTGAAAAGCAAGACAATGTTCTCGTTGTTAAGAGACCGTCTGAAGCAAAAGAGCACAAATCCTTACACGGTTTAACCAGAACACTGGTTAACAACATGGTTGTTGGTGTAACGGAAGGCTTTACGAAGACACTCGAAATCAACGGTGTTGGTTACAGAGCTGCAATGCAGGGTAAGAAACTTGCCCTCACACTCGGTTTCTCCCATCCGGTAGAGATGGAAGCACCGGCAGGTATCACCATTGAGGTACCGCAGCCGAACCAGATTGTAATCACGGGCGCAGACAAGCAGGCTGTAGGTCAGTTTGCAGCGCAGGTTCGTGAGAAGAGACCGCCGGAGCCGTATAAGGGCAAGGGTATCAAGTATACGACTGAGACTATCAGACGTAAAGAAGGTAAAGCAGGCGGTAAGAAATAAGAAAGGAGTGGATTTTCATGGTAGGTAAGAAATCTAGCAATAAAGCAAGATTAAAGCGTCATCTGCGTATCAGAAAGAAGATTTCCGGTACTGCTGCTAAGCCGAGACTGAGCGTATTCCGCAGCCTCAAGAACATCTATGCACAGCTTATCGATGACGAAAACGGTGTAACACTCGTATCCGCTTCTACAATTAAGTCCGAAAACTACGGCGGTAATGCTGAAGCTGCAAAGGCTGTAGGTGCTGAGCTTGCAAAGCTCGCACTCGAAAAGGGCATTAAGGAAGTAGTATTTGACAGAAGTGGTTATGTATATCACGGCAGAGTTGCTGCTCTTGCAGAAGGCGCAAGAGAAGGCGGACTTGAATTCTAAGAAAGAGGAGGGATATCATGCAAGAAAGAATTGACGCAGCTACTTTGGATATTAAAGAAAAAGTTGTAAATTTGAGCCGTGTAGCGAAGGTTGTGAAGGGCGGTAGAACCTTCCGTTTCAGCGCGTTGGTTGTTGTAGGTGACGAAAATGGTCACGTTGGTTACGGCACAGGTAAGGCAGCTGAAATTCCGGATGCTATTCGTAAAGGCATTGAGGATGCAAAGAAGAACATGATTACAGTTCCTCTCGTAGAAGGAACAATTCCGCACGAAATCGACGGTAAGTTCGGTGCAGGTCACATCGTGATTAAGCCGGCTGAAGAAGGTACCGGTATCATCGCCGGCGGCCCGGCCAGAGCGGTATTCGAGCTCGTTGGTATCAAGGATATCCGTGCTAAGTCTTTGCGTTCCAATAACCCAAGAAACGTTGTAAGAGCTACAATCGAAGGTCTTGCATCGCTTAAGTCTGCTGAAGAAGTTGCAAAGCTTCGCGGTAAAGACGTAGAAGAATTGCTGGGTTAAGGAGGAGACAAAAATGGCTAATGAATTAAAGATTACGCTCGTAAAGAGCACAATCGGCCGCAAGGATGACCAGATTGCTACAGTAGAAGCTCTGGGTCTGAAGAAGATTCGCAGCGTTGTAGTAAAGAAGGACACTCCGCAAATCCGCGGTATGATTAATAAGGTTTCTCACTTGATCGAAGTAGAAGAGGCTTAATTTTAAGACAAATCAAAAGGAGGTGCAAAACCATGAGACTTGAAGAGCTTCAACCGACAGAGGGTTCCAAGTTCACGGCGAAGAGAAAGGGACGCGGTCCTGGTAGCGGTAACGGTAAGACAGCAGGCAAGGGTCATAAGGGTCAGAACGCACGTAGTGGCGGCGGTGTAAGACCGGGTTTCGAAGGTGGTCAGATGCCGATTTACAGACGTCTTCCGAAGAGAGGTTTTACCAATATATTCGCAAAAGAGTATGTTACAGTTAATATTGAGGTGTTCGAGCGTTTTGAAAGCGGCGCCGAAATTACAGCTGAAACATTGAAGCAGGCCGGCATCATCAGCAAGGTGAAGGATGGCATCAAGGTTCTTGGCAGAGGTGAAATCACTAAACCGCTGACTGTGAAGGCTGCTAAGTTTACACAGTCCGCTGTAGAAAAGATTACAGCAGCAGGCGGAAAGGCAGAGGTGATCTAATTGTTTAAGACACTTAGAAATGCTTGGGCAATTCCGGAACTGCGCAAAAAGATGATTTTTACCATCTTAATGCTGATTGTATACAGATTCGGTTGCACCATTCCGGTGCCGGGTCTGGATGCAGAGATGATGAAGGTTTTCATGGGCGCTGACGGCGGTATGGGCCTGTTCTCTCTGCTCGATACGTTCTCCGGCGGTGCGTTGTCCAATGCAACAATTTTTGCGATGGGTATCACCCCGTATATTAACTCTTCGATTATCATTCAGCTGCTCACTGTTGCAATTCCTGCACTCGAAAGACTGCAGAAGCAAGGTGAGGAAGGCAGAAAGAAAATCAATTCCATCACAAGATGGGCAACCATTATTCTTGCAGTTTTGCAAGCAACCGGTTTGTATTTCACGCTGAATGCTTATCAGGTAGTAAGCAACCCGGGTGTGATGAGCTTCATCACCATTCTGGTAACCTTTACTGCAGGTACGGCATTTATCATGTGGATTGGTGAAGAAATCACCGATAAGGGTATCGGCAACGGTATTTCTTTGATTATCTTTGCAGGTATCATTTCCAGACTGCCGCGTGCAATCGTTACACTTTACAATAAGTTTATTGTAGGCGCAACGGCAATGAGCGTAATTATGCTCGTATTGGTGTTGGCAGTATTCCTTGGCGTTTTGGGTTTTGTAGTGTTCATGAACAACGCAGAGCGCAGAATTCCGATTCAGTACGCTAAGCGCGTAGTTGGCAGAAAGATGTACGGCGGCCAGAGCACCAACATTCCGATTAAGGTAGCGATGGCAGGCGTAATGCCGATCATCTTTGCATCGAGCATCTGCTCGTTCCCGGCAACCATCATGCAGTTTATGGGTGGTGGCGAAAAGATGACAGGCTTCTGGAGAGCAGTATATGACCAGATTACAACCACAGGTTGGGTTTATGCGGTTATCTACTTCCTCTTGATCATCTTCTTCACATATTTCTACACGGCTATGCAGTACAATCCGGTAGAAATGGCAAACAACATCAAACAAAACGGCGGCTTTATTCCGGGCCTGCGTCCGGGCAAGTCGACAAGCGATTATATCTCCAAGACACTCAACAGAGTTGTATTGGTAGGTGCGCTGTTCCTCGGTTTGATTGCGGTTTTGCCGATTTGCTTCTCCCACATCAATGGTCTTTCCGGCATTGCAATGGGCGGTACATCCCTTCTCATTGTTGAAGGTGTTGCGCTTGAAACCGTGAAGCAGATTGAATCTATGATGCTGATGCGTCACTATAAGGGATTCTTAGAGTAATTTAAAAGAATTTCAAGGTGGGATAAAAATGAAAATCGTATTTTTAGGCCCTCCTGGAGCAGGTAAGGGAACACAGGCAGCTTACATTGCGGAAGCTGCCAAGATCCCTGCTATTTCCACAGGAGCAATGCTTCGTGAGGCAATTGCTGAAAAGACGGAGCTTGGATTGGCAGCAGAAGGTTACATCAAAAAGGGTGCACTTGTACCGGACGAAGTTGTTATCGGTATAGTGCGTGACAGACTGACAATGTCTGACTGTGCAAACGGCTACATCTTGGACGGCTTCCCGAGAACGGTGGAGCAGGCAAAGGCACTCGATGCGATGCTTCCGAATGCAATTGATATTGCGCTTTCTTTAGAAGTGCCGGATGAAAACATCATCGAAAGATTGACAGGCAGAAGAGAATGCCCAGCCTGTAAGGCGACATTCCATGTTGTGAACAATCCTTCGAAGACCGGCGATACTTGTGATAAGTGTGGCGCGGCACTCATACAGCGCGCGGATGACAGTGCGGAAACGATCAAGAACCGCATGAAGGTTTTCCACGAGCAGACAGAGCCGATTAAAGACTATTACAAGGCGGTAGGCAAGCTTACGTGCGTAGACGGCGTTGGTGCGGTAAATGAAATTACAGCGGCGCTGTTTAAGGCACTTGAACTGTAGGAGGCGGCTTATGATAACTATTAAGTCGCGCATGGAAGTAGAGTATATGCGCAAAGCCGGAAAGATTGTTTCCGGTACATTTGCCGAGTTAAAGGCGGCCATCCGTCCGGGGATAACGACAAAGCAGCTCGATGCGATTGCTTATCGTTATATTACGGGGCAGGGTGCAACACCATCTTTTAAAGGGTACAGCGGTTTTCCGGCAAGCATCTGTGTGTCGATCAATGACCAGGTCATTCACGGCATCCCGGATGATACGGTGTTACATGAGGGCGACATCGTCAGCATTGACATCGGAGCTTGTTATCACGGCTACCACGGCGACAGCGCAAAAACATTTCCGGTCGGAAAAATCAGCGCGGAAGCACAAAGGCTGATTGATGTAACAAAGAAAAGTTTTTATGAAGGCGTAGCATTTGCCAAGCGCGGCAACCGTGTATCCGACATATCTGCGGCAATCCAAGGGTATGTAGAGGCAAACGGTTACAGCGTGGTGCGTGATTACACAGGTCACGGCATCGGCGCAAAGCTCCATGAGGAGCCGAGCGTACTCAACTATGGCAAGCCGGGGCGCGGCGCAAGGTTGGTGCCCGGAATGACCATTGCAGTTGAGCCGATGGTGAACGCAGGAGCGTATGATGTCTTTGTGGATGCGGACAATGAATGGACCGTATACACCGAAGACGGCGCACTTTCCGCACATTATGAGCATACCATCTTAATTACGGATGGGGAGTGCGAAATCCTGACCCGGTAATGCGCAAACATTTATTGAGGTGATTTTTTTGGACATTGGTTTAGGTTCCATCGTGCTTGCCAAAGCGGGACGCGATAAGGGTGACTACTTTGTGGTTGTTGCCTGCGAGGGCGAATTTGCCTATATCTGCGACGGTAAGACACGTAAGTACGACAAACCAAAAAAGAAGAAATTAAAGCATTTAGCGGTTACCAAAACCGTATCAGCGCTGATTTGTGAAAAACTCAGCGGCGGCGAGAAGGTAACCAACAACGAAATTCGCAGAGCAATCGGTGAGTTTCGTGAAAATCATGAACAGTGAGAGGGGGCTTTATCCGTGGCAAAGTCTGATATGATTGAAATCGAAGGTACCGTGGTTGAAGCATTACCGAATGCAATGTTTAAGGTTGAGCTTGAGAACGGGCACGAGATACTTGCCCATATCTCCGGTAAGCTCAGAATGAATTTTATCCGAATTCTTCCGGGTGACAAAGTTACGGTTGAAATGTCGCCGTATGATTTAACGCGCGGCAGAATTACCTGGAGAGCGAAGTAAGAGGCTATAAGGAAGGGGAAACCCGTCTTTATACATTCGCCGACCGCAAGGCGGCGGACGGACTTTTAAGAGGAGGTAATCTAAATGAAGGTTAGACCGTCTGTTAAACCAATTTGCGAAAAATGCAAAATGATTAAGAGAAAAGGCAAGATTATGGTTATTTGCGAAAATCCGAAGCACAAGCAGAAGCAGGGTTGATTTTAGCGGATAACAAAATCGCGACGCATGGTAACATGCAAACTAATTTGTAAACAACTCATACGGGCGCGGCTGAATCCGCCAAGCGCGGATAGTCCTAATGAGCTTGAAGCCTAACGAGATTAAAATGCAGTGGCTTCGCATTTTAGTGTAAGGCATAATTTACCAGGTCCGAACGGACTGCGATGAAAATGCATCGCAACAAAGAACACGAGAGATTTACTAATCAGGAGGTGTAAGGACAATGGCAAGAATAGCTGGTATTGATTTACCTAGAGAAAAGAGAGTAGAAATCGGTCTTACCTATATTTACGGTATCGGTAGAACGGCTTCTAGCAAGATTCTTGCAGCTGCGGGCGTAAACCCGGACACAAGAGTCAAAGATTTAACAGAGGATGAAACGAACAAGATTCGTGAGGTCATCGACGCAAATTACACGGTGGAAGGTGATCTTCGCCGTCAGATTGCACTCGACATCAAGAGATTGATGGAAATCGGTTGCTACCGTGGTATCAGACACAGAAAGGGCCTGCCGGTTCGTGGTCAGAGAACTAAGACCAACGCTAGAACCAGAAAGGGTCCGGCTAAGACAATTGCAAACAAGAAGAAATAATCGAAGGAGGGAATAAGAATGGCTAAAGCAACAACAAAAAGAGCTACGCGCACCAAGCGTAGAGATAGAAAGAATATTGAAAAAGGCGCCGCTCACATTCGCTCCACGTTTAACAACACGATTGTTACACTTACGGACGTTGCGGGTAACGCAATTTCCTGGGCAAGTGCAGGTGGCCTCGGTTTCAGAGGTTCCAGAAAGAGCACACCGTTCGCAGCACAAATGGCAGCTGAAACTGCTGCAAAGGCTGCAATGGAGCATGGCCTCAAGAGCGTAGAAGTATACGTTAAGGGTCCGGGTGCGGGCAGAGAAGCAGCGATTCGTGCGCTGCAGGCTGCAGGTCTTGAAATCAGCATGATTAAAGACGTAACACCGATTCCGCACAACGGCTGCAGACCGCCGAAGAGAAGACGTGTCTGATTGTTAATCGTTATGAACCGATACGGTTCAAATCTAATGGAGGTGTAATAAGTAATGGCTAGATATACTGGTGCTGTGTGCCGTCTTTGCCGCAGAGAAGGTCAGAAGCTCTTCTTGAAGGGTCAGAGATGTTACACGGATAAGTGTGCATTAAAGAGAGGAACACCGGGTCAGCACGGTCAGAGCAGACGTAAGCTCTCCGAGTACGGTGTACAGCTTCGTGAGAAGCAGAAGACAAAGAGATACTACGGCGTATTGGAAAGCCAGTTCAGAAAGTATTTTGACATGGCAAACAAGATGGCCGGCGTAACAGGTGAAAACCTTTTAACAATTCTGGAAAGCAGACTCGACAACGTAGTTTACAGACTCGGTTTTGCAACTTCCAGAGCAGAAGCAAGACAGCTCGTTTTGCACGGTCACTTTAACGTAAACGGTAAGAGAGTAGACATTCCGTCCTACCTCATTTCCGTAGGTGACGTTGTAGCAATCCGTGAAAATTCCAAGGGTTCCGCTAAGATTAAGGAAGTTTTGGAAATCACAGATTCCAAGCTCGTTCCGAAGTGGTTAGAGCTCAACAAGGATGCGCTTGAGGCTAAGGTTGTTAGCCTGGCAAGCAGAGAGGACATCGATCTGCCGATCGAGGAGCACTTGATCGTCGAGTTGTACTCCAAGTAATCCGATTAAAAAAGCGAATTAGCCATAGATGAGCAAGGAGGGATTTGCGTGATAGAAATCGAAAAACCAAGAGTGGAATGTGTAGAAATGCGTGAGGAGGACCATTACGGCAAATTTGTAGTGGAGCCGCTCGAGCGCGGATACGGAACAACCCTCGGCAATTCTCTTAGAAGAATTTTGCTATCTTCTCTTCCGGGCGCAGCAGTAAATTCCATCAAGATTGACGGTGTGCTGCATGAGTTTTCTGTAATTCCGGGTGTTAAAGAGGATGTTACGGAAATCGTATTAAACATTAAGGGCATCGCTGCAAAGCTGCATTGCGATACACCGAAGACGGTATACATCGAAGCTGAAGGCGAAGGTGTGATTACTGCCGGTGATATCAAGGCAGATGCAGAGGTTGAGATTTTAAATCCGGACCTCTACATTGCAACACTCAATGCAGACGCGAAGCTTTATATGGAAATTACCTTGTCCAAGGGCAGAGGCTATGTAGCCGCTGAAGTTAACCGTGAAAACGCACAGCCGATTATCGGCATCATTCCGGTAGACTCCATCTATACGCCTGTAAAGAAGGTAAACTACAAGGTTGAGCCGGCGCGTGTCGGTGCTGTAACCGATTTTGACAAGCTCTCTATTGAGGTTTGGACAAACGGTACACTTAAGCCGAACGAGGCAATCAGCCTTGCAGCCAAGATTATGAGCGAGCATTTGTCGCTGTTTATCGACTTGTCGGCAGACGCGAAGAATGTGGAAATCATGGTCGAGAAGGAAGAAAGCAAGAAAGAAAAAGTTCTGGAAATGACCATTGAAGAACTTGATTTATCCGTTCGTTCTTACAACTGCTTAAAGCGCGCAGGTATCAACACGGTTGAAGACCTCGTGAATAAGACAGAAGAAGACATGATGAAAGTTAGAAACCTCGGCAGAAAATCCCTTGAAGAGGTTATGAATAAGCTGACAGCGCTTAACCTGTCTTTACGTAAGGAAGAAGAATAAGTTTAAAGCAAATTATTTCAACCAAAGGAGGAGATTTAAATGCCAGGTACAAGAAAGTTAGGTCGTCCGACGGATCAAAGAATGGCTATGCTTCGTAATCTTGTGACCAACCTGCTTGAAAAGGGCCGCATCGAAACAACGGTTCAGAAAGCAAAAGAAACACAGAGCATGGCTGAGAAGATGATCACACTCGGCAAAGAAAATACACTGCATTCCAGACGTCAGGCTTTGGCGTTCATCACCAAAGAAGATGTTGTAACGAAGTTGTTTGCAGAAATCGCTCCGAAATATGCGGAGAGAAATGGTGGTTACACCAAGATTTACAAGATTGGTCCGCGCCGTGGTGATGCTGCTGAAATGGCAATCATCGAACTCGTTGACTAATTTTCAGTAAACAAACCAAAGAAGATATGAAACACAAGTTTCATGTCTTCTTTTTTGTTTGCGCGGCACGGAGGCGTGCAAATGCTCGCACTGAACATTGTAGAGCAGGGGATTGCTACTGCACCAATAAAATTTGCCATTAACGCACTATTGCCAAAACGGCATTTTCTATGCTATACTAAAAGTACAAAATTCGTCGAGGGCGGTCGAAAAACCTCGGCAAAAAGGAGGTCAAACAATGACAGGTTTAGCACTTATAATCGCTTTTATATTGGCGGTTATCCTCATGGTGGTTGCCATTTCCAAATTCAATGTGCACCCGTTCTTTTCTATTATGGCGATATCGCTCATTTTGGCTATGGTTGCAGGCATTCCGCTGACACAGATTCCGGATGTAATTTCCGCAGGTTTTTCCGGAACCTTCAGTTCTATCGGTATCGTTATTATACTGGGCGCGTTCATCGGCTCGGTATTGGAAGTTACCGGTGCGGCATTGAAGTTAGCGGACATGGTGGTAAAACTCGTTGGTAAAAAGAGACCGGAGTTGGCCATTGAGTTGATGGGTTGGGTGGTTTCCATTCCGGTATTCTGCGACAGCGGCTTTGTAATTTTGGATCCAATTCGTCGCGCGCTTGTGCGCCGTACGAACACATCCAGCGTGGCAATGACCGTGGCCCTTTCGGCAGGTCTTTATATTTCGCATGTATTTATTCCGCCGACACCGGGCCCGATTGCAGCGGCCAATACGCTCGGCATCGGCAACAACCTTTTGATGGTAATGGGGCTTGGCCTTTTGTGCTCTGTTTTCCCGTTGATTGTTGGTGTGGTTTATGCAAAGTACATCGGCAAACGTGTGAAGAGTGCAGATGAAGTTGCCGATTCCGGTGAGGTTGTAAAAACCTATGAAGAACTGATTGCCGAGTTCGGTAAGTTGCCGAACGGTTTGAATTCTCTTGCGCCGCTGGTTGTTCCGGTGTTGTTGATGGCACTGGGCACAATTGCATCCGTCGCAGGCCTTACAGGTACAGTTTTAGAGGTTTGCACGTTCCTTGGCAAGCCGGTTATCGCGTTGGCTGCAGGTGCAGTTTTAGCCATTATTCAGTTGGCAACGGCGAAAAAGATGAAAGACTTTTATGCCATCTCCGACAGTACGCTTAAAACCGTTGGTCCGATTTTGTTTGTAACGGCAGCCGGCGGTGTGCTCGGCAAGGTCATTTCTTCGACCACGATGGTACAGTATATCATCGACAATGCAGGGTTCTTAATGAGCCTCGGCATTTTCTTCCCATTCCTGCTTGCGGCAATTTTGAAGACTGCACAGGGTTCTTCTACGGTTGCCATTACAACAACCGCAGGTATTATGGCGCCGCTTTTAGCGCCGCTCGGCTTGGCTACGCCGGCCCTGACCGCGTTGACCGTTATGGCCATCGGTGCTGGTGCTATGACCGTGTCGCACGCAAACGATTCCTATTTCTGGGTTGTAACAAATTTCGGTCAGATGACACCGCAGCAGGGCTATAAGACACAGACCATGCTGACTTTGTGGATGGGTATTGCAACGATGCTCGGCATCTTCATTTTATCCATGATTGTAAGATAAGTTGAACAAATCAAATTCCCGGTGACTTACCGTCACCGGGAATTTTTCGCTTGCGGTGAATTTGTTGCAAATACGGGGATTGTGTGGTACAATGAGTTTAATCGTGAAACGATTAAACTCAGCGATATAAATTCCTGATGGAATTTGCGATATATACTGCGTATGCGATATATCTAAAGATGCGATATGTCCCTTCGGGACGAGAAAAGGAATTTATATCATATCGCAACCGAATGAAATGAGGTTATATCGCATTTGAACTAAGTGAAAATATATCGCACGAGCGTAAGCGAGTATATCGCTAAAAGCTAGGCATCTAAATTGTGCACAAATTTTACAATGAAAAGCAGTAAAATGGATATTCATGAAATGGTATTAAAAAAGCAGTCAGTAAAGGTTGAGATAGAATGAAAAAAGTCATTATTATCGGCTGTTCGGGGAGCGGAAAAGGCAAATTCAGCGAAATACTGCGGAAAAATTTATATACATACAAGGGGTATGCACATAAATTTTATCCTTTGCTTTTGGCGCTTGCGGCGCGAGGTGAAATATGAAATTTTATGCAAAATCGTTTGATGAGTTGACAAATGCCGAGTTATATGAAATACTTAAATCAAGATGCGAAGTGTTCATGCTTGAGCAAAACATCATCTGTCAGGACATGGATGATGTGGATTATCGCAGTTTGCATTGCTTTTTTGAAGATGCAGGACGCGTGATTGCGTACCTGCGTGCGTATGTTGATGAAACCGATGACAAGGCTTATCACATCGGCAGAGTATTGACGCTGCATCGTGGCGTAGGACACGGGCGGACTTTGATGCAAAAGAGCATGGACTTGCTGTTTGCGCAAGGCGTGAACAAAATTAGTTTGCATGCACAAATGCAAGCGGTCGGGTTTTATAAAAAACTCGGGTTTACCATCGTTTCAGAGCCGTTTTTGGAAGAGGGCGTAGAACACGTGACGATGGAATACATGAAAGAGGCGTAATATGAGCAAGGTATATTATGAAAAGAAAGCACCGATTACGACCAAAGTATATGAAGAAGACGGGCATCTGGTGATGACGGTTGCCTCGGAAGCAGACAATGTAGAAATGTTTCTTGGCTTTGAGTACGGCCCAAACGACGTAAAAGCGGCAAAATGGCTGTGGGACTTTGCACAAAAAGCAATCTATGATGCGCCGTACAGCCTGACGGCAATTTTACAAATTGCCGCGGAGGCGGATGATGCGGACGAACCTTTGGCCGCGAGCGGAAATTGGGGCGGCGCAGAAGGGAACTTTTCGTCGCTTTTGGCTGTAGCGGGCGAACATGTCGGTTATACGCTTGAATTGCTTTCGGTCGGCACATGGGGCGAAGCGCAAATCGATTTGGGCCGTGCAGGACGCGCGAAGACCGAGCGATTGAGCGCGCTGGTAGAGCAGTTTGAACATGAATTAAAGGATATTGTTTATGTGGTAAAGCACTATTGCATAGACAACGGGATATAAAAGGGGGGAAAACTACAATGAAAGTTACAGTAGCAATTGACTCTTTTAAAGGTAGTCTTTCGACCTTTCAAGCGGGTGCGGCGATTGCAGAGGGTGTACGCCGTGTATATCCTGAGGCCGAGGTGTATATTTCGCCTTTGGCGGACGGCGGTGAAGGTACGGTAGAAGCAATCGTAGCGGCAACCGGCGGCGAAATGCGTACGGTAACGGTGACGGGTCCGCTCGGCAAGCCGATTTCGGGCAGTTACGGCTACATTCCGAAGACGAAGACGGCGGTGCTCGAAATGTCCGCGGCAGCCGGCATTACATTGGTGACACCGGAGGAGAGAAATCCTTTGTATACAACCACTTACGGCGTGGGCGAGATGATTGCAGATGCAATTGCAAACGGCTGCAGAAAGTTTGTTGTCGGCATTGGCGGCAGTGCGACCAATGACGGTGGTATCGGCATGTTGCAGGCACTCGGCTTTGCGTTTTTGGATGCGCAAGGCAAGCCGGTGGCACTCGGCGGGCGCGGTCTTCGTGATATTGAAACCATCCGTACGGACAAGGCGCTTGCAGAGTTAAAGGAATGTGAATTCTGCGTGGCTTGCGATGTGACGAATGTACTTTGCGGCGAGCTTGGTTGCAGTGCGGTGTACGGCCCGCAAAAGGGTGCAACGCCTGAGATGATTGCTCAGATGGACGCTTGGCTTGCGCGCTATGCCGAGCTGACCAAAGCTGTTTTGCCTAAGGCAGATGCGATGCAGGCAGGTACAGGTGCGGCTGGCGGCATGGGTTTTGCGCTGTTGTCCTATCTGAATGCAACACTTTCTTCGGGCGTGGATTTGGTGATTCGCGAAACCGGTCTGGAAGCGCATATTCCGGAGGCGGATTTTGTCATTACGGGTGAGGGCAGACTTGACGGACAGTCTTATATGGGCAAAGCGCCGATTGGTGTGGCGAAACTTGCAAAGAAATATCAAAAGCCGGTGCTGGCATTTTCCGGTTGCGTGACCGCGGATGCGGTTGGTTGCAATGCGCACGGCATTGATGCCTTTTTTCCGATTTTAAGAAAACCGTGTACGCTGGAAGAAGCAATGGATATAACCAATGCGGCCGCAAACTTGTCCGATACGGTTCAGCAGGCATTTTGTCTGATCCGCGCGATGAAAAAGGCATAATTTTTGATTTTTTACTTGACAAATCCCCGATTGGGCGTTAAAATACACACAAGTAAGGGAGTAGTCAGCATGTGTATACGTGCGATAAAGTCAACAGCAAGTGGTTTATCCTCTGGCTTTATATCAAATGACAAGACTTATCTGCAAAAAAGGCAGGTAAGTCTTTTTAATTTATAATTTACTTGCATATACTAAGAGAAATGAAAGGAAGTAGAGAACGTGAAAGAGTATCTGGTAAGTACAGACGACGTGCTTGCGGCGCAGGCGGTCGGTGAAAACGGCCTGAGCGAACAGGAAGCACAGAAGCGTCTGGAAAAGCATGGCGCAAACAAGTTGCGTGAGGGCAGAAAGGTGACCGTGATTGAACGGTTTTTAAAAGAACTTTCCGACCCGATGATTTTAATTTTGATTGCGGCGGCTATCGTGTCGGGCATCACTGCCGTTTATTCGGGTGAGTCTTTGGCGGATGTTGTGATTATTTTAGCCGTTGTCATCATCAATGCCGTACTCGGTGTACTGCAGGAGAGTAAGGCGGAAAAGGCAATTGCCGCCCTGCAGGAGATTGCGGCGGCGACGAGCAAGGTCATTCGCGACGGACAGCTGCGTATTGTAAAAAGCGAAAACCTCGTTCCGGGCGACATTATCGTTTTGGAAGCCGGCGATGCCGTGCCGGCAGATGCGCGCATCATTGAAAATGCCAGCATGAAAGCTGAAGAAGCGGCACTGACGGGCGAATCGGTTCCGGTCAATAAGACAGCAGAAGTGCTCGATGCACAAGGCGCGGCAGATGTGCCGCTCGGTGACCGTAAAAATATGGTTTATATGGGCAGCACGATTGTATACGGCCGAGGCAGAGCGGTGATTACGGCGACGGGTATGGATACCGAAATGGGTAAGATTGCCGAGGCGCTTGTGAGCGCAAAGGATGAAGAAACGCCGCTGCAGAAAAAACTCGGTCAGCTCAGCAAGATTTTGAGTTTCCTTGTATTGGGCATCTGCCTGTTCATTTTTGCGTTGGATATTATCCGCCTGTATCCGTCGTTTACCGGTGAAGCGCTGTTGGATACCTTTATGGTGGCAGTCAGTCTTGCGGTAGCGGCCATTCCGGAAGGTCTGGCGGCGGTGGTAACGATTGTGCTTTCCATCGGGGTGACCAACATGTCCAAGCGCAGCGCCGTTATCCGTAAACTGACGGCCGTAGAAACGCTTGGTTGTACGCAGATTATCTGCTCGGATAAAACCGGTACGCTGACACAGAACAAAATGACGGTTGTAAAGCACGCCGGCGCAGACACAGAAAAACTTGTGCTGGCGATGGCGCTGTGCAGCGATGCACAGGTCGGGGATGCCAACGAAGCGGTCGGTGAGCCGACGGAGTGTGCACTCGTCAATGATGCAACCAAGATGGGCATGGACAAAAATGTGTTTGGCAAGCAATATCCGCGTGTCGGGGAAGCGCCGTTTGATTCGGTGCGCAAGATGATGTCTACCGTGCACCAGTTGCCGGACGGCGGCTTTGTCCAGTACACCAAAGGTGCACCGGATGAGGTGCTCAAGCGTTGTACAACCTATTGGGACGGCGCGCAGGTGCTGGAAATGACCGATGAAGTGCGCGCACAGATTTTGGCGGAAAATAAAGGTTTTGCCGATAACGCACTTCGTGTACTCTGCGCGGCAATGCGCAGTTATGATGTAATGCCGGAGAATACCGAAGCGGAGGCTCTGGAACAAGAGCTTTGCTACATCGGCCTTTCGGGTATGATTGACCCGGTACGTCCGGAAGTTGTTTTGGCAATTGAAAAATGCCGTGCGGCAGGTATCCGTCCGGTGATGATTACCGGTGACCATATTGATACAGCTGTGGCCATTGCTAAGGATTTGGGTATTTTGGAAAGCGCGGAAGGTGCAATCACCGGCGCGCAGCTTGACAGCATCAGCGATGAACAGCTTCTGGAAAATATTGAGCGTTACAATGTCTATGCCCGTGTGCAGCCGGAGCATAAGGTGCGTATTGTCAAGGCTTGGCGCGCCAAAGGCAAGATTACGGCCATGACCGGTGACGGTGTAAACGACGCGCCGTCGATTAAAATTGCCGACATCGGTGTCGGTATGGGTATTACCGGTACAGACGTTACCAAAAATGTTGCCGATATGGTCCTGGCAGACGATAACTTTGCCACAATCGTTTCTGCGGTAGAGGAAGGCAGACGTATTTATGACAATATCCGCAAAGCGGTACAGTTCTTGCTTTCGTCTAATCTTGCAGAGGTGCTTTCCATCTTTTTCTCCACGTTGATGGGCTTTACCATTTTAAAGCCGGCACACCTTTTGTGGATTAACCTGATTACGGACTGTTTCCCGGCACTTGCACTCGGCATGGAAAAAAGCGAGCAGGATATCATGATGCGTGCACCGCGTGATTCTAAAGAAGGTATCTTCGCAGGCGGTCTCGGCTTTGACGTTGCGTTTCAGGGTTGCCTTGTAACGGTGATGACACTTGCATCCTACTTTATCGGCCACTTCATGGAGTCCGGCAGATGGGAAGCGGTGGACAGTTCCCATGGTATGACCATGGCATTTCTCACGCTGTCCATGATTGAGATTTTCCATTCGTTTAACATGCGTTCGCGTCGCGGCAGTGTGTTTAAAATGCAAAGCCACAATGTATATCTCTGGGGCGCGATGGTGCTTTCATTTGTTTGTACGACAGCGGTGATTTATATTCCGTTTTTGTCGCAGGCATTCGGATTTGAGCACATTTCGCTTGCGGAATATGCGGTTTCCATGGGAATTGCACTTTTGATTATCCCGGTTATGGAAGCGGTAAAATGGTTGCAGAGAACATTTAGCAAATAAGTTGACAGATAAGTCTCCCTTGGTATAAAATGGTGGTAGTAACCATCTACATCAAGGGAGGCTTTTTTAATGAAGAAATGGATTTGTATTTTACTGAGCGCGGTTTTGTTGCTTTCCGGCACGTTTGCGTCCGCGGCCGGGTTGGATTTTTTAACGGACAACTCGCTTTTGACGTATAGCGCAACGCAGGAGATTTCCACGGAGTTTGAAATTGCGCCGGAACTGCTGGAAGAACTCACTTATACGCTTTCCGAGTCGGAATTCGGTGCAATGTTTGACCTTCCGCTGATGTTGGAGGGTATTTTAAATCAGAAGCAGACGGCGAAAGTCGCCGTAAAGATTCGTGAGGATTTTAAGCGCATCGAAATGAGTCTGGAAACGGAAGCCAGAAAAGATGTTTGCATCAATTCAAATTTGGATGTGCAGGTGCAGGGCCGCACGGGTATTTGGTTGGATATGGATTTGACAGATGCGGCAAATCCGAAACTTTTGGTAATTTCTTCTTCGCCGACAGCGCCGAAGTATATGGTAATTGATGTGTTTGCAATTCTGGAGGTAGCCGGCTCCGAGGAAGACAAGCAGTTGGTTTCCGGCCTTTTGCAGATGATATATAACCAAGAAGCTATGCAAAAACTGATGCAACGCAATCGCGAACTGATTGAGCAGTACGCAACGGTAGATGTTGCATATCGAAGCTGCACGGTTCATTTTGACAGCGAGAATTTCAGCCGTTACATTTCCGAACTTTACTGTGAGGTTGTGGACTGGTTTGTGCCGCTGGAGGTAATCACACCGGCCGAGGCGGATGAAATTAAAATTCAGACGTTGACGATTGCACCGCAGATTTCTTTGCTCGGCGAGGACGGCTATACGATGCAGGTAAGCTTCAACGGCGCAAAAGCCGTACAAAAGGTTACAACGCAAATGGATGTAGACATCTGTCTGCGCGACATTTTTTCTGTGTTAGACCCGACGGGCGAGAGCTGGGTGTTAGACGGTGAGGGCAGAATCGCTGCAACGGTTTGCGAGGAAATGAAACTGAATGCCTGGGGGAAAAGCGTTTCGGTTAAGTACCCGATGCTGACTGCGGAAAATTCGGTATCCTATTCGGATTTGCTTGCACAGCAGATGGCGGCAGAGGAAGAAGAAATAGACTATCCGTACTACTATATTTCCGTTGCTACTTTGGCGCTTCCTATGATTGATGGTCAGTATTATGTGCCGCTGCGCGCAACATTTGAAGCAGCCTATGACGACCAGTTCGAAATTGATTTTACCGACGATGGCACGATTACGATTACGAGTCCGTGGTTTGATACGATTACTACGCGTATCGGTGCAACCACCGCTACTGTAAACGGCGAGGAAATCCAAGTCGGTGAGGTCATCTTGCATGCAGGTCATACTACTTACGTCAATCGCAGATTCTTTGAACGTATCTTCGGCTGGCAGTTGGTGTATCTCGGCTACGACCTGCCGTGGAGTGAATACTATTATGATTTTATAACAAAAACGTTAGATTAAAGAAAAAAGACCATCTTGGGCGAGTGTTCTTAAGCACATTCGCCCAAGGATGGTCTTTTCGTTTATCGTTTTATTTCAACAATGCTTCGCCGACTGCATAAATGTTGCCTGCGCCCATGGTGATAAAAATATCGCCCGGTTGCAGTTTTTCTTTCAGCAGAGCAGTTGCGGCATCAAATCCGCCCTCCGCGTAACTTGCATTCACGCCGTTTTTTTGTAGTTTTTCTGCGAGATTGCGCGCGTGGATTAAACCGGTATCTTTTTCGCGCGCGGCATAGATGTCAAACACAAGCACTTCGTCTGCGTTATAAAACGCTTCGGAAAATTCATGAAGTAATGTATAGGTGCGTGTATAGGTGTGCGGCTGAAAAGCAACGATTACACGCCCTTCGGCAATTTGTTTTGCCGCTTCCAGCGTACATTTGATTTCCGTTGGGTGGTGTGCATAGTCGTCCACAACCAGTGCGCCGCCAAACTCACCTTTCTTTTCAAAACGGCGATGTACCATCGTGAAGCTTTCTACGCCGCGTTTGACGGTTTGCGCATCGATGCCCATTGCCTTAGCGATGGCAAAACAGGCAAGCGCGTTTAACAGATTATGCTTTCCGGCAACCTGTAACTGTACGCAAAGCGTACCTTCATCCGTTTCAATTTCAAAGCAGTTACAGTTGTTCTTGGTATATACCGCCGTCGGATGCACATCGTTTTTTGTATCTATACCGTAGGTGATGCAGGTGGCTTCGGTTTCGTTTACACATTCCATCGTATTTTCGTCGTCGCCGCAGGCGATAACGAAGCCGTCTTTGCCGGGCAGAGCGGCATAGGCTTTAAAGGTTTGCTTGATATGCTCCAAATCTTTAAAGTAATCCAAATGGTCTGCATCCACATTGGTAATCAAAGCGTATTTCGGAAAAAACTCCAGAAAAGAACTGTGGTACTCGCAAGCCTCGGTCAAAAAATAATTGCTTTTGCCCAAGCGGTAGTTTCCGCCGATGGCATCGAGTTCGCCGCCGATTAAAATGGTCGGGTCACAGTCATGTGCGAGCAAAACGTGCGACATCATAGATGTGGTTGTGGTTTTACCATGCGTGCCGGCAATGCATACGCAGTCGGAAAAATTGCGCATTACGCCGCCTAAAAAGACAGAGCGTTCCATATTGCGGATGCCGTTTTCACGCGCATACACCAGCTCCGGATTGTCCGCGCGGATGGCCGCGGTGTACACCACCAAATCCGCACCGATACAGTTTTGCGCATCGTGGCCCTTGTAAATGGTAGCGCCGGCCTGCGCAAGTTTGGAAAGAATCGGCGATGTGCCTGCATCCGAACCGGTCACGCGGTAGCCTTCTATGAGGCAAATGTGTGCAAGACCGCTCATGCTGATGCCGCCGATGCCGATAAAGTGTATATGTGCATTTTTATTTAACTGTTCCATATGAAAATCATTCATGGTTTGCATAACTCCCGTAGTCTTACATATTCATATATCTTATTATATAACAAAAGACAAAAAAATGAAACATATTTTTTTGAAAAAGAGAGATAATTTTAATGAAAGGCTGTTGAACATTGAGTGATTGTGCTAATATTACAAAAACCACATTGGTCATATGTTAAAAGTGCACAATTATTATGCCGAAAATTGTCGAATTATGTGAAAATGTATAGTTAAATTGACAAGAAAGTATTGACTTTATTTGGAAAGTATGAGATAGTGATTGTGTAATAACATGGCAGATGTGTGCGAAAATGTCTGTCGCAGGGAGGTGAATATCGTGGAGATAACGGATATCAGAGTGAGAAAGATTAATGCAGAGGGTAAGATGAAGGCCGTTGTTTCGGTGACCTTTGATAACGCTATCGTTGTTCATGATATTAAGATTATCGAGGGACAGGATAAGTTATTTATTGCTATGCCGAGCAGAAAGACGGCGGACGGAGAATTCAAAGACATTGCCCATCCGATCAATGCGCAAATGCGTGAGTATCTGGAAAATGCAATTCTGGCAAAGTACGAGACCGCATTGGCTGAAGAAGTCGCTGAAATTGCAGAATAATTAAATTTCTTACGAAAAAGGACTACCAATTGGTAGTCCTTTTTGCATGTTGTTTTCAGATGCCGTCCGGATAATCGTTAGGATTCTGCGTTGGTTTCTCGGCCGGTTTTTCTGCCGGCTTATCCTCTTCATCCTTCGGCGGCTTGGACGGCTCTTGCTCGTCCTCCTTGTTGTCTTCATTCTTATCTTTGTCAGTTGTTTTATCTTCGTCCTTATTTGTGTCCTTATCCTTGTCTGAAGTTTCCTTGTCATCGTCGCGGATTGCTTCATCGTCTTCCGGCGGCGTTTGGTCTTCGGGTTCGAGGGTTTGGTTCGCATCTACATCGTCTGCATCGGTTACGCCGTTGTTCGGCTTGCCCGGAGATGAGATTTTCTTGACCTTCGGATTCTTAAAGCCGATTTCTTTGGCCAGGTCTTCAGCTGCTTCAGCGTCGTATACGAAATAAGAGATACCGCTGCTACCGTAATTGCCGGCTGCGCCCGGTAACATATAGGACTTGATGTTTTCTGCGTCAATACCGACAACGGCTGCGCCGTATTTGATGGCATCGTTTGCGGTGATACTCGTTTTTACATACGGCTCCATGGCTTTATATAAATCCGGCAGTTTGGTTAAATTCTTTGCAGTTGCATGCTGCTCAATCACGGCACTGATAAATTTGCGCTGTACTTCTGTACGCGCCAAATCGGCCTGTGCATATACGCTTCTGCAACGCACGAGCTGTTCGGCTTTGTCACCGTCAAGTAGCTGCATGCCCGGATAGAGGTCAATGTCTAAATTCTGAAGCGGGTCGTAGTATTTCATACGTACCGGTACGTTGAAACGTACGCCGCCTAAAATGTCAATCGCCTCACGGAAGCCTTTAAAGTTAATCATGGCGTAGAAATTAATGGGCATGCCGGTTACATCACGCACCTGTGAAATCAGGCCGGCCATACCTTTTGCGGCATAGACGGAATTGATTTTTGCATAGCCGCTTCCGCCGTACGGGTTCGGAACGCGCGTATCACGCGGTACGGACAGCAAACTGATTTCTTTGGTTTGGTTGTTGAGTACGGCGAGCATAATCGTATCTGTGTTTGTGCCGCCGCCGTCTGCACCGACCAAAAGAACGGTCACCATATTGTCCTGAATTTCATCCTGTGCATTTAAAATATCTTCGTTGGTTTCGCCGATTAAGGGGTTATTTAAAAACGTAATGAGTTTACAGCTGCCGACCAAGAGCAAAACGAGTGCGATGACAAACGCCAAAAGCATAATTTTTCGTTTTTTTTGCGACGGCTTTTTGCCGCCAGAGCCCCCCGTGCCCGACGTTTTTTTTGCGGTTGGTTTTTTCGCTTTGGGGGCAGATGTTTTTCGACTGCTCGGCGCAGCACCTGCACGGCGACGGGGCATTTCGGACGCATAGCGATCCTCTAAGCCCTGCGGCTGGGGAATGTCAAAAGAGATGTTGGTCTTTTTTCTATTTATATCCTCACTTGAAAAACTGTTTACGATGATTTCATTTTCTTTCAAGTTCAAGGCCTCCGTTTCTGTTTATGTACAATAGATATTTCTATTATAGCACCATTCATGTTTTACTGTCAATTGTAATACATGTGTATTTTGGTATGTTTACAAAAAGTTTATAACTATAATTTAACAAACGCTTTAAACCGGCAAATTGTTCCGTAGGCGGTTGATTTTTCTTGGAATTGTGATATAATAAACGTAATGGTTTTGGAATGCGAGGAGGAAACTATGCAGCAGATTTTAGATAAAAAAGGGTTTATATGTGATATGGACGGCGTGATTTATCACGGCGAAAAAATTTTGGATGGTGTGCATGAGTTTGTCCAGTGGATGCAGACAACCAATAAAAAGTTTGTTTTTTTAACAAACAGTCCCGAAAGAACGCCGCATGAGCTTAGTATGAAACTGGAAAGAATGGGGCTTAGTGTATCGCCCGAACATTTTTACACGAGTGCGATGGCGACGGCGGCGTTTTTAAACAGTCAGAATCCGGGATGTACCGCTTATGTTATCGGCGAAGCGGCGCTGACGAAGGCGCTTTATGACCAACATATTTATATGAACGACGTAAATCCGGATTATGTTGTGGTGGGTGAAACCAGAACTTACAGTTTTGAAAAAATTGAAAAGGCGATTGAACTGGTGCTCAAAGGTGCGAAACTGATTGGCGCAAATCCGGACGTTACGGGACCGACCGCGAGAGGGATTGCACCGGCGACGGGTTCTTTGATTGCGCCGATTGAAATTGCCACGGAGAGGAAGGCCTATTTTGTAGGCAAACCCAACCCTATTATGCTGCGGCACGGACTTAATAAACTCGGTTGTCACAGTGAAGAAATTGCCTTTGTCGGCGATAGAATGGATACGGATATTATTGCAGGCATTGAGTCGAATGTGGATACGATTTTGGTGCTTTCCGGTGTGACATCCGAAGAGGATATTCAAAAATTCCCGTACAGACCGAAATATGTTTTCGGCGGTGTCGGCGACATTGTGAAATGTATAAATAAAAAAGCATAGTCGCTTGATACAATTCGGCTTTTGTGATAAAATGGGTACGACAAGAGGGGGAGTTGACATGAAACATACAAATTTGCAGTACTGGATTCGTTTGACTTTGTTTGCCGCAATACTGCTTTTGATGGTTGCCACGGGGCTCGGTTATATCCGTACACCGATTTTGAATGTGACCATTCTGACCGTGCCGATTGCGGTGGCGGCCATTACGCTCGGTCCGGGTGCGGGCGCGATTATGGGCCTGATTTTCGGCTTGACCAGCGCTTGGAGCGCAATCAGCGGCGGTGGCGGCATGACAACGCTTCTGTTTAATTATCAGGCGGTCGGCACACTCATTTTGTGTATCGTCCCGCGTACGCTGATGGGATGGCTTTGCGGTCTTACATACAAGGCGATGCATCGTCTGAGCGGTGATAACGTATTTTCGGTGTGCATCGGTTCGATTGCTGCGCCATTGCTGAATACAGTTTTATTTTTGGGTACGCTTGTGGCGATGTTTTCGCACACGCCTGTTTTTGCACAGATTGCAGGTGAGAAGAGTGCCTGGCTTTTTGTATGGGGCGTATTTGTTTCCAACAGTATCGCCGAAATCATCACCTGCGGCATTATTTCCACCGCGGTGTCCAAAGCGTTGTTAGTATTCCTGAAAAAGAGAAATTGATGTTTAAAAAACGGCGTTTTCGCCGTTTTTTATTTTCTGCTTAAAAGTATGAAAAACAGTTGCACAAATCTGAAAAATAGGATATAATAATATAGTCGTACTAGCCGGGGTGGTAGCGGTACCCTGAACTTGCAATCCGCTATAGCAAGGGCGAATGCTCTGCCAAGGGGCGGTTTTGTATGGCAGGCGTTTGTTTTGACGGCAATGAGGCGTCGGTCCCGTGCGACCGAGACCCGTGAACCTTGTCAGGCGGGGAACCGAGCAGCAATAAGCGATGTTCCCGGTGTGATACGGGGGTGCCGAGGCTGAGTCGTCGGCAAACATACCGCATGGAAAACCGACTTCGAAGCAGAGCTGTATGACTTTATTTATTTGTAGGAGGAATACACGTGGCATATCAGGCATTGTACCGAAAGTGGAGACCGCAGACTTTTGACGATGTAATCGGTCAGAATCATATTGTGTCTACGCTCAAAAATGAAATACTGTCCGGTAAGACGGCGCATGCGTATTTGTTTTGTGGTACGCGCGGTACCGGTAAGACCTCCTGCGCGAAAATTTTTGCAAGAGCGATTAACTGTGAAAATCCGCAAAATGCAAATCCGTGTAACGAATGCAGCATTTGCCGAGGTGTATCCGAAGGCAGTGTGCTGGATATTGTGGAAATTGACGCTGCGTCCAACAATGGTGTAGACAACATCCGCGAAATTCGCGATGAGGTTGCATACAGCGCAGCGCAGGCAAAATATAAAATCTATATCATCGACGAGGTACATATGCTCTCGTCCGGTGCGTTTAACGCACTGTTAAAAACGCTCGAAGAGCCGCCGCCGTATGTTGTGTTTATTCTGGCGACAACGGAGGCACACAAATTGCCGCCGACGATTACATCTCGTTGTCAACGCTTTGATTTTAAGCGCATCAGCGTAAAGGATATTACGCTTCGTATGCGTGAAATTGTTACGGCAGAAAATATCGAGGCTGAGGTAGAGGCACTTGAACTGATTGCACGTCTGGCCGACGGCGGTATGCGCGATGCACTCAGTATGCTTGACCAGTGCATCAGCGCCGCAGGTACGAATATTACTCGTGAAAGTGTAGAGCAGGTGCTCGGCGTGGCCGCAGATACATTGCTTGATGACTGTATTAACGCGATTGCCTGCAAGGATACCGGCGCGGTATTAGAGGCTTTGGCGCAGACCGTTGCAAATGGCAAGGATTTAACCAATTTTACAGACCGACTGATTCAGCGGTTTCGCGATATTTTGGTGTTCGGTACCTGTAAGCAGGCGGACAAACTTTTTGATTGCGGTGCAGATGTATTGTCGGTGATTGAAAAACAGGCGAAAGCCTTTACGTCCGCACAGCTCGGTTATTGTATAGATGTGTTGACCGCGGCGCAGGCGGAGGCGAAAAATGCCAAAAGTGTGCGCGTGGTATATGAATTGGCGATGATTCGCCTGTGTGATGAAACGATGGATACTTCCCAAGCGAGCCTTTTGGCGCGCATTGAAGCGTTGGAAGGACAGTTGGCGGGCACCGCACCGGTGCGCGTGGTACAGAGCACACCGAAACCGCAGGTTATAGAGGCATCGCCGATGCAGGCAGCGCCGGTTGAGGAGCCACCGCCGTGGGAGGTGCCGCCGATACCCCAAGAACCGCCGATGACGGCGCAAGAGGCCGTCCCGGTGCCTGAAATGGTACCGCCACCGAAGCAGGCATCTGCTCCGGTACAACCGGTGCGCAAAGCAAGTGCTAAAAATGGCGGTTGGGGTGAAATTTTAAACGCACTCAAAAAGATAGATGTTTCCTTGTTCGGCATTTTAAACGGTTGCAAAGCCAAAATTTCGGAAGGCAGCCTGTATATGCCGAATATGAATTATATTAA